>DAOTYS010000177.1:0-6575 GCA_034434575.1 Thermoflexales bacterium
CATCCAAAGCCGGCGCCACAGGCATGGCGCGACTGCATGGAACGCATGGCCGCCGCCAGCCTGGCCGCCTATCGCGCGCTGGTGTACGACGACCCCGACTTCCTCACCTTCTGGCAACAGGCCACGCCCATCGGCGAAATCAGCCGGCTGAAGATCGGCTCGCGCCCGGCTTACCGCCGCCAGACCCGCAGCGTGGCCGACCTGCGCGCCATTCCGTGGGTTTTCTCGTGGATGCAAAGCCGCTTCGTGTTGCCCGGCTGGTATGGGCTGGGCACCGGGCTTCAGGCCGCCGGGGCCATTCCCCCCGACGACGCGCCGGCCACGGCACCCGACCCGGCCAACCAGGGCGGGAGCGGCGGCGGGGCCGGCGGCGGGGCCGGCCTGTTGCGCGAGATGTACCGCGACTGGCCGTTCTTCCAGACGCTGATCGACAACGCCCAGCAGAGCCTGACCAAAGCCGACATGGGCATCGCCGCGCAGTACGCCTCGCTGGTGGAAGATGCGTCCATCCGCGCGCGCATCTTCGGGTTGATACAGACTGAATACGACCGGGCGCGCCGGGCCATTTGCGCCATCACCGGGCAGGCCTCGCTGCTGGATAATGAACCGGTGTTGCAGCGTTCCATCCAGTTGCGCAACCCCTACGTCGATCCGCTCAACTACATCCAGGTGGAGATGATCCGCCGGCTGCGCCGGCAGACGACCGAACCAGACGCCCCAGCCGAAGAAGCAGAACTGCTGCGCGCCGTGATCGACCTGACCATCAACGGCGTGAGCAGCGGACTGCGCAACACGGGCTGAAGGCTGAACCGGAGCGTCGAATAGAATACTCACGGGAGTGAATCATGCCAACCAGCTTCAAGAACCTGATCAACGGTGAATGGGTGAGCGCGTCGGACGGCGCGACTTTTGAGACGCGCAACCCGGCCAACACGCGCGAAACCCTGGGCGCGTTTCCATCGGCCACGCGCGAGGATGTGAAGCGCGCCATCGAGGCCGCGCAGGCGGCGTTCCCGCAGTGGGCCGGCATGCCGGCGCCGGCGCGCGGGGCCATCCTCGACAAGGCGAGCCAGATCATCGCCGCCCGGCTGGAGGACATGGCGACTTGCCTGACCCGCGAAGAGGGCAAGACGCTGGCCGAAGCCAGGATCGAAGTTGCGCGCGCCCGAGATATTTTCAAGTATTACGCCGGCGAGGGCTGGCGCATGGGCGGCGATGTGCTGCCGGCCAACAGCGCCGACACGCTGCTCTACACCCGGCGCGAACCGCTGGGCGTGATCGGGCTGATTACACCGTGGAATTTTCCGATCGCCATCCCGGCCTGGAAAATGGCGCCGGCGCTGGTCTATGGCAACACGGTGGTGTTCAAGCCGGCCTCGCTGGCCCCGCAGGTCTCGTTGATGATGGTCGAGGCGCTGGTGGAGGCAGGCCTGCCGGCCGGCGTGGTCAACTACGTCACCGGCTCCGGCAAAGTCGCCGGCGACGAGATCGCCAGCAACCCGATTGTCAAGGGCATCAGCTTCACCGGCTCGTATGCCGTCGGGTCGGGCATCTACGCCAAAGCAGTCAAAAACATGACGCGCGTGCAGTTGGAGATGGGCGGCAAGAACCCGATGGTCGTGCTGAACGACGCCGACCTGAAGCTGGCGGTGAACCTGGCCGTGCTGGGCGGCTTCGGGTTAACCGGGCAGGCGTGCACCGCCACCAGCCGCGTCATCGTCGAGGAAGGCATCGCCGACCGATATGCCGAGGCGCTGGCCGAAGCGGCGCGCAACCTGAAGGTCGGCAATGGGCTGGAGAGCGGCGTGCAGATGGGGCCGGCCGTCAACCAGGACCAACTGGAAACCGATCTGATGTATGTCGAGATCGGGCAGAAGGAAGGCGCAACGCTGCTGGCGGGCGGCAGCCGGGCCGGGGACGGCGGATTCTATGTGCAGCCGACGGTGTTCGACCATGCCGATGTGAACATGCGCATCGCTCAGGAGGAAGTCTTCGGGCCGGTCATCAGCATCATCCGGGCGCGGGACATCGACGACGCGATCGACAAGGCCAATGCAATCGGGTTCGGGCTATCGGCCGGCATCGTCACCAACGATTTGAAGAAGGCGTTCACCTTTGCCAACCGCGTCGAGGCCGGCGTGGTGAAGATCAACGAACAGACCACCGGCCTGGCGTTGCAGGCGCCCTTCGGCGGCTTCAAACACTCCAGCGCCAACACATTCAAAGAGCAGGGACAGGCCGCCATCGAGTTCTATACCCGCACCAAGACGGTGTATGTGAAGCACGGCTAACCGAGAGCACACCCTTTCCCGGATTGCAGATAATGCGCATGTCGAGCAGCCGTCCGGGCCGGCATGGCTTGTCCGGAACGCGCAAGGAGATGACACGTTGGATATCGGCACTACCCTTTCACGAGCTTTCAGGATCACCTTTCAACACCGCGTCCTCTGGGCGCTGATGCTGGTCCCAGCGTTGCTCAGCATCATCAGCGCAGTGGTGGGCACGGCGCAGGGATTGGTTTTCCGCCCGCAGGATTTTATGGGCATGGAATCGGCTGAAGACATGCTGGCTGCCTACGGGCGCGTTTTTGCGCTGTGGCTGCCGCTGATTCTCCTCCAGCTGGCGATTGGATTGCTTTCGGCGGTGATTTTGCTGGTCGTGCGCGGCGCGGTGATCACCGGCGTTCAGAGCATCGAGACGGCGGGAGGGGCATCCTTCGGCAGCGCGCTCGGCGCGGGATTCCGCAAGCTGATCTCGCTGCTGGTCTTCAACGTCGTTCTTTTTATCCCGTTGATTGTCGTGGGCGCGCTCCTGCTGGTCATCGTCGGTCTGCCCTTCATTCCGGTGTTGCAGAGCCTGATGGCGGGCAGAATGACCCAGGAAGAGGCGCAGGCGGTTGGGGCTGGATTTGTGGCGGCGCTCTGCGCAGCCGGGGCGCTGATCTGCATTGCCGTGGTCTATGGCCTGGCGGCAGCCGGTGTGCAGGTGATGGGCGAGCGGGCCATCGTGATCGAGGGCGCCGGGCCAATCGCCGGCTTGAAGCGCGGCTGGGCCTTGTTCCGCGCCAATCTGGGCAATATCATCCTGCTGGCAGTAATTCTCTTCCTGATCACGATTGTGATCAGCTTTGCGCTCAGCACGTTGGGGAATCTGGCCGTTCTGCCGCAAATGGGCAACTGGATGCAACAGCTGGAACAGGGCGCCCTGCCAGACGTGTCCGAACTCATTAACTGGCCGATCTTCATCGTCATCGCGCTGATCGGCGCAATCGTCGGTTTGTTCGTAGAACTGTTCGTCATCGTGGTCTGGACGGTAGCCTATCGCCAGTTCACCGGCATTGCTGCGCCTGCGTCAGACTTGCCGCCCGCGCCCCTGCCGGCGCAATAACGCGAGCCTGCTGTTGTGCTACAATCCTTAGCCTGCGGCCCGGAGATACAGCGGATTTCAGTTGTGCTTCGGGGCCATCGTCGGGGCGTAGCGCAGCCTGGTAGCGCACTTGCATGGGGTGCAAGGGGTCCCGAGTTCAAATCTCGGCGCCCCGACTGAAACGAAAACCCGAAGGGTTGGCTCAACCCTTCGGGTTTGTGTTTGTTCAGGTTCCCCTGCGATGAGGGCTTGTGCGCCGCTCACAAGCCCTCACGTTCAGGAGGAGTAAGGAGGAGAAGTCCCGTCCGACTGGTAACACAGTAACACAATCCCTGCCCACAACATGACGATTTGCCGCTGATACAGCCGACGATTGACCAACGTAGAATTTAGGCGCACCTGACGATTTCCCTACACATCCATTGTGTGCGATTCGTGACCGCGCACTGTCTCGCAAGTTATAGCCTGCGGCGGACAGGGTTGAACGGTCACTGCGATTCGAGCATGTCCACTCAGGTCATTATTGGGCCGTTATCTCTGAGCAGCTACACATTCTGGATCGGGCTATGCGCTCTGCCCGGCATCGCATGGTGCGTCTGGCGTGCGGGCGCGTCGTGGCGCGACCGGCTGCGCGTTGTCGATGCGCTCTTGTTGATCGGGGCATGCGCGTTGGCCGCCGGCCGCGCCGGCTATATCGCGCTGAACGCCGCTTACTTCGCGGAACGGCCGGCGGAAATCACCCTGGCACCGGCCGCCGGCATTTCGGAGCACGCCGCCATCGTGGGCATGCTGATCGGGTGGCGGCTGTCGAGGCGGCTCAAACGGCCTCACCCCTTGTCCGTCGCGGCGCTGGCGTCCCTGGTCGGCATCGGCGCATCTATCGGCTGCATCTCCAACGCATGCGCTTACGGGCATGAGGTGTTTTGGACGGATGGCATCCTGTGGCATCTGCGTGTTGACTGGCCCGACGCCTACTGGATAAGCAACCCCCGCCTGCCAGCGCAGCTATTGATGGTCGCGTGGTTGATCGTGTGCATTTCCATTCCGGCCCTGGCGACACCTGGCACAGGGGGCGCGCCCCACCCGCTGATCCTCTGGACGCTGCTCTTCAGCGCCGGCGACTTCGTCCTTCAGTTTGGCCGCGCCGACCCAGCTTCGATGCTCCCCGGTCTGCGCATCCAGCAGGGGCTGGATATCGGCCTGTTTGCCCTGGCATTCGTGGCAGGAGTGAGCCGGCTGCCGCGCCCCGCCCGCCGCCTGCAGGGTTGATTGGGGTAGAATACCGGCTCTACCAGTGACTGGCCGGCGCCGCCGCCCTCCAGCGGCGGTCACGAGATAAGCTCAACCGCAATCCGTGCGCCATACTCGTCAGCTTTTATATCAAACTGAAACGCTCAAGCTCGAACTACTGAACACGCCGATCAACGAGCTGGGGTTGTCGATCGAGGGCACCTACCTCGAAGAGGCCATCGCCATTGTGCGGGGCGATCTGAAGCGGGCGGGGATTCGGCGGCTGGAGCCGGTGTTTTACCTGTCCACCGGATATGGTTGCATCGCCGGATCGCCGATCATCTCGCTCGGCTTCTACGACGCGCATCCCCTGCTTCAGGAATTGAACGCCGAATTTCGCGGCTGGCGCTATACGCCGCAGCAAATCGTGGATGTGTTGCGGCACGAGGTGGGGCACGCATTCTGTTATGCGTACAAGCTCTATCGCACGCCGGAGTTTCGCCAGTTGTTCGAGGTGGAAGGCAACTTCTTCGGCACTTACCCCGACAGCGATGAGTTCGACTACAACCCCTGGAGCCGGCGCTACGTCAACCCCAATGGCGACCACTATGCCCAGAAGCACCCCGATGAGGACTTTGCCGAGACCTTCTGTGTGTGGCTGACACCGCGATCCGGCTGGCGGCGCAAGTACAGGAATCGCCCGCTGGCGCTGGAAAAACTCACCTACGCCGACCGGATCATCCGTGAGCTGAGCCGGCAGGACCCTCTGGTTGAAACCAAAATCTCCTGGATGTATGAGCGGGTCGAGGAAGTCAAAGAGACGGTGGCCCAATTCATGCGCGCCAGACCGGCGCGCTACTATCGCAAGGCCACCGGCTACCTTGACCCCGACTTGAAAACGCTGTTCCGAAAGCAGCCCCGCATCGCCAGCCGGCGCGCGCTGTTCCGCGATTACGAGCGGGCCGAGAACTTCATCCGCGCTCAAAAAGTGCCGCTGATCAACCGGGTGGCATATTGGGTCGGCGTCGACAACACCGTCGCCCACGATTTGATCGACAAATGCATTCACCGCGTCCGGGCGCTGAACCTGTGGATCGAGCGGGAGCAGCGCGAGAAAAAGCTCATGGAGTTGACCGCCTACATCACAGCCCTGTGCGTCAACTACAAGAACACCGGCTATTACCTGCGTCTCAATCAGCAGAAGGCGTAGCAGGCTATGCCGGTCACTGCGCCAGCGCCGGCTCAGCCTCAATCAATTTTCCACCCTCTTCGTCGAGCAAATCCTGGCGGCGCGCTTCCTGATCGCGGTACTGCAACTCGTACAGGCGGGTATACTCGCCGCCGAGCGCCATCATCTCATCATGCGTGCCTTCCTCCGCCACGCGCCCGTTCTTCAGCACCACAATGCGATCGGCGTTCTTCATCGTGCTCAGGCGCTGCGCCACAATGATCGACGTGCGACCCCGCATCACCTCCGCCAGCGCCGACTGGATGGCGTCTTCAGTGGCCGTGTCCACAGCCGAGGTGGCCTCGTCCAGAATCAGGATGCGCGGGTTCATCAGGACAGCGCGGGCCAGGGCGACGCGCTGGCGCTGGCCGCCGCTCAGCCCCACGCCACGCTCGCCAATCAGGGTGTCATACCCTTTGGGCATCCTCCGGGCGAACTCATCCACCTGAGCTACACGGGCTGCGGCGAGCACTTGCTCGTCGGTCGCGTCGGGCTTGCCAAACGCAATGTTCTCGCGCAGCGAGGCCGAAAACAGGAAAGTCTCCTGCGGCACAATGCCGATCTGCGCGCGCAGTTGCTTCAAGGGGATGTTGCGCACATCGACGCCATCCACCAGCACCCGTCCGCCGGTCACGTCGTAGAAGCGGGGGACGAGGTTGATCACGGAGGATTTGCCGGAGCCAGTGCCGCCCAGAATTGCCACCGTCTGCCCCGGCTCGATCGACAGCGTCAGACCGTTCAACACCGGCGT
>DAOTYS010000178.1:0-1552 GCA_034434575.1 Thermoflexales bacterium
CGGCCTTCGACGCCTTTGGCCGGCATATCCACTACCTGCGCGTGTCGCTGACCGACAAGTGCAACCTGCGCTGTGTGTACTGTATGCCGGAGCAGATGGTGTTCCGGCCCTCCGAAGAACTCCTCACCGACGACGAGTTGTTCACAGTGCTGCGCGCAGCCAGCCTGCTCGGCTTCGACAAATACCGGCTGACCGGCGGCGAACCAACCGTGCGCCCCAGCCTGGTCAAGATCGTGCGCTACATCGCGCAGCTCCCCGGCACGCGCGAGATTGCCATGACCACCAACGGGATCAAACTGGCAAAGCTCGCCAGGCCGCTGGCCGCGGCCGGCCTGCGCCGCGTCAACGTCAGCCTCGATTCGCTCAACCCAGACAAGTTCCACCGCATCACCCGCTGGGGCCGGCTGGAAGATGTGCTGGCCGGCATCGACGCCGCCGAAGCAGCCGGCATGACGCCGGTCAAAATCAATTGCGTGGTGGTGCGCAACTTCAACGAAGAAGACCTGATCGACCTGGCGGCGCTGACGCTGGAACGCGCCTGGCAGGTGCGCTTCCTGGAGGTCATGCCCTTCGCCGATGTGGCAGAGTTTCAACAGGCTGCGATCGTCACCACAGCGGAGATGATGCAGCGCATCGAATCTCGCTTTGGCCCGCTGATCGAATTGCGCGGGGGCCGGCTGGACGGCGAGGCGAAGGTGTATCGCATCCCCGGCGCTGCCGGCGAGATCGGCTTCATCAGCCCGGTCAGCGCGCCGTTTTGCGCCAGTTGCAACCGCGTGCGGCTGACCGCCGATGGCACGCTGCGGCTGTGCCTGTTGAAAGACGGCGAACTGGATCTGAAGACGCCCCTGCGCGCCGGCGCGACGGCGGAAGACCTGGCCGGCATGATCCGCGCCGCCATCTGGCGCAAACCCTGGGGACACGAACTGGGCAGCGGCGTCATTCCGATGAACCGCATCATGAGCGAGATCGGCGGATAGAGCGCGCAGTGGGGCCTTGCCTCAGCGCACGCAGCGGCGGAGCAACCGAATGGCCGAAAACAATCTGACCCATTTGAACGCCAGCGGCGAAGCCCACATGGTCGATGTGGGCCACAAAGCAGACACACACCGGGTTGCCGAGGCGCGCGGCTGCGTGCGCATGACGCGCGCGGCGTATGACGCCATTGTGGCCGGCAACCTGAAGAAGGGCGACGCGCTGGGCGCAGCCCGCATCGCCGGCATCATGGCCGCCAAGCGCGCCAGCGATTTGATCCCGTTGTGCCATCCCATCCCGCTGACCAGAGTGGAAGTGCGTTGCGAGCCGACGGAGGGCGAGGATGGGCCGCGCATCGAGATCGCCGCGCGCGTGGAATGCGTGGGCAAAACCGGCGTAGAGATGGAGGCGCTGACGGCGGTCAGCGTGGCCGCGCTCACCCTCTACGACATGGCCAAAGCCATCGACCGGCGCATGGTCATCGGCGAGATCACGCTGGTTCACAAGAGCGGGGGCAAAACTGTCGAGCTATGAAGATCAAGCTTTTTGCGACATTGAAGGAGCGGGCGCAGGCCGG
>DAOTYS010000179.1:0-2353 GCA_034434575.1 Thermoflexales bacterium
AATCCAAAATCCAAAATCCAAAATCCAAAATCGGCTGGCGGGCCTGATCGGCCTGGTGTTGTTGGCGGCTGGGTGTGAAGGCCTGCCGCAAAGCGCGCCAGCCGAAAGCGTTTTTCCGTCGCCGGTGGCCTTTGTGACGGCGGCGCCATTGCCGGAAGCAACGGCCACGCCGACGCCCGAGCCGACCGTTGAGCCGACACTGCCCCCGCCGACCGTCGCCCCAAAACGGCTGCCGATCGACAGCACGGCGGCTATTGGCCTGTGGAGCAGCCGCATCACCTCGACGCAGACGTTCACCGGCGTGGTGGATCTGGCGCAGGGGCCGGTGGGCTTTGATTTGCGCAACAGCAATCTGGCCCTCGTCGCTCTGACCAGCCGGCAGGTCTACTATGGCTATGCCGATTCGGTGTCTGAGGTGGCCGCCAGTCACCCCGATTGGCTGTTGTACGACAAGAACAAGAAGGTTGCCCTGGCCGCCAACGGCGCGCCCTTGCTGAACATTCGCAATGATGACGTGCGCCGGCAGGTGGCTGACGACGTGCGCCGGTTGGTCTATGACCAGGGCTATGACGGCATTGTGCTGGAAGGGGTCGGCGCCGGCCTGATCCGCTCCGCCAGTCCGCCGGTGTACACCGGCACTACCGCGTTCACCGAGCAGCAGCGCCGCGACGCGGTGGAAGGGCTGCTGCGCTCGATTCGCGCCGCGTTGCCGGACAAACTCATCATTGTGGGCGGATACGCCTGGGAGGATGGCGCCGCCTTCAACGCCCGCGTGTCTGAAGCGCAGGACCTTGCAAGCCTGGCCGATGGCGTGCATATCACCCAGTTTTTGCGCGCGCCCTACAGCGGGACGCTGGAATTCAAGTCCGAAGCCAACTGGAAGCGCGATATCGACTATCTGGCGTCCATCTCGCGCGACGGCAAGATTGTGTTGCTGACGACCGCCCTGGACGCCGCCGATATTCCCGCCGACACCCTGCGGCAATGGCTGAACTACAGTGTGGCTTCCTACCTGATGGGCAAGAACGGCCCGCGCACGTATTTCCAGTTTGATCCGGCCGGCAGCCTGCACCTGGCAGCCGACCCGGTGCTGTCGGCGCCGATCGGCGCGCCGCTGGAAGCGTATGCCAAACTGGATAACGGCGTCTACCGGCGCCTGTTTGCGAATGGCATCGTGCTGGTGAATCCGACCGACAAAACCCAGGAAGCCGATCTGGGCGGCGACTATCGCACCCTGTCGGGCGATGTGGTGCAGAAAGTGACCATGTCTTCGGACACCGGCCTGATTCTGCTGAAGCCATAGATCACACTGCCCTGGGGCGCGCCGCGCTGGCGGCGCGCGGAGCAGTCCGGGCAAGCCATGGCTCGCCTGGTGTCATCCAACGTCGGTTACACTTGGGCCAAAGATCCGCCAGAGGTGGAAACATCCGATGACGCGCGTCGCCTTTCATCAGTATGCGCAACATGACCAGAGCCAGTCGTGGGAATGGATCGACGGGGCGCTCGACCTGTTGCCTTCCCTCTCGCCTGCGCAGCGCCGGGTGCAATCCTTCCTGATGCAGCACCTGAGCGAGTTTGCCGAACTCAATCAGATCGGCATCGTCATTCCAGGCCCGTTCGCCGTCCGAATGCCGGAGGAGATGCAGCGCGGCCGCGAGCCGGACCTGCTCTTCGTCCCGAATGCCTTCGTGGAAACGATCCAGGAAAACTACGTCAACAGCCACGGCGTCACGATTGCGGTTGAGATCGCCGACGCCCGCACGCGCTATCGCGATCGCGTCGACAAATTCAACGACTATCAATCAGCCGGCATCCCGGAATACTGGATCATCGACGTGGACGAGCAAGAGGCCGTTTTCTTCCGGCTTCAGAAAGACAATCGATATCACGAAGCCGACGTGTCAGAAGACGGCGTCTATCACTCAGCCGCGCTGAAGGGCTATGCGCTCGATCCGCGCTGGCTGTGGCAGGACTACCCGGACGAGCCGGCCTGATTCGCAATACGCAACACGCAATACGCAACAGGCGCCACATCCCATGCCCAGATTCAAAAGTGTCAAAGGAATGCAGGACATCCTCCCGGAGGAGGAAGCCTTGTGGTCGCACGTCACGGGCCTGGCCGTGTCCATCGCCCGGCGCCTCGGTTTTGCGAAGATCGACACCCCGGTTCTCGAGACGACTGCCTTGTTCGCCCGCGGCGTGGGCGAAGATACGGATATCGTGTCAAAAGAGATGTATTCGTTCCTCGACCGTGGCCGCGATGGCGAACAGGGGGAGTCGCTTACCCTGCGCCCTGAGTTCACCGCCGGCGTCATGCGCGCCTATATCGAGAACGGGCTGGCTTCCCGGCCTC
>DAOTYS010000180.1:0-3488 GCA_034434575.1 Thermoflexales bacterium
TCGTGATCCAGCCAATGGCCTTGAGTCCCAGGCTATGGGCCAGGTCCAGGAAAGCCCGGTGCCCCTCGATGCCGCCGTAGACCGGCTCTGGCGTGTATCGGCCATTTTCCGGCAGGATGATGCAGGGATTGCGCCACTCCGGCTCATCGGCCCGGGTGTGGTGCAACCCCGATCACCACTGGCCGTTGACATACAGACAATTGGCGCCCAGATCGCGCACCTCGCGCAGGTATTGCTCGACGGAGCGATCCGTAAAGCTGCCCCAGCAGTCGTCGAAGTTGAAACTGAGATTGGCGAAGATGAGGTCGGGCGTCGAGGCCGGCACATCGGCGGGGACACGCAGGCCGCGCGCGTCGGCGAGGGTCTGGCGATAGTGTTGCATGGCCGGGTGGTAATGGCCGGTGAAAGCGCGCAGGCTGAATTCGCCCCAGGCGTGCGTCTCGCCGGGGAGCAATGCGCGCTCGATGCGGGTCAACGCGGCCAGCGTCACCTGCTCGGCGGCGCGGTCAGGGTTCACCGCCAAAGCGTAGCGCGTGTCGAGCCATGCGTCGAACAACACTCCTTCCGCGCCGCGCGGGTCGTAGAGCATGACGTAGGGCAGGTACAGACCGATCGGCATGAAGCCGCACGCGATGCCTGCGGGCCGCAGGCTGTCGACCCGGCCATGCGTCAACACGTTGCTGGAATAGGTGGCCGGGAAAATCCACTCATCGTTCCAGTCCTGCCCCAGGCGCAGGCCATCCAGCCGATTGACCAGGCTGTGAATCAGCGCGGCGCGCGGACCGCGATTCGTCACCTGGGCGCGGGCGCGCAGCACCGGCTCTGTCTCGTCTGCCCAGACATACAGCGCCACCGTGATGTCGCCATAGGCCAGGGCGATCCTGGCGCCGCGCGTGTCGTCTTCCTCGAACCTGCTCATTCCAACCCGATCGGGGCGCGGCGCCTCGCCGGCCATTGCCAGAGCATCGCGCGCAGCGTGCCCCTGCTGGATGTTGACGCCACCCAGATCGAGCGGCCGGCCCGGGTACAACTGCCACAGGCAATCGCGAATGGGCGCCCGGCCCGACTGCGCGTCTTGCAGGGTCAACACAATGCCGGCAGGTGACGCGCGCAGCGTCGCCGCGCAACGCCGGCCTGTCAGTGTCATGGCGCGGTCGTCGGTTTGCAGAGAGCGGTGTGTCATGGTCAAAGGCTCCTCGGCCCCATGAAAGCAAATGGCACAGACGCGGGCCGGTCCGCAAAGCAACAGAGGCGAAACGCGGCGCTGCGTCTCGCCTCTGCGCTTCTGCCGTGACCCGGCGCGCGGCGACATACCGTGGATGTTACGCGCGCTGCTTGACCTCGTCCAGCAGCTTCTTCAACGCTTCTTCGTAGGCCGGCTTCAGCGGGATCTCCTGCAAGTCCTTTTCCAGGCCGGCGGCATATTTGGCGTTCCAGGCCGGCACTTCGGTCTTGAGATCCTCGGGCTTGACCTTGCCGCTCAGCAGCCGGTCGAGGAAGGCGCCCCAGTCCGGGCCGGTATAGCGCGCAGCCGTGAACGGGTTGCTGCTGCTGGAGAAGACGGTCTTCTGCGCGCCGTACTCGTAGGCCGCCTGCCACTGGGTGTCTGCCAGTTGCGGCAGGCGCTCCTGCTGTATGGCGGTGTAGGCGGCGACGCCAGAGCGATAGGACGCGGACGGCCACCAAAGGGCGCTGCCTGTGACCAGGAACTTCAGCAGTTCGACAGCGGCCTGCGGATTGCTCGTCCTGGCCGATACGCTGAAGCCGCCCGATCCCATCCAGTTGACCAGCGACTTGCCGGCCGGGTGCGGCAACACCACGACATCGAAGTTGCCCCACCCCAGCGTCTCGGCATAGGTGGCAAACGTCCAGTCTGGCGGGCTGCCATCGGTTTGCATGGCGATCTTGCCATTGGCAAACGCCTGGCGGTCGGTGATGCCAAGCCCTTTGAGCGTCTCTGGCGAGGGCATCACCTTGTGGGTGTGAATCATGTCGTACAGGAACTGAATCGCGCCCAGCGACTCGGGCGTGTCCAGCATCCAGCGCGTGCCATCTTCACTGATTTCGCGCCCGCCGTTCGATAGTATGAACGGATACAGGCCGCCGCCCCAGATCAGGCCGGAGTTCATGTATCCCCACTGTTCGCCGGCGGTCATCTTCTGGGCGTTGGTTAACAGGTCGTCCCAGGTCCAATCAGCGGCAGGATAGGACAGGCCGGCCGCGTCGAACATCTTCTTGTTGTAGTAGATCAGCCAGAACCAGGCGCCGTTGGGCAGGCCATACAGCCCGCCATCGAGGCCGGTGAACATGTTCACATAGGCGGGCAGCACGTCCGCCATGATGGGGTCGTCCTTCAGATAGTCGGCGATGTTCAGGATGCTGCCGTCGGCCACCTGGATGATGCCGGCATGAGGCGCCCACCACACGTCGGGCGGCGTGCCGGCTGCAATAAGGGCCATCAGCTTCTCGTCGCCGGCGACGTTCAAAATCTCGACGCTTACGCCGGGATTGAGTTTGGTGAATACATCGTCGAATTCGGCTTGCAGCTTTTTCTCGCTTTCGGCGTCCAGTCCCACATAGAACTGGAGCTTGCCGGCAGGAAGCTCGGCGCCGGGCGCTTTATAACCGTTGTACCGCTCAGGCGGGGTGGAAGCGGAAGCAGCGGTGGACTGAACGGGCGCTTCGCTCGCGGCGGGTGGGGCCGGCCGGGCCGGCGCCGCGCACGCAGACAGGGCGGAGGCGGCCGCCAGCCCTGCGCCGGCGCGGATGAAGCTCCGCCGGCTCACTTGTTTCTTGAGTAACTCTCGAGACATGATCCTTGCTCCTTGCTCTGCTCAGCACGGTGATCGAAAGAATGTTGCGAACTCACTTGCTCAGCGCCCTTGTTGTGTGGAGCGCCTGCGCGATCAACACATCGTGAATGTATCGTCAAGCGTCGGTCAATACGCCACCTCCTTGCTCCACAGATCGGCCAATCAGCCGCGCACCCCGGTCAGATTGATGCCCTGCGTAAACTGCTTCTGGGCCAGGAAGAAGATCACCAGCGATGGGACCATGAACACCAGCGACGCCGCCATCAGCAGGTTCCACTTGATGATGTTGGCAAACTGGAAGGCTGACATGCGGAAGTAGTACACGCCCAGGGCGATGGTGGATTTGTCTTTGGAGTTGAGGTAGATGAGCGGGCCGAAGAAATCGTTCCACACGCCCAGGAAAGTGAAGATGGCGATGGTGACCAGGGCCGGCTTGGCCAGCGGCGCGATCACGTGCCAGAAGATTTGCAGAAAGTTGGCGCCATCCATGCGCGCCGCGTCATCCAGATCGAGCGGCAGCGTCATGAAGAACTGGCGCAGCAGGAAGATGCTGAACGCCCCGCCGCCAAAGAACGCCGGCAGCACCAGCGGGTTGTAGGTGTCGATCCACCCGATGCGGGCAAACAACACATAGATCGGAATCATGGTCACCTGCCCCGGCAGCATGATGGTGAT
>DAOTYS010000181.1:0-20124 GCA_034434575.1 Thermoflexales bacterium
GAAATCAGATGAACTCACTCAAAAATCGTGACCTGATCGGCATTGCGGATCTGAGCAAGGACGAAATTCGGGCCGTGCTGGCCCAGGCCGCCGAATTTGAACAGCGCCTGGCCAGCGGCGAGGTGCTGCGCCTGTGCGATGGCCGCATTCTGGCCACAGTGTTCTACGAGCCGAGCACGCGCACCCGGCTGTCGTTCGAGAGCGCCATGCACCGCCTGGGCGGGCGCGTCATCAGTGTCGCCGAGGCCCGCACCAGCAGCAGCGCAGCCAAAGGCGAAACCATCGAGGACTCGGCGCGCATGCTGGCCGGCTATGCCGATGTCATCGTGCAGCGCCATCCTGTGGTCGGGTCTGCGCGCGCCCTGGCCGACGCCGCCGATGTGCCCGTCATCAACGCCGGCGACGGCGCCGGCGAACACCCCACCCAGGCGCTGCTCGACCTGTACACCATCGAGCGCGAGAAGGGGGCTTTGGATGGCCTGACTGTCGCGATGGTGGGCGATCTCAAGAATGGTCGCACAGTGCACTCGCTGTCCAGGGCGCTGGCCCACTGGCGTGTGGAACTGGACCTCGTTGCGCCGCCCGAGCTGGCCATGCCGGCGGCGCTGGTGGCTGAGTTGCGAGCGCGCGGCGTGGTCGTCCGCGAAACGTCGAACATGGACGAGGCGCTTCAGCGCGCCGATGTGGCCTACATCACGCGCATTCAGCAGGAACGCTTCATCACGCCGGATGAATATCTGAAATACAAGGGCGTGTACATCATCACCGCCGATGTCGTTCGACGCGCCAGGGCCGGCGTGTCCATCCTGCACCCATTGCCCCGCGTGGATGAGATTGCCGTCGATGTTGACGATCTGCCGAATGCCGCGTACTTCCGTCAGGCCCGCAACGGCGTGTATGTCCGCATGGCCTTGCTGGCAATGGTGCTTGGCGCGATCTGAGATTAGCCTGGTGTCCGTTCGTTCAACAGGTCGAGCAGCGCGGTCAGGCCCAGCAGATAGCTGCGCCAGCCAAAGCCGGCAATCGTGCCGGCGCACACCGGCGAGAGGTAGGAGTGATGCCGGAACGGCTCGCGCGCGTAGATGTTCGACAGGTGCACCTCGACTGCCGGCAACCCGACGCCGCTGATGGCGTCGCGCAGGGCCACGCTGGTGTGAGTGTAGCCGCCGGGGTTGATGAGAATGCCATTGGCCTGCCCGCGCGCCAGTTGAATCTCATCGATCAAAACGCCTTCGTGGTTGGATTGCGCGATTTTGAGCGTTGCGCCGCGCGCTTCGGCCAGCGCCCGCAGGCGCGCGTTGATGTCGTCCAGCGTGACGTTGCCGTACACCGCCGGCTCTCGCCAGCCAAGCAGATTCAAGTTCGGTCCGTGCAGCACCAGGATGTTCATGCGTCGCCTCTGTTGTGATATCAGGTGATTTGTCGGTCAGGCTTGCCCGGCGTTTAAAGTGATGCCAGGGCGCATTGCTTGAATACAATGCAGGCTATTATGCAACTCGCACTCACCAACAAAGTCGCGCTCGTCACCGGCGCCGGCTCCGGCATCGGCAAAGCCGCCGCGCTCCTGTTCGCCGCCGCCGGCGCCAGAGTCGGCGCGCTCAGCCGCACCGAAAGCGAAGTTCAACGCACCGCCGAGGAAATCCGGCAGGCCGGCGGGGAGGCGATTGCCCTCAAGGCCGACGTTGCCGACGCCGCTCAAATGTCCGCAGCTTTCCAGCAACTGATGGATCGCTGGAACCGGCTCGACATCGTGTTCGCCAACGCCGGCGTCAACGGCGTGTGGGCCAAAATCGAAGACCTGACCCTGGAGGACTGGAGCAAGACCATCGCCATCAACCTCACCGGCACGTTCATCACGCTCAAGCTGGCCGTGCCGCTCATCAAGCAACATGGCGAGGGCGGCTCGATCATCGTGTGCTCCTCAGTCAACGGCACGCGCGTGTTCAGCAACACCGGCGCCACCGCCTACTCCTGCACCAAGGCGGCGCAGGTCGCCATGACCAAGATGCTGGCGCTGGAACTGGCGCCCAGCCGCATCCGTGTCAACGCGATTTGCCCCGGCGCCATTCTCACCGAGATTCGCGACAACACCGAGCGCCGCAACCTGGAGCGCCGGCAGGGCGTCTACATTCCGCTCACCGGCAAGCCCGGCGCATCAGAACAGGTGGCCCGGCTTGCGCTGTTTCTCGCATCCGACGCCTCCGATCACATCACCGGCACCGAAGTGTGGATCGACGGGGCCGAATCGTTGATTCAGGGGTTCTAGAGCCAGTCGTCAGGAGTCAGTCGTCAGTCGTCAGAGGGTGGCGCGCCCGATACGCAATACGTGATACGCAACCCTCAACCCTCAACCCTCAACCATCAACCCTCAACCCGTCATGACCACCCCACCTTCATTCACCCGCCCGGAGGTCGAGCAGCGGGTCAACGAATTGCTCGGCCAGATGACGCTCGAAGAAAAGATCGGCCAGATGAACCAGGAGTTGCCGCTTGCGCCGCCGCAACTGGAGGCATTGCGCGCCGGCCACATCGGGTCGTTCATCACTGAAGTCAGCGCGCTGGCCGGCGCCGGCGTGGATGCGGCGCCCGAAGTGCGCGCCGAGATCTGCAACGACTTGCAGCGCGTCGCCGTCACCGAGTCCCGCCTCGGTATCCCCATCTTGTTTGGCCGCGATGTCATTCACGGTTATCGCACCGTCTTCCCCATTCCGCTCGGCATGGCTGCAACGTGGAGCCAGGAGCGCATGGAGCAGGCCTCGGCGGTCGCCGCTGCCGAAGCCAGCGCCGCCGGCGTCAAGTGGACGTTCGCGCCCATGCTCGACATCGCCCGTGACCCGCGCTGGGGGCGCATCGCCGAAGGCCCCGGCGAGGACCCCTGCCTGGGCAGCGCCCTGGCGCGCGCGGCGGTGCGCGGATTCCAGGGCGATGACTTTTCACAGCCGGACCGGTTGGCCGCCTGCGCCAAGCACTACGCCGGCTATGGCGCAGCCGAGGGCGGGCGCGACTACAACTTCGTCGATGTCTCCATGCGCACGTTGCGCGATGTGTACCTGCCCCCGTTTCGCGCCGCCGTCGAGGCCGGCGTGGCTACGCTCATGTCGGGCTTTCACGATTACAGCGGCGTGCCCGTGGCCGCCAATCGCACGCTGTTAACCGACATTTTGCGCGATGAATGGGGCTTTCAAGGTTTCGTGGTCAGCGACTGGAACGCCATTCACGAGCTGGTAGTGCACGGCGTGGCTGCCGATGACGCGGAGGCAGCCGCCAAAGCGGCGATCGCCGGCGTCGATATGGACATGATCGCCGGCGTCTATCCCGGCCATCTCGCCCAGCAGGCGCGCAGCGGGCGCGTGCCCATGTCTGTCATCGATGAAGCGGCCCGGCGCATCCTGCGCGTCAAATTCCTGGCTGGCTTGTTTGAGCGGCCCTACACCGACCCCGATCGCGCGCCGCGCGTCATTCTCGCGCCCCGGCATCGCGCGCTCGCCCGCCAGATTGCCCAGGAGTCGTGCGTGTTGTTGAAGAACGAAAACGGCTTGTTGCCGTTGAAGGCCGACGGCCCGTTCAAACGGATTGCCGTGTTTGGCCCACTGGCGCATGGGCGCAGCGAGCTGCTGGGCACGTGGACGCTGGACGGGCGCGGGGAAGATGTCACCTCCATCGCCGACGCCGTGCGCCAGGAAGCCCCGAAACACTTCGAGATCGTCACGCCCTCGGCGATGCCCGATGAAGCGCTGTATCACACGCTGATGGGGGTCGATCTGGTTGTGCTGGTCGTGGGCGAGCATCCGCGCCGCAGCGGCGAGGCCGCCAGTGTGTCCTCGCTGGAGTTGCCCGCCGGCCAGCGCCAGATGATCGCGTCGGTGCGCGACGCCGGCGCGCCGGTTGCGCTGGTGGTGCTGGCCGGGCGTCCGCTGGCGATCAAGCGCGAGGTGGACCTGGCGCAGGCTGTGCTGTATGCCTGGCACCCCGGCACTGAGGGCGGCTATGCCATTGCCGATCTGTTGTTCGGCAGGGCTGCGCCAAGCGGGCGTCTGCCCGTCACCATGCCGCGCGCCACCGGCCAGGTTCCCATCTACTACAACCATCGCAACACCGGCCGCCCGGCGGCCAGCCGGGGCGACTCGTCGCGCTATATCGACCTGCCCATCGCGCCGTTGTTCCCGTTCGGCTTCGGACTCGGCTACACGATCTTCGCCTACTCTGATCTGCGCGTGAGCAGGGCCGGCGAGTCGGTCGAGATCAGCGCGCAGGTGACCAACACTGGGGCAACTGCCGGCGTCGAGACCGCGCAGTTGTATGTGCGCGATCTGGTGGCGTCGGTGACGCGGCCGGTGAAGGAGTTGAAGGGCTTTCAGCGCGTGGCGTTGCAGCCGGGCGAGTCGCAGCGCGCGCGGTTCGTCCTGTCGGCGCAGGACCTGATGTTCACCGGCCTGGATGGCAGGCCGACGGTCGAGCCGGGCGCGTTTCAGGCGTGGGTCGGCCCGCACAGCGCCGCCGGCGCGCAGGGCGAGTTCGAGTGGTGAGCCGGAGGTGCAATTAGATTTAGAATGCCGGCATGAGCCAACACGGCCAGACGCTCCCCTCTTCGCTTGCCCGGCGCGCGGCCGAGCTGCGCCGCGCGTTGAACGAGCACAGCTACCGCTATCATGTGCTCGACGCGCCGATCATCAGCGACGCCGAGTACGACGCGCTGTACCACGAACTCAAACAGATCGAGGCCGAGCATCCCGAACTGGTCACGCCGGACTCGCCCACTCAGCGCGTGGGTGGCGCAGTGGCCGAGGGGTTCGCCAAAGTCCGCCACGCGCAGCCGATCCTCAGCCTGGCCAACGCCTTCGACGCGGCGGGCGTGCGCGCCTGGCACGAGCGGCTGGTGCGCTTTGCGGCGCAGGCCGGGGTGGATGCCCCGACCGGCCTCGATGCGTTCGTGGTCGAGCCAAAAATCGACGGCCTGACCATTGTCGTCACTTACGAAAATGGCCTGCTGGTGCGCGCCGCCACCCGTGGCGATGGCACGATCGGCGAAGACATCACCGCCAATGTGCGCACGATCAAGAGTGTGCCGCTGGTGTTGCGCGACGTGGCAGTCGCGCCGGCCCGCCTGTCGGCGCGCGGCGAAGCCTATATTCCGATCAAAGCCTTCGAGCAGATGAACGCCGAAGCGCAACAGGCCGGCGAGCGCACCTTCGCCAACCCGCGCAACTTCGCCGCCGGCAGCCTGCGCCAGCTCGACCCGGCCCTGACGGCAAAGCGCCCGCTCAGCGCCCTGTTCTATGCCATTGTGGAGTGGAGCGGCGACGCGCCAGCGCCCGCTACGCAGTGGGATACCCTCGAATATCTGCGCGCCGCCGGCTTCCCGGTCAGCGACCTGTCGCGGCGGGTCGATGGCATCGAGGCGGCCATTGCCTATTGCGAGTCGATCATCCCGCAACGCGACACCCTGCCGTTTGAGATCGACGGCATGGTCATCAAACTGAATGACCTGGACCTGGCGGGCCGGCTGGGATACGTGGGCAAGGACCCGCGCGGCGCGCTGGCGTTCAAGTTCCCCGCGCGCGAGGCAATCACTGTGCTGCGCGGCGTCAGCGTTCAGGTGGGCCGCACCGGCGCGCTGGCGCCGGTGGCCCAGCTTGAGCCGGTGCAACTGGGCGGCATCACCATCTCCAACGCCACGCTGCACAACTACGAGGACATTGCCCGCAAAGATATCCGCATCGGCGATCGCGTGATTGTCAAACGCGCCGGCGATGTGATTCCCTACGTGGCCGGGCCGGTCGTCGAAGCGCGGACCGGCGACGAGCAGGCGATTGAGCCGCCGGCCGCCTGCCCGTTCTGCGAGACGCCCATCGAGCGGCGCGAAGGCGAGGTGGCGATCTATTGCCCCAACCCAGATTGCCCCGGCCGGCTGGATCGCGCTATTGCCCACTTTGTCGGGCGCGGGGCGATGGACATTGAGGGGCTGGGGAGCAAAATCGTCGCGCAGTTGATCGACGCCGGCCTGGTGAGCGACGTGGCCGATTTGTACGCCCTGACCCAAGAACAATTGCTGGCGCTCGAAGGATTTGCCGAGAAGAAAGCCCAGAAGCTGATCGACGCCATCGCCTCATCCAGACAGCAATCGTTAGAGCGGGTGTTGATCGGGCTGGGCATCCGGCACGTGGGCAGCGTGGCCGCGCGCGCGCTGGCCGAACACTACGGCAGCCTCGATGCGCTGCTCGGCGCCAGACTCGAAGACCTGCAAGAGATCGAGGGGGTCGGGCCGATCATCGCGCAGAGCATCCGCGACTGGGCCGGGCGTGAGTCCACTCGCAAACTGGTGGCGAAGCTCAAGCGCGCCGGCGTCGACCCGCGCCAGGAACCGCGCCGCCGCGCCGCGCCGGCAGCCGGTCCTTTCGCCGGCCAAACGTTTGTCATCACCGGCGCGCTCAGCCAGCCGCGCGAAGCGGTGGCTGCGTGGATCGAATCGCTGGGCGGCAAGGTGACAGGCAGCGTCAGCGCCAAGACGAACTACCTGGTGATCGGCGACGCGCCCGGCGCCGGCAAAGTCAGCAAAGCGCAACAGCTCAATGTGCCGATGATCGGCGAAGACGAGCTGCGGCGGTTGGCGGGTGAGAGATGATCCCGGCAGGCGCAGGATTCGGACA
Source organism: Thermoflexales bacterium (assembly GCA_034434575.1). Lineage (GTDB taxonomy): Bacteria > Chloroflexota > Anaerolineae > J036 > Brachytrichaceae > Roseilinea. The sequence goes on from DAOTYS010000181.1 coordinate 6,648, forward strand.
TCTGATAGGGCGCTCGCTGCGTCGCACAGCGAGCGTTAACGGGCGTCGCGCGGCTGCCTGGCTGGATGGCGTTCGTCGGGCTGGATGATGACGCCAATCGTGGCCAGCTCCGCCACATGCCTGGGCGTGAACACCATCGGCTGAAGATGGGCGTGTGAGGCCGCGTCCGGCGTGCCGGCCAGCGCAGCGCGCGGCGCGATGGTTAATGTGTATTCGTTTGCGCTCAGGCCGGCGAAGGTGTAGACGATCAGCACGTATTCTGACCCGGCCGCAAGCTGGCCTCGCACCGGCCACACGAATGTTGCCTGAGGCGCGATCACCGTGTTGGTGACCGGCGCAACCGACATCGTTCCCGTCGCGCTGCAACTGTCAGACGTGATCCGGCGCAACAACAGGTTGCCGGTCGCGGTCAATGGGTAGTTGTGAATGCTGATGTCGTAGGACGCCGACGTTGCGCGGAAGCGATAGACGTTGAACGTGTTGTCGGGCGCCTGATCGAATGTGGCCGGCGGATTGACGAACAGGGCTGCGCACAGGGTGTGGTTGTTGAGCGGGGGATAGCGATGGAGCGCAACCGGCAGGTGCGCCCGGCGCGGCGTGAAGAAGCCGGCGATAACGAGTGTGTTCGTGACGAAGCCCTGCGCAGTGGCTGCCGGCGACACCAGGGCCGACACGCGAATGGTCGATGTGAGCGTTTGCGTCGCTGACCGCAGCGTGCTGGTCACCTCGGCGCTATACAGGCCCCCCGGCCCGGTCGATCCAAAGCGCGGTGTGATTGCGCACACCCCTGAGCATGTCACAGACAGCGTCACCGGCGCGCCGGCGCTCACCGCGTTGCTGTAGCGATCCGTGACGGTGAGGGTCACTGTGCTGCGGCTCACTCCGTCGGTGCTCAGGCTGCCCGGCTCCGCGCGCATACCCAGCGCAAAGGGCGGCCCCTGCGTGATCGTGTATGGGGCGCTGGCTACTCCACCGCCCGGCGCCGCGTTGCTTGCCGTGAGCGTATACGCGCCCGGCGTGGTGAACGTCTCCGAGGGGCCGATGACGGTCAGCGTTGTGGTGGTTTGCTCGACCACCGAAAGCGGCGCAGCATTCAGGGCGACTTGCGTGTCGCTCACAAACCCCGATCCGGTGAGGGTCACTGTGAACGGCGCGCCGGCCACGGACACATCCGGCAAGACTGTGTCGATCACGGGCGCAGGATTCAGAACCGTGAATGTGAACGGCTCGGATGGGCCGCTTACGGCGTCGATGAGCGTAATCGCTGCTGTCCCGGCTGTGGCGAGAAATGACGCCGGCACGGTTGCGGTGAGCGTTGTGGAATCAACCACGCCGGCATCGAGCGCGACACCGTTCCACACCACCGTCACCGTCGCCGTGTCAAAGTCTGTGGCGGTGATCGTCAGCGGCAGATCGGAGCTGCCGGCAAGCGTGTCTGGCGGCGACACGGCGACGATCGAGGATGCCGCCGCTCGAACTGCCGCGACCAGCAGCATCGCTGCAAGCAAAGCCAGCCCTGCCAACACGACACGTCTGGAATGATGCGCGAGGGTGGCTCTCATGGGCGTGGCGGCAGATCGGGTGAGAGAGTTGATGTGGGTGGCGGCGGCTGAGGCGGTTGCTCTGCCGGCTGAGTTGTGGGCTGCGCCTCTTCGACCACGGCCGTCGGTGTCGCCGTGTTTCGGCGGACAGGCCGGCGGGTGGGCGTAGGTGTAACGCTCGGCGTGATCGTTGCAGTCGCGGTTGGCGTGGGCGTTTCTGTCGGTGTGGCAGTAGCCGAGGGGGTGAGCGTGGGCGTTGACGTTGCCGTGAGAGTGGGTGTGGGCGACGGCGTGCTGGTTAGCGTTGGCGAGACGGTGGGGCTGAGTGTTGCGCTCGGCGCCGCCGTAGGCGATGGTGTGGGTGTTGGCGTTGCTTCGCCCGCCAGCAAGGTGAACGAGGGGATGAGCCGCTGCATCCACTGCGCGAAGCTGGCTGAATTGCCATCTTCGCTCGCACCGTCCTGTCCGATGCCATTCCCGGCAAACAGCGCCATGGCGAGAGCTGCCGCAGCAACGAGCGCGGCAAGACTCAACCCCACGGGCAGCATGACCCGCGCGACCGGGCTGTCATATCTCAGAACGGCCACTGAGACGCCGTCAGGCGCCTCGAACTGGACTGCCGAGCCGAGCAAGGCATCGACGATGCGACGGGTGGACTTCTCCTGTCTGAGCACTTTGGCGACGCGCTGTTCGCCAACAGCCTGCAACAGCGCATCGGTGACCAGAAGAAGGGTGTCACCGCTCGCCAGCCGGTGCTGCGCGAAGCCGATGTCTTGCGCGGTGGAGCGTTCAGCAGTCAGAAGCGCGAGCCGGCCTTTGCGCCACACAAAGGCGCGGCACGCGCCGGTGTGCGCAATAGAGACGATCCCTTGATGAGCGGCTGCCGCGATCATGCTGACCCGTTCTGGTTGAGCAGAAGCTGGGTCGGGCTGCGCATGAGTCCCTTGAGCCGGAGTCGGGGGTGTCTCGCGGTCGCTTGTCGTTGCCGGAACCAACACCGACTGCCAGGTTGTGTTCAGTTGCGCGAACTGCGCCACATTCTCGAAAGCAGCGCGCAGCGCGTTCCCTGTGGCAACGATTCTGCTTGCCGGGTCGTAGAAGATGTTGAATAACGTGTCGGCTGCCAGCAGCGCTGCCTGGCGGCTGCCGGCGTGGCCGGGCTGTGCGCCGCACACAAGCAGCAAGACGCCGCGACGCGCAATATCTGCGCGCCGTCTGTTCACCGTGGCGAGAACGATGTCGTCATTGGGGTGGTGAGCGCCGTCAACTTTGCCGATGTCCCACTTCAGTGCCATGAAACCGGCCCCTTCATCTTCCGATGGACGCGCTCGCGTTGGCAAATTCATTCTAGCAGAGCCGGCCCTGCGGCGCGCTGAGAGAGTCTCCGCAGGCCGGCAAGAATTCGCGCAGAGGCCCTGCGTGGCGCAGGCAGAGCGCCGTTGCCTGAGCCTGTGGAGGGCAAAACGGACACAGGATGAGTCCTTTTGCGCCTCCTCCGTTTGGTATGCTTATACTGCCCTGTGAGGGACACAGCGCCTGTCTGTCCGCGCATCGAGAGGACATATGCAAGACAAGCACAAGACCAAAGCTCAACTGATTGAGGAATTGGCTGCGCTGCGGCAGCGGATCGCTCAACTTGAGCAGGTGGACGCCCGGCGGGAGGAAGCGGCGCAGACCTTGCGAGACGCTGACCGGCGCTTCCGCGCGCTGCTCCAATCCGCTTCAGCGGCTATTGTGATCATCGACAGTCAGGGCCGCATCGTCATGATCAACACGCGCACTGAAACGCTGTTTGGCTACACACATGACGAGTTGGTCGGTCAGCCGCTGGAGATGCTATTGCCGGAGCGCTATCGTGAGATTCACGCCGCGCACCGCGCGGAGTTCGCGGCTCAGCCGCGCATTCGCCCGATGGGCGCCGATCTGCATCTGGTGGGCCGGCGCAAGGATGGCAGCGAGTTCCCCATCGAAGTCGGCTTGAGCTACATCGAGACCGAGGCCGGCCTGCTGGCGATGAGCTTCATCCTCGACGTGACGGAGCGCAAGACCGCCGAGGAAGGATTGCGCCTGATGCAACGCGCCATTGAATCGGCGACCAACGGCATTGTCATTGCCGACGCGCAGCAGCCCGATATGCCGATCATCTATGTCAACCCAGCCTTCGAGCGCATCTCCGGCTACAGCCGCGATGAAGTCATCGGCCGCAACTGCCGGTTTCTGCAGGGCAATGATCGCGACCAGCCGGCGCTGGAGGAGCTGCGCGCCGCGCTGAAAGCCGAGCGCCCCTGCCAGGTGATGCTGCGCAACTACCGGAAGGATGGCACACTCTTCTGGAACGAACTCGATATCGCGCCGGTGCACGACGAACAGGGCCGGCTGACTCACTTCGTGGGTATCCAGAACGATGTCACCGAGCGCAAGATGGCTGAGGAGGAACTGGCGCACAAGAATCGGGAACTCGACCAGGCGTTGGAGGCTGCCTCAGCCGCCACGCGCGCCAAATCCGAGTTTCTGGCCAACATGAGCCATGAGATTCGCACTCCCCTCAACGCTATCATTGGCATGACCGGCCTGCTGCTCGACACCGCCCTCAGCAAGGAACAGCGCGAATATGCCGAGACCGTGCGCATCAGCGGCGACGTGCTGCTGTCGGTGATCAACGACATCCTTGACTTTTCCAAGATCGAAGCCGGCAAGATGGAAATGGAGCAGCAGCCGTTCGATCTGGTGGACTGTGTCAAGGCCTCGCTCGACCTGCTGGCGCCCAATGCGGCCGAGAAAGGCATCGAGATGATCTATACGATTGATGAGGGCACGCCGGCCATTTTGATCGGTGATGTGACCCGCCTGCGCCAGGTGCTGGTCAACCTGCTGAGCAACGCTGTGAAATTCACGTCAGGAGGCGAAGTGGTTGTGTCGGTCAGTTCGCGTCTGATTGGCAGCCCGGAGATTGCGCCGGCCGAGCACGAGGTTCACTTCTCCGTCCGCGACACCGGCATCGGCATTCCCCGCGATCGGCTCGGGCGGTTGTTTCAACCGTTCAGCCAGGTGGATGCTTCGACCACCCGGCGCTATGGCGGCACCGGCCTGGGGCTGGTCATCAGCAAGCGCCTGGTCGAAATGATGGGCGGCAATATCTGGGTGGAAAGCGAGCCCGGCAAGGGATCGGTGTTTCACTTCACCATTCGCGTCAAGGCCCCGCCGCAGCAACAGCGCATCTCCCAGGTTGCGGCGCAGGCCGAGATGGCCGGCAAGCGTGTGCTGATCGTGGACGACAACACCAGCAACCGCACCATCCTCACCCGCCAGATCCAGTCGTGGGGCATGCAGACCCAGGATGCGCCATCGGGGCCGGCGGCGCTCGATCATATCCGCGCCGGCATGCAGTTCGATATCGCCGTGCTGGACATTCAGATGCCAGACATGGACGGCCTGACCCTGGCCGACGAGATTCACAAACTCCTGCCCAACCTGCCGCTCATCATGCTCAGCTCGATCGGCGCGCGCGACGCCGATGACCCGCGCCCCTATATCGCCGCCTATCTCACCAAGCCTATCCGCCCTGTGCAGTTGTACGGCATCATGGTCAACCTCCTGCGCGGCCAGCCGGTGGCCGTTCAGAAAGCGGCGTCTGAGATGTCGCTTGATTCTCACATGGCGCAGCGGCATCCGTTGCACATTCTGCTCGCCGAAGACAACATCGTGAACCAGAAGGTCACGGCGCGCATCCTGGAGCGGCTGGGGTATCGGGCGGACATCGTCGCCAATGGCTATGAAGTGATCGAAGCCCTGGAGCGTCAGCGTTACGACGTGGTGCTGATGGACGTGCAGATGCCGGAGATGGACGGCCTGGAAGCCGCCCGGCGCATTTGCCGGCGCTGGCCGAAAGAGGAGCGTCCGCGCCTGATCGCCATGACCGCCTATGCTCTGGAGGGGGACCGCGAATGGTGCCTGGCAGCCGGCATGGAGGACTACATCACCAAGCCGGTCAAGATCGAGGAACTGGTCGATGCGCTGGAGCGTTGCCGGCCGGTGTTGCCGCCGCCCACAGAAGCGGAGACCGCTGTCCATGACAGCGCGCCCGTCCTGGATCACAGCGCCATCGACGGTCTGGTCGCTGTGATGGACAAGGAAGTGACCGAAGTGCTCGACGTGTTCCTGGATAATGCGGCCAGGCTCATCGGCGAGATCGAGCAATCGGCGCAACAGGGCAGCGCCGAAGGATTGAAGAGCGCCGCCCACACACTCAAATCGAGCAGCGCCATGTTTGGCGCCATGCGGTTGTCCAACGCCTGCAAAGATCTCGAACTCCTGGGGCGAACCGGCGCGGTGGAAGGCCTCTGGGAAAAAGCCACGCGCGCCAAAGCCGAGTATGAACAGGCGATTGCCGCGCTGAAAGAGGCGCGCGACCGGATTGCGCAAGGGTGAGGACGATACGCCGCGATCACGGCTGCCCGGATGCGTCTTGATGCGTCGTCACCGCCTCCTCGTCAAATGCCGAACGGTCGTCGCGCAACACCCACGATGTAGCGTCGGTCGCCCGGCCCTGCCACACCGACACGATCACAAACGAGATCGCCGGCAGCGCAAACTCGCGGTCGGTTTCTGAGGGCCGGGCCGGATGATCGGGATGCGAGTGGAAGAAGCCGATGATGTCCAGCCCGCGCCGGCTGGCCTCGCGATCGGCGCGCACAAAATCGTCGGGCGAGATGAGATAGCGGTTGCGCTGGCCCTCGCGCTCATTCTCCACAGACCATGCGTTCGGCGCCAGATACAGGTCGCGCGCGATCTTCTGGTCGCCGTCCATTTCGCCGATCAGAATGCCGCACGCCTCGCGCGGATAGCCGGCTTCGAGGTGGTCGCGCATGCGCTGGAACAGGTCGTCGGTCAAAATGAGCATGAGGATGCCTTCCCATGCATCTTTCGCGCGCGTTCTGTGCGCTATGACATCCGGCCTGGCGCGCTGCCGTCGGCCAGCGCCGCAATCGCCCGTCTGGCGTCCTGCTCATCAACGTCGCTGGTGATGAACGCGTCGCCGGGCGCGCGCAGCAGCGCGAAGCGCAGTTTCCCGCCGCATTTCTTTTTGTCCGATTGCATCAGGCGCCACACAGCATCGACATCGACCGCAGGCAGCGACACCGGCAGGCCGGCGCGCGCCAACACCTCGATGACCGCCTCGGCCAGATCCGCGCTGCACACGCCCATGGTTTGGCCCAGGCGCATGGCGCACACCATGCCCAGGGAAACAGCCTGACCGTGCTTGATGGTGAAGTCGCTCCAGGCTTCGATGCCATGCCCGAAGGTGTGGCCCAGATTCAGAAACGCGCGCCGGCCCCGCTCGAAAGGATCTTCCTCGACCACGTCGCGCTTCAGCAGGATCGCGTCGCGCAAGGATTGGATGAGCGACGAGCGGAGAGCAGGGTTTGCCGTCAATTCCCAGTCGCCAGGCGCCAACTGCTGGATGCGCTCCCACGCCTCGCCCCCGCGCAGCAATGCCGCTTTGACGATCTCGGCGTAGCCGCACTGCAATTCGACGGTGGGCAACGATTGAAGCAACCCATGATCCATGATGACAATGTCCGGTTGCTTGAAGGCGCCGACCAGATTCTTGCCGAACGGCGTGTCCACACCCACTTTGCCGCCGATACTCGAGTCGGCCATTGCCAGCAGCGAGGTGGGAATCTGGACAAAAGAGACCCCGCGCATGAACGTGGCTGCGGCGAAGCCGGCCACGTCGCCCACCACACCTCCGCCCAGCGCAATCACCGCGCTGTTGCGCTCCAGGCCGTTCACGGCAAACGCCTGATACATGTCCTCGACCGAGCGCAGGGTCTTGTGGGTTTCGCCGGCCGGCATGAAATGCGTAAAGCCGGGCAGTCCGGCCCGGCCCAGCGCCCGCTGCAGCCGGCCGGCGTATAACGGCCCGACCTCGCTGTCGGACACAATGGCCAGCGGCGATGACCAGCCGCGCGGGGCCAGCGCAAAGCCGGCCTGGTCGATCAGCCCCTCGCCCATCACGATGTCGTACTGGCCGGCGGGATGTCGCACCGCAATGCGCTCCTGCTCGGCGCGATAGATGTCGAGCGCGCACTGCGCGGCCTCTTCGGCGCTGCGATGGGTGGTGTCGAGGTGATAGTGCAACTCGGCGTATGCCGGCCCGCGCGCCTTCAGCAAATGCGCCACGCGGTCGTGGATGTTCTCGCCCGGCTGCGTGGCGCGCAGCAAGGGGCGAGTGGAGGCGTCCACGCGCCGTAAAATGGCTTCGGGTGAGGCGGTCAAACAGACGACCACGCCGGCCTGCAACAGCGCCGCGCGATTGGCCGCGTCCACGATCATGCCCCCGCCGGTGGCAATGACAATCCGCTCGCGGCTCGCCAGCTCGCGCGTCAGCGCCCCTTCCAGCGCCCGAAAGTACGGCTCGCCTTTGTGTTCAAACAACTCTGAAATGCTCAGCCCTTCACGGCGCTCGATCTCGGCGTCGGTGTCGATGAAGTCGTAGCCCAGTTGCCGGGCTGCGATCTGGCCGATGGTGGTCTTGCCGGCGCCCATGAAGCCGGCCAGAATGAGAGGTCTATTCATACCCAAAACGCCACGCTGTGTTGTCCATCGGCAGATCGTCCAGCCGCAGCCGTCGCAGCGCCTCGAAGCGCGGGCGCATCTCGTCGATCGAGTCCCCGCCCAGCTTTTCCAGCAGCGCGTCGGTCAGCGTGATGCACAACATTGCCTCAACGATGGGCACGGCGCGCGGAACCTGGCAGAAGTCGCTGCGCTCGTACTGCGTCATCGCCGGCGTGCCGGTCGCCAGATTGACCGACTGAAGCGGGGTGAGGGTGGTTGCGATCGGCTTCAGCGCGGCGCGCACCACGATCGGCGCGCCGTTGGTGATGCCGCCCTCCAGCCCGCCGGCATGGTTGCTCGTCTGGCGCACCTCGCCGTCTTCGAGGATCAGTTGATCCTGAACCTGCGTGCCGGGGCGCAACGTCTCGGCAAAGCCGTCGCCGATCTCGACGCCCTTCATGGCGTGGATGCTCATCACAGCCGCCGCGATGCGCGCAGACAGCCGGCGGTCCCAGTGCACATGGCTGCCCAGGCCGGGCGGCGCGCCAAGCGCCACGCACTCGATCACCCCGCCGAGCGTGTCTCTGGTCTGCATGATGTGGCGAATCGCTTCGCGCATGCGCTCGGCCGTTTCCGGGTCGTAGCAGCGCACGTCTGAGGCTTCGGCGGCGCGGAAGCGGGCCGGGTAGTTTGGGTTGGTAAAGTTCGGAAGGTTGGTAAGGTTTGGAAAGTTGGCAACTTCTAAAGCCTGCTCAACCTGATCCACCTTGTCAACCTTATCAACGTTATCAACCTGATCCACAGACACATCGCCGATGCTGACCACATACCCGCCCACGATGATGCCGAACTCGGCCAACAGCTTGCGGCAGGCGGCCCCCACCGCCACGCGCATGGTGGTCTCGCGGGCCGAGGCGCGCTCCAGCGCCAGCCGCAGCTCGCGGTAGCCGTATTTGACGGCGCCGGTCAGATCGGCGTGGCCGGGGCGCGGAATGGTCATGGGTGCGATGTCGCGGTCGCGCCATTTCGCGTGATCGAGGTTCTCGACCACAAAGGCGATGGGGCCGCCGGTGGTTTTGCCGGCCATCACGCCGGCGGTGATGCGAACGTGGTCGCGCTCGATCTTCATGCGCCCCCCGCTGCCATACCCTTGTTGCCGGCGGGCCAGCTCTGCGTCGATGTCAGCGGAGGACAACGGCAGGCCGGCTGGCATCCCTTCCAAAATCGCTGTAAGCGAGGGGCCGTGCGATTCGCCGGCGGTGAGAAATCGGATCATTGCTTGATTGGATGATCGGGCCATCGGGCGATTTGGTGATTGACTCAATGACTCAATGACTCAATCGCCCAATGGCTCAATGACGGAATGGCCTAACTGGCGATCGCCAGTGCGCCCATCGGATCCCACGGCGGCAGCCGAACCGGCTCCGATTCGAGAATCGGCAGCAACTCCTGCGGCACGTACTGCTTCTCGACGGCCACCTCGTACATGTACTCGTCGAACCAGGCGTCGCTCATCACCAGGAAGCCCTTGTCGCCCAGTTTGTCGCCCCAACTGTTTTCGACGCGCCACTTCACCGGCCGGCCCTGGTCGTCCAGATCGACGCCGGTGAAGACCATGGCGTGGGTCATCACGCTCTGGCCGTACTCGACGCGCTCGGCTTTGTCTGCGCGGAAGGGCGCGCCGTACACCGAGGCGTAGTCATACAGGCCGGTGTGCAAAATGCCCAGGTCGCGCTCCAGCATCTTGCCCACGTCGCAGCCGAACCAGACCGGCTTGCCATCCACAATCTGCCGCACAGCCGCCTGCTTGAACACCGGCATCTCCACGTTCAGATAGCGGATGATCTCACCCTCGGCCACATTGCCCAGATACGAGATGGTGTACAGCTTGTTGAACGGCTTGTCGGCGGTGGGGCAGTGAATCAGACAGGCCATCGCGTCCAGGTCGAACTGCACGTAGCGGCTGAAGAACTGCTGCGGCGTGATCGGGCCGTCGCGGTGAAACTGGTCGTCCTTGTCGCGCCATTGCCAGAAGAACTCGCGCGGCGGCTGGCCGAGGTGAATGGTCAGCATCCGGTAAATGTCGGACATCATGTCCACCTTGCGCGCGCGCAGATCAGACATGCCGGCGCCCCGCGCGCTCATGCGGCGCAACTCGGCGGCGTCTTCGCGCAGCCGGTGGGTGATGAGCGATGTCATCACCCACGAGTTGCCGCTGCTCTCCGTCTCCGGCATGAAGCTCTTCGGCGCAACGCCGTACTTCTTCACCAGGTTGACGAACATGTCCCATTGCCCGCCGTCCTGAATCGGGTTTTGCAGCAGAAACATGATCAGCCGGCCATCTGTTGGCTCGCTCAGCGTGTTGAGGACGCTCTCCAGGAAGTAGTTGGCTTTCTCCAGCTTGTCCCAGAACATCATGTAACTTTGGGACAACTCGAACTTCTCCACATTCAGGCGCTTCATGGCCTCGACGCGGAACAGATTCAGGCCGGCGAACAGCCAGCATCGCCCGCTGCGCTCCTGGGCCGTCGCCTCGTTGCTTTTCAGCATGTGCGAGTAAACGTGGTTGACGCTGGCAACCACTTCGCGGTTCAAGGCCACGGCGTGCACCGGGTTTTTGGTGACGGCGTTCATCGCCAGGCGGTTCTTCGGATCACTCTCGAATTGCGACTGATACTGTTGCAGGTGTTCGGCTGTGATGGGGCCTGCTGCGTGGGTGGAAATCATCGCTATCCTCCAAAAGATGGTTGAGAGATTACGCGGGTTGAGCCGGCCCGTCAAGCGGTTGCAGGCGTCCCCAGCGCCCGGCGCATGACATTGGCGACCTCGGCCATGGAAAGCGGCAGCGTCAGGCCGGCTGTCCACAGCGCAAAGGCGGCTGCGCCCTGCTCGGCCAGCATGCCGATGCCGCCAATGACGCGCAGGCCGGCGTGTTCCGCCTGTCGCATCAGCCGGGTCACGCGCGGCTTGTACACCAGGTCATACAGCACAGCGTCGCGCGGGAAGGGCGCGCCGTCGATCCACGGCGTGGTGTCCTCGTTTGGCGCCATGCCGGCTGATGTGCAATTGACGATCAACCATGCGCCTTCGGCTGCCTCATTCAACCCGCCGAGATCCAATGCGTGCGCAGATAACTGGCTGTGTGGAAACACCGCTCGCAGATCATCGACCAGCCGCCGTGCTCGCGCCGCGTCGCGGTTGACCACCGTAACGGCCAACCCGCTGTGCGCCAGCGCGTACACGACGCCGCGCGCCGATCCGCCTGCGCCCAGCACCAGCGCCTTGCGACCATCCGGCCCCGCGCCTGCTCCGATATCCACGCCGTGCCAGCGCAGATCGTTGAGGAAGCCGATCCAGTCAGTGTTGTCGCCGATCAAGCGCGTCTGAGCGGGGTCAGCGCCGGCCTGCTTCACAATGGTGTTGACCGCGCCAATGGCCTCCGCGTGCCGGCTGATCTCGTCCAGGAACGGCATGACGTTGACTTTGTGCGGCACGGTCACGTTGGCCCCGGCGATGCTGTCGTCGTCGCGGATGCGCCACACCCGCTCGGCCAACTCCTCCAGCGGCGTGTGCCACAGTTCGTATTGCCAGTCCAGGCCGGCGGCGGCGAAGGCCGCGTTCTGCATGGTCGGCGACGCGCTGTGCGCCACCGGAAAACCGATCAACCCGACCCGCTTCATGAGACTGCCTCCGGGCAAAGCGAGGCCAGGTCGCTGAAGAAGCCCGGATACGTTTTGCTGACGCACTCGGCGCCGGTGATGACCGTTTTGCCGTCGGCTGCCAGCGCGGCCACGGTCAGCGCCATCGCCATGCGATGATCGCCCCGCCCATCGACCACTGCCCCGCGCAATCGGGTTGGCCCCTCGACGATGAATCCGTCGGGTGTGGCGTCGATGCGCGCGCCCATCTTGCGCAATTCCTCCACCAGGCCGTCGATGCGGTTGCTCTCCTTGACCCGCAACTCCTCCGCGTCGCGCACCACCGTTGTGCCCTGTGCCTGGGTGGCAGCCACGGCGAAGATCGGGAACTCATCGATCATGCGCGCCACCAGCTCGCCGCCGACAGCGATGCCGCGCAGCGCGCTGGATGAGGCTATGAGGTCGCCCACCGGCTCGCCGCCCGCATCGACAGTGCGCGCCTCGACGGCAATCTGCGCCCCCATCGCTTCCAGCGCGTCGAGCAGGCCGGTGCGCGTGGGGTTCAGGCCGACGCCGGTCAGTCGCAGCCGGGCCTGCGGATGGATGCAGCCGGCCACCACAAAGAACGCCGCCGAGGAGAAATCCGCCGGCGCGCGCAGGCTGATTGCCTGCAGGCCGGCCTGGGGCGGCTCCAGATGGATGCAGTCGGCGTGTCGTTCAAGGCGCGCGCCCATGGCCGCCAGCAATCGCTCAGTGTGGTCGCGGGTGATGACTGGTTCGTGGATCATGGTGGGGCTGTCTGCATACAGCCCCGCCAGCAATAAAGCCGATTTGATCTGCGCGCTGGCGATGGGGAGCGTGTAATTGATGCCGCGCAGCGCCGCGCTTTCGATGCGCAACGGGGCGCAGCCGTCGGTGTCTGTGATGCGCGCGCCCATGCGGCTGAGCGGCTCGGTGACCCGGCGCATGGGCCGCCGGCGCAACTGCGCGCTGCCATCTAGCACGCTGTCGAACGATTGCCCGGCGAGCAGGCCGGCCAGCAGGCGCATCGTCGTGCCGGACGAGTCACAGTGCAATGCAGCGTCAGCCGGCCTTAGCCCGCGCAACCCGCGCCCGTGAACGGTCAGCGCGCGCTGATCCTGTTCAATGCTTACCCCCAACTGGCGCATGATCTGGATCGCTGCCCGCGTGTCGTCGCTGTCCAGATACCCCTCGATGCGGCACGCGCCCTGCGCGATGCTGCCCAGCAGCGCGCCGCGCACGGTGATGCTGCGGTCGCTGGGAACGCGCAACTGGCCGGACAACTGCCTGGGGGAAGAGATAGTCTGCTGCATGACAATTGACGATTGACGATTGATGATTGACACACCGGCGCACTGCACTGACCACTCACCACTCACCACTCAGCACTCAGCACTCAGCACTCACCACTCACCACTCACCCAAAATGGGCTTTGCGGGTTTGGGCGGCGGCGGTCAGGCAGGCGCGCAGGCCGGCTTCATCTTTGCGCTCGATCATGGCTGTGAGCTGGTCGAGGGAAAATTGAAAATCGCGGATGGCGCCGACGACAGCGGCGCCGTTGGTCAACAGGATGTCGAGCATCATCGTGACATCGCTGGCAGCCACCCGGCTGGTGTCACGGAACCCGCTGGCGGTGACCTGCCACAAGGCCGGGTCGTTGCGGCTGGCCTGTTCCGTCGCTGTGACCAGGGCGACCGCCAGTGAGTAGGGCAGGTGGC
>DAOTYS010000182.1:0-2063 GCA_034434575.1 Thermoflexales bacterium
CCGGCGACCTGCGTGCATGTGGGGTTGAACGGTTTGCTCGACATTGGCGATGTGGACCTGGTGGTGAGCGGCGTGAACGACGGGGCGAACATGGGGCGCGATGTGCTGTATTCGGGCACGGTCGGCGCTGCGCTGACGGCAACGCTGCTCGGCAAGCCGGCTGTGGCGTTTTCACTGGCGGTCGAGCCGCCGGAGCGCCCCTGCTGGGAGTCTGCTGAGCGCGCCGTCCGTGAGATGGTGGCGGCCTGGTTGCGGGATGCGCAGAATCCACGGCGCGGGTTGCCGGTGGCGCACAACGTCAATATCCCCAATCGGGCGCCCGGCGCGCTGCGCGGCCAGCATATGACCATCCTGGGCGATCGCTCGTTTCTGTCGCAATATCGCTTCGAGCGCGCCCCTGGCCAGCCGAACATGCTGGTGGTCCAGCGCAGGGAAGACCCTGCGCCCGGCCTGCCCGATTTGTGGAGTGATGCCTGGGCGGTCTCGCAGGGCTATATCTCCGTTACGCCGCTGCGGCTTGTCCCCGATGTGCTGCATGTTGACGGGCCGCTGATCGAGATGCCGGCCCCCGAGCGCGTCGCCTTTGCAGCCGGCTGACTTGGCGCTGTGTGCGTTGGCCTGCGCGCCTCCTATTGCGCCGGTTTTACCCGGCTCACCAGCACTGCTCCCAGCACAAGCAGCGCCGCGCCCAGGATAAACACCCACGCCACCGGCACACCCAGGTAAGAAAGCCACACGCCGAGGAAAGGGCCGATCAGGCCGCGTATGCCAATCACGGTTCGTTGGAGGGCGGCATACTCGTACACATGATCGGGGTCGGCAAAGTCAATGGAGGCGCTGGTGAAGCCGAGATCTACAGCGCCTGCCGCCAGACCCTGCGCCAGATAGGCCAGCGCCAGCCACCAGCCCGAATCGGCCAGCAGAAACGCGATCGGCGCGATGGCAGAGATGAGATAGGCCGCGCGCAGCAGCCACAACACGCCTTTGCGGTCCATCGCCCGGCCCCAGATCACCAGGCCCAGAATCCAGGCCACCGACTGGGCCAGGCTCAGCCAGCTCACCTCCGCGTAGGAAAGATGCAGTCGGTCTACCAACACGGCCGGATAGAACGCGATGGCCACCAGGCTGCCCAGACCAAAGCACACCACCGACAGCAGGTGCAACACAAACCTGCTGTCGCGGCGCAGGATGCGCCATAGCTCGCCCAGGGAGTGTTGCGGCGCCTTCATGGCTGGCGCGGGGTCGGCGCCGATGCGCATACGGGTGAAGATCCAGGCGGCCACGATACCGCACGCGCCGGCCAATGGAAACAACACGCCGTGGCCGGCAGTGTCGAGCAGCCATCCCGCCAGCGGCGTGAACGCCAGCATACTCAGCGCCATGCCGGCCCGCACCGCGCTCAGCGCGCGGCCGCGCACTTCGGCCGGATAGGCGCGCCGCACCACTTCGGTGTAGATCGAGCCGGGAAAGCCGTCGGACAGCCAGTAGATCGCCGACAACACCAATAGTCCCACTGCGGTTGGCCACAGTTTGGTGAACAGGAATGCGCCGCGCCCAACCGTCCAGATCACTGCCAGCGCCAACAGCAGCCGCCGGCGGGGCAGAATCATCACGCTGAATGCAGCCAGGAACAGGCCGATGTAGCTTTGCGACTGGTACAGCGCCACCAGGTCGGGCGAGGCGCCCAGCCGTTGCAACACCACCGGGATGAACAACAGCGCCGCATAGAACGGGCCGAAGAAGATCGACGCGACCAGTTCGACGCGCACATTGCGCAGAACGTCGGCCGGCAACGAGCCGGTGATGAATCGCTCGGCGCGCAACAGCCGGTCGCGCAAACCCGGGCCGGTGCGATCGAGCGCAGCAGCGCGCGCAACAGACGACGGAGCGCCGGCGGGAGCGTCGTCGGCGCGGTTGGGTGTCTGGCTCAACACCAAAGCGAAGACCTCGCGGGTCTCGAAGACTCGCAAGGCAATGACTCAGTACAGCATGTGCTCGCGATACACATCGACGATGAAGCGGTAGGTGTCGTAGCGCACAGTGGGCGGGATGGAATGATCGGA
>DAOTYS010000183.1:0-8469 GCA_034434575.1 Thermoflexales bacterium
GCCTTGCCGAGCGGGCTGAACACGCGTCAGGCGATTGCGCACGGCTTTGCGACAGTTGATTCGTTGTACACCGGCAGGAATCTGCGCGCGGTGGCCCGGCTGTGGGACATCGCCCGGCGCTGGCCGGATGAAGCCGAAGCCTTGAAGCTGATGTTTACGGTGACATCGCTGTATCAGCGTGTGACGCGGCTGTCAGAGTTCAGATTCTGGGGAGGCAGCGGCAACATCGCCAACTATAACGTCCCGATGATTTTCAACGAGCAGAATGTGTTCAAGGTGTTTGCCAGGAAGGCCAAAACGATCAGCGCTTATTTGTCTTCCTGGCAATCAGCGCCGGCTGCGCCATTCTGCATTTCCACTCAAAGCGCCACAGATTTGTCTGCGATCCCGGACGCGACGATTGACTACGTGTTTACCGATCCGCCCTTTGGGGGAAACATCAACTATTCAGAAATGAATTTCCTGTGGGAGTCCTGGCTGGGCGTTTTTACACACACCGAGCCTGAGGCCATCATCAATCGAACTCAGGGCAAAACGCTGGAGAGCTATCGTCAGCTCATCACTCAGGCGATGAAGGAAATGTGGCGGGTGCTCAAACCCGGGCGCTGGCTAACGCTCGTGTTTCACAACTCGTCTGCGGAGGTGTGGGAATCAATCCAGTCAGCCATCTCATCCAGCGGATTCCACATCGAACGAACTCAGTCGTTGGATAAGCGGCACGGCACTTTTAAGCAGTTTGTGTCTGAAAATGCGGTTGGCTATGATCTGATGATTGACTGCCGCAAAATGGCCGGAACTGTCGCATTGAAGAGCGATACGCCTGTGAACGCTGCCGCTGCAACTGAAGCCGTGAAGGCTTTCGCGCTGCGGGCGATGCTCTCCAGGCCGCGCGACTTTGTGGTTCATTACCTGCACGTCAAGCGCGAAGATGAACTGGACAGTCGGAAGCTTTATTCGATGTGGGTTCAGGAGCGTGTTCGCGCCGGCGCGCCGGTCGAGATGAGTTTTGAGGAATTCAGAAAGGCTCTGGACGGTGTTTCAGTGGATCGCCTGTCGCCAACTCAGCCTCGGCTGTTGCAGCAAATGGAGGAGTATGTGGAAGGCTCGAAGACGTTGCCCGCGTTCACAGATGAGCAATACCGGCGCGCCCATCAGATGCTCGCGATTCGCGTGGCAACAATGATGGGGCGCAAGCTGGAAGAGGGCGACTGGCTGCGCGTTTATCTCGCGGCCAAAGGACTCCCGGAGCAGGGCTGGAGCAATCTCAACATCGACGTGATGCACGAGGGACTTGGGGTTGAACACAAGATGCTGCGAGTTCGCTCAGATAAAAGCATTCTGGAGTATTGCGGCACGTCTCTGATGCACCCGGCCATGACACGATCTATTCGCATCCCGCCTGGCGATGATCCCACCCAAGTGGCGCAGGATGTGCTTCGTCAATATGGGGAACTTGTGGATCAGCGCGCTGAATTGCTCAGGAAAGCCGCCGGCGGCAAGCCGGTTGATATGCGTATGGGATGGCTGCTGTGGCAGGACAGCCTGCGGGAATTTCTGTATTTTGAAGAGCCGATGCTGAAGCCGATCCCCGGCGATTTTTTTGCCCGGTGGAAAGAAAGCGCCGGCGGCGGCGCAAGAAAAGGCAGCAGGAATCTCTGGATATATCACACCGCCACAGGCAGAAAACGCTATTCGGTGACGACCGACGCCGGCGCAAAGATTCAGCCCTATTTCGATGTGCCGCCGCCGAATGACCCGCATCTTTACTATTTCCGCGTTCAGGGAGAGGACCTGGGTGATGGAACGGTGCGTGTCTGGGTGACCCTTTCCACTGCCTTGTTGCTGCGGCAGCTTTTGGGCGATTTGAGCGCAGACGCGATTGGCCAGGCCATTCATCAGGTTCTGGAGGATCAATCCGCCGGGTCGGGCGCCCCTGTGACGCCAACCGAAGAGGCAGCGGAACCGATCATCATTGCGCAAGATGCTTATCAGAAGCTTGCTGCGCGATTTGAAGGTGCTGGAGTGGGAGATGAGCAGATGATGCAGTTTGTGGCGCTCGCCCTGCTGAACAAGCGGCGGTGAAGTCTTTGCGCGCGATGGTATGATTGTCGCGCGCGTTTGGCCGGGCCTGTAGCTCAACGGCAGAGCAGCGCCCTCATAAGGCGTGGGTTGCTGGTTCGAATCCAGCCGGGCCCATGTGTTCGCTTTCGTCGCTGTCTTCCTCATCTGCTTTGGCCTCGTTCAGTGGATTGCCGCCTTCGGCGAGATTCGCGGCCTGTCGGTGGTGGGTTTTCTTTACCGCGCCGGCATTGCGCTCGGCTTTGTCTCCTTTGTCAGCGGTGTGTACCTTGCGCTGGCCGAGTCGGCGCTCTCCCTGTTGCTCTGGCTGTTGCCGGCTTTCACCCTGGCCGCAGCCCTGTCGCTGCTGGGCGGCATTTTCACCGCCTGGACGACGAATCCCGCGCGCGCGCTGATGACCCCGCGCCCGGAAGATGGCTACACCGCCGCCGATGTGTCTGTTCTCCTGCCGGAGATCGGGCCGGATATTCAGATGCCGGCCACATGGTTTGCGCCGGCCCCACAACCTGCGCGCGGCGCGGTGTTGTTGATCTGCGGCGCCGGCGATAGCCGGCTGGCCTTCAAGTGGCGGCTCATCCGCGAGCTGCTCTGCGCCGGCCTGGCCGTGCTGACCATCGACCCGCCGGGCCACGGCGACTTTCGCACTGCGCCCATGACCAAAGCCAATGCGCTAAAGGCGGGTCGCGCAGCCCTGGCCTGGCTGCGCGCGCAACCGGGCGTCGCTCGTGTGGCTGTCTGCGGCATGAGCCTGGGAGGATGTCAGGCGCTCAACCTGGCTGCGGACGATCCGCATGTCAGCGCCGTCGCCTTGATCTGCACGCCGGTTCGCCTCGATGTGGTGACGCGCCGCACCTATGTCCGCGAGATCGCGGCGCTGCTGCTGCCGCGCAATCTGAGCCTGCTGCGCGAAGGCTCTGCCCTGATGTTTTGGCGCGAGTGGCGCAGCCTCAAACCGGCCTGGTTTGGCGTCAGCCTGTATCGCCTGATTGAGGAACTGGACACACTGGCTGCTGCGCGGCGGCTGGGTCGGCGTCCGCTGTTGATTGTTCACGGCACGGCCGATGCGGCGGTGCCAGCCTCCAATGCGCGCCTGATTGCAGAGGCTGCCGGCGGTTCAGCCAGTGTGATCCTGGCGCCGCAGGCCACGCATGTCAGCCTGGTGCTGTTCCCGGACGAAATGCGCCGGCTGGCCGAGTGGCTGGGGCAGCAGGTGTGATCGGGCCGGCGAGGGCTGCGTATTGCGTGTTGCGTGTTGACGCGGGCCTACTCTGTCCCAAATCCGTGGCTGCGGAACTTCAGCGCCCGGCTGTTCTCGTCCAACGTGCGCACGGTTGCCTCGTCGAAGCCAGATGGGCGCGAGGCGTGGATCTCCAGCGTGATCTCCACCTCTGTCCCCGGCTGGCTGGTCAGGCGCTGGATGATCTCCTCCACCACGCTGCCCAGTTCACGGTTGACACGGCGCGGGTCGATGCGCACTGCGCCGTAGTAGCGCGTTGGCGGGGCCGGCGCCGGCTCTTGCGGCGGCGGCTGGGGCGCGTGTGGGCCGGCCCCTGTCACAGGCGGCGCGCTGCCCGTTTGTGTCTGATAGGTTGCGCTGGGGCCGTTCACTGCTTTTGCTTTCGCCGACTCCTCGGCCTCCTGCCGGCGCGCAGCTTCCGGTTGCACCAGCGCGTCGTCGCCGTTGTTGTAGATGTGCGCGTTCGGCTGACGCCACTTCAGCCCCCTGTAGCGCCCGTCTGCTTCTACGCGCTCGGCGTATGCGAACGGCTCATCCACCGTGCGGCTCAGCCCGTCGCGGATGGCCTCGATCAGCACATCCTCGTTGGCCAGGCGCGGCAGGTAGCAATAGCGCGCCAGGTCCTCCCACACCTGACGGATGGTCACGTGCGGCTGCCCCCGCCACAGATACTTTTCCAGTTCCATGCGCAGGTTCTCCGGCGCCCAGCGATGAATCAGCGCATTGTTGCGGCGCAGCTCGCGGAATGCGCGCTCCAGATAGTTCTCCGAGCCATTCAGGCGCACCGCGCTCAGCTTGATTTTGCCGGTGGGGTCATCCTGCCCCGGCACAAGCAGCCAGCTATACGTTTCCTGAAGACGCAGGTTGACGGTCTCTTCCGCTCGCTTCAGGTTCGCGCTCACCTGCTTGCGCTGCTGCCCGTCGAGGTTCAACGTGTCCCGCTCTGCTTCGATGGAGGCCCAGGCCAGAAACTCGCGCACGCCTTTGTCCAGCGCCGGCGCGTCGTTGGCGTCTGGCGCGATAAACACCAGCATGTTGCGATACAGGCGCGGCGCCGCGCCGCGCATTTCGACGAATTCCAGCGCTTTCTGTATCGCTGCGCATTGCTCGCTGCCGCGCCTGTAGGTAAAGGCCGGGCCCAGCACCACCACGCGCGCGCGGGGTTCGTCGGGGACATCGGCCGTGCTGGCCGGCGCCAGGTGCGCCACCGGAAACTGGTCGCGGTTCGGTTTCAGCGCGCGGACGCGGTTGGCGATTTCATCATGCACGTCCTCCGGGCGCAGGTTCTGCGCGCGATCCTGCGCCATGCGGTTCACCGTGGGGCGGGTGTCGTACCAGTAGCGGCTGCCCTCGTTATACAGGTAGGTGAGCTGGTTGCTCATGCGCCGCAGCGCGTCACCGAACAGACTGGTCTGTTCGCCCGGCTGCGTCACAGCCAGGCGAATGCGCACCTCCTCCACGCCGCGCACACCCCGCGCGCCGGCTGCCGGGGCGCTGCCAATGAACACGGCGCGCGCCACGCGCCGGCACGCCGCAATCTGCCCCAGCATCGGCACGCTCTTGTCGATCGCATAAGGGCGGCTGTCCGCGCCGTCGATGTCGATGTCCAGAATGGCCGACCAGTTTTCGGGGAGGTAGCGGGTCATCTCGTTTTGCACCGGCGCCGCCCACAACGGCACGCTCCCCGGCAGGATCAGGAGCGATGTGTCGTTGCTCACCCATAGCTGATGGATCACCGCCGCCATCAGGCGCAACACGCCGCGCGTGCGCTGGAATCGCTCCAGCGTGGACCAGTCCAGGTACAGCCGGTCGAACAGCTCCGGGTGAATGGGGTAGGCGGCGCGCAATTTGTCGGCGTATTCGGCTTCGGCCACGCCGGCGGGGAAGTCGGCGCTCTGCTCGCGGTACATTTTGCGAAAGGCGTTCACCGTGGCGTCGCGCGCGGCCACGTCCATCTCCTCGGAGAACAGCCGTCGTCGCACGATCTCGAAGCTCTCGCTGGCCGTGACCGGCTTCCACATTGACTCGATGCGCCCGATGGTGTGGCGCAGCACCTCCAGCGCTGCGCGTCCCGCCTCGCCGCCGATCTCGATTTCCGAGGCGTCTGCGCCTGTGTTCGAGCCTTTGTGGCTCAGTCGCTCGGACACGGGGATGGAAATGAGCAGCACCGCGTCAGTGGAGCGCTTGACCGCCTCAGTCAGCGCCTGGATGAACGTGGAGAGTGAGTCGAACGTGCCGGCCGGCAACCGTTCGCCGGCGCCGTACAGGTTGCGCGCAAAGGCCACCAGCTCGTCCAGGATGATGAGCGCGGGGCCGTGCTGCTCCAACAGCTTCAGCAGATCGTCGGCGCCGGGGCTGATGCCGGCGCGGTCCGCCTTTTCCACCAGCGCGTAGCCGGCTGCGCCGCCGAGCTGATAGGCGATGTCGCCCCACAGCGTGCGCGTGGTGGCGTCTTTGTACTGGCGCGGCGTGGTCGCGCTGAAGGCCGTGCCCACAATCACCGCGCGGCGCGCCTCGATGCGGTCATCGATGTTTCCGGCCTGTTGCATCAGCCGCTCACCGCCCGGCACTTCTGACAGGCGTATTTGCCCGCCGCACAGGTGGTACAGCGCCAGCATACTGTGCGTCTTGCCGCCGCCGAAGCTGGTCTGCAATTGAACCACCGGGTCGCCGCCGTTGCCGGTGAGGCGGCGCAGGCCGTTGAGCAGCAGCGCCTCCAGGCCGGCAGTCAGGTAAGTGCGGCGGAAGAACTCGCGCGGGTCGCCGTACTCCGGCTCGGCTTTGCCGCTGACTACCTGGGCCAGGTCTGCGGCGAACTCGGCCTGGATGTAGCGGCCGGTTGCCACGTCGGGGTGGGGCTTGACCACCAGCCGCCAGGGTTTCAGGCCGCTTTGCGTCCCCGGCAGGGACAACTCCTCCGCTGCTGATTTCAGTGCGATCTGGGCCGACTGACGCGCTTCCTCCTCGAAGGCGGTGCGGGCCAGTTCGCGCTTGATGTCCTGCACGGCCTGCGCCTGCGCGGTCGCGCCGGCCGCGCTCAACAGCAGGTGCGCCGTGTCGGCCACGCGCGCGGCGGCGGCGGTGCTGAAAGCTTTCTGGTGCGCCCAGTCATTGCGCGCGCCGATCAACTCGCTGACGTAGCTGCGCGGGGTCAGGCCGAGTTTGTCCTTGAAGGCTTCGTTGTAGCGTTTGAACATCAGGTTCAGCCAGCCCTGCGTGTCGATGCCGCGCAGGATCGCCTCGTCGCTGGCGAGCATGCCCTGCGGCACTTCGTAACGGTCGCTGTTGAGCGCGGCAGCGATCTCGGCTGCGGCGTTTTGTTTCCAGGTCGCCTTGAATTCGCGCAGCACGAACGGCCCCAGGCCGTCCTTCAGCGCGTCCATCACTTCGGCGACGCGGTCGCGGTTGCTTTTTGCCATGCTTACACCCACTGTCCTTTCTGTTTGTCTCGGTCCAGCGCCCATTTGCGCGCGTTGTTCTCGATATACACGCGAATATCGTTCAGCGATCGCTCGCTCCGGATCACATGATCCCAGAAGCCGGCCTGCCAGGCAAAGTCCGGAAATCCATTCTTCCTGCACCAGCGAGTCACAGCGCCCTTGTACCCGTTTACCAGCGCCGCCAATGACCCCGATTGCAGCGGCCCGAATGTGCGTTGTTGTTGTTGTTGTTGTAGAGACGCGCCGCGGCGCGTCTCTACGCGGCGCGTCTCTACACGGCGCGTCTCTACACGGTGCGTGTCTCTGCGGCATCGGTTTTTGTATGTGGCCATGATCGGTAGCGTGGGCGTATTGTTGTTGTTGTCGTTGTCGTCGTAGAGACGCGCCGCGGCGCGTCTCTACGCGGCGCGTCTGTACGCGGCGCATCTCTACGCGGCGCGTCTGTACGCGGCGCGTCTCTACGCGGCGCGTCTCTGGGAGCGTTTGTGCGATTACACCGGTCATATCTGCAAACGCCCCTGTTCGATCTGTTGTCGGGCCGCCTCGCCGGCCATCTCCTGCACGTCGGCCCATTGCACGACCAGCGCGTTGTAATCGCGCGCGTCGTCGGCCCAGCCCTTGCGCTCGCAGATGCTGTACAGCCGGTATGCCAGGCTGCGCGCCTCGCCGGCCATCTCCGGGTTGATCTGCGCTAGCAGCCGCCCGGCCCCGCGCTCGCCCTGCGTGTTCAGCCGTTCGATCAGGTGATGGACGGCCTCCCACACCGTGGGCCGGCGATCAGTCTGCGGGTCCCAGGCGCCGGGCGGGTACTCCTTCCAGTGAATCAGGCGCACCTTGCCGCGCCCGGCCTCGACCAGGCCGGCGCCGGCGACGCTCTGCACGCTGGTGTTCTTGGCGCGCGCCAGCACATCGGCTGCGCCGAAGTCGCCGGTGTCGAAGCCGTGCTGCTCGAACCAGGCCACGGCGAAGCGTGTCTCGCCGTCGATGGCGCCATCCTGTTCGGCGAGGAAGGCGTCGAGGGTCTGGTTGATGAGGGCGAGGGCGTCGCGCACGGTGAGGGGCGTGCCGTCGGCCTCCAGCACCCTGCTGTAGCGGGAGAAGATGGCCATGCCGGGGCCGATGCTGGCCTGGGCCAGATCGACCGGGGCGATGTTGCCGCTCTGCAATTCCCTGAGCGCGGCGGGCAGTTCGCGGTGCAGCATGTCCACAAACTGCCGGCGCGTGGTGGCCGGCGCGTCAGCCGGGCGGGGCCGGCAGACCAACACAATAGACGAGGCCAGGGCGTTGGTGCCTAAACTCACCGTTCGGACGGATCGTTCAGTTCGTACCGGCCAGGTTCCATTGATGACGAAACCAGCCTTGATAAGTCCACTATGCATTGTTTCCCATCCACTGTTGCTTGTTGCTGGCAGGCTTTCTTCGGCATCAGCAAATTCATCGTTGTCAGTTTGTTTGAACGCGTAGTACACCGTCAATGGGTAGTCTGGCGATACGACTCGACGCATCAAAGCAAAGGATTTCTTTAGACCATCTTCAAAAAAACGTTCCGCTCGTGCTTTGTCGCCCCCAAACCGATGAGGTGTAGCAACCAGTTCAGGTGACTTGGGAACCACGACAGTGGCAAAAAGACCGGGGTAGATGTCTCGCAAGCTGCGTCGTAGCCAAATGTAAAAGAAGTCTGATAAATCAGCATAGCCGATGTTGTCATAGTAA
>DAOTYS010000184.1:0-1795 GCA_034434575.1 Thermoflexales bacterium
GGGGGTCGTAGCGCCGGATGGCCTGGGCGAAGTCGTCGGTGGCGATCGTGCTGGTGACCGGCAGGGTGAAGGCGCGCGGCAGGGCGCGCTCATTCCTGTAGATGCGCGTCGCGCCGTCGTCGTAAAACAGGGTGAAGCCCGGCGTGGCAATCCGATCTTCCGTCACCACATATTTCACGCCGAGCAAATCCAGCAGCGGCGACTCCAGGCTGCGCAAATTTTTGATCGGCGCGATGCGGTTGTAGAGCAACTCGCCCTGTGGTTCGATGGCCTGCATGAAGTCGGTGTACTGCTTGGGAATGATCGAGTCGTAGCCGCGAATGTCCTGGAAGTCGAACAGCCAGGCCGAGTTGGCGTTGAGCGGTTTGCCGGCGCGCGGCTCGTAGGCCGTCAACCGCCACAGCGATGTATCCGCTTGCAGGGCCTGCATGGCCGGCGGTGTAAAGCGCAGCAGCTTCGGATCCACCGCCGGGTTGAACCCGGCCCAGGCCCAGTTCATGTCCACGGCCAGCAGCGCGATGGCCAGGACAGGCGCAGCATTCAGCAGGCGCGCCCGAGCGCTCTGTGCGTGCGCGCCATCGTCGCGCCGCTTGAGCAATAGCCACCAGACCGCACCGGCTGCCAGCGTCAGCAGGCCGAGCCGAACGGCGTTGAGCGCCTGATAGCTGAAGAACATCTCGGCGCTGGTGAAGCCTTGTTGCACGACCGCGCTGCTCACCACGCGGTCGAAGAGCGGCCTGGTCGCCGGCCAGGCCAGACGCAACACCACAACCACCACCACAATCAGCGCGCCCAGGCCCATGACCGCGTAGCTGGCGATCCGCTGTCCTCTGGAGATGCCGTGTTGACCGGGCGGAGCGGCCTTCGGCCTGTAGGCGCCGACGACAGGGAGGCGACCTCTCGACTCCGCTGCCAGGGCATCCAGGCCGACGCCGGCCAGGGCAGCCAGGCACAAGGTCAGCGGGAATATCCAGCGAAAGGGCGAGTGCAACTGGCTGAAGCCAGGGACGCCGAAGAACAGGATGGCATAGGCCGGCGTGCCGAAGATGAACAGCAGCGAAAGCACGCCCAGCGCGACGAAGAACCAAACCGGCGCCTGGCCGCGGTGCCTGGCGCGTTGCGCTCGACGGTCGAGGAGCGACCTGGCCGCGTCTGCCACGGCGGCGCCTGCAAATATCAGCGTGACGATGCCGACGTACGCTGCGCCCTCAACATAGTTCTTGATCCCCCAGGCCGTGTTGCGACTGGCCGTGGCGACCGGCTGCGCGCTGAAGGTGAACAGATCAAAGTAGCTGTGATGCGCCGGATTGCCGAAGAAATCCGGACCAAGCCACTGCACGACGTAGCGCAGCGGAAAGGCATAGCCCATCACCTCCTCAAGCGAAGCGCTCCCCTGGCGGAAGTTGCGCGTGACCAGCTCCAGCAAAGGCACAAGTTGGATTGCGCCGATGCAAAGGCCGGCGACGCCCATCACAACCAACCAGGCCAGCCGGCTGGCGAGATAGGGGCCGTCCAGGCGCAGGTTGCGGAAGCCGATCACGCTGCTCAGGCGCCACACGCAAAATAAGGCAGCCACGATCAGGGTGTAAGCCAGGATCTCGACGTGTCCGGCCAGGATCACCATGGCGATCGCCAGCGCGCCGATCACCACCCACGGCATGGAGGACGGTCGGTTGCCCAGGGCGGGCGATTGCCGGATCACACGCTCGCACATGGCCAGGATCAACGGCAACCACGCCCCGCCGGCGATGATCATCTGGAAAACAACCGAGACGACGAAGAAGCCGCTTAGCTG
>DAOTYS010000185.1:0-2387 GCA_034434575.1 Thermoflexales bacterium
CGCGCGCCCCTTCGAACGAATCAGGGGCTTTGCGAGCCAGGTCGCTCAAGGCGTCCAATCCGCCGGCCGGGTCACCCAGGGCGAAGCGGGCTTTGCCCTGCCAGAGCTGGCCCAGCAGGGCCTGTGGCGCCTGGCTGTATCTGTCGGTCAACATCCGCGTGGCGGAGATGACCTCGGCATACTGCCCCAGGCGATAGTGCAGCGCGGCGGCTCGCGCCAGCGCTTCCGGCCCCCGCGCCTCGTCGAATTGCAAGGCCTCCGCTGCGGCATAAGCGCGGGCCGCCTCGGGGAACAACGCTTCGCTGCGGGCGAAGGTCTGCGCTACGTCGAACATCACGTCCGCGCCGAACCGGCCGGCCGGGACGTTGGCGATCAAGCGCCGGAAGGCATCGCGCGCATTGGCCGCGTCGCCGGCGTTGGCGTAAATCTTGGCCTTCTCGCCCAGCGCTTGCGCCGCGGCCGGCGCGCCGGCCGGATTGCTGGCCAGCGTCTGATCGAGGTTGCGCAGGGCATCGGCCACGCTGCCGAGCTTGAGATAGTTCAACGCCGCCCAGTAGCGCACATCGTTGGCGCGGTCGGGATACAGCGCGATGGCCCGCCGAAAAGCCTCGCGGGCGGCTTGATGCGCGCCGTTGTGATAGCCGACGATGCCGCGTTGCAATTCGTCCACCGGCTGGCCGGCGTTGAGGAGCGCTTGCAAGGCTTGAAAGGCCTGCGGCGACTTGGGGTAGGTCGCCACCAGTTCATTCATGCGGCGATAGGCCGAGTCGGCCTGACCGGCGGCCTGGAGCGCCTGGGCCAGCTCCCAGGTGATACGAGCACGGTAGGCAGGGAGCCGGGCCTGGCCGAGGATGAACTCGTACTGTGCGATGGCTGCCTGATAGTTGCCGGCCAGTTGATTGGCCAGGGCGAGCTTTTCGCGGCGGGCGAATTCCTGCGCCAGTGTCGGCGCGCTATCCAGGCTGGCCTGATAGTGAGCAGCGGCCTCATCCAGTCGTCGTGCGTCGAGGGCGGCATCGCCCAGCCACACGTGCAACCAGGGCGAGATCACGGCGTTTGCCGCAAGCGCGGCGGAATAATGCGCCGACGCGCTGAGGGCGTCGCCGGTCAGCGCATAAGCGCGACCCAGCAGCGTGTGCGCGCCGGGGAGCTCTGGATGATCAGCCTGGACGCTCAGATCGGCGACGAGTGGCGCGAGGGTAGCGACGGCCGAGGCAGCATCACCGGCGTCCAGGAGCCAGCGCCCGAGGTTCAGGCGCATGCGCAGTGCCGGCTCGCCCGCATCATCCGCCAACGCACCGACAACCTGGCGGCCCAGTTCGACGGCGCGCGCATAATCGCCGATGAAGGCGGCGTAATGCGCTGCTGCAGTCAACGCCGCGATGTCTGGCGTCGGCTCCGGCGTAGGAGACGGGATCGGCGTCGGCGTCGCGATCACCTGCGGCGGCCGAGTAGCGTAGATGGTGGGCTGAACCGGCGGCGCAGCCGTGGCGGGCGCGGCAGATTGGGATGAGAGGTCGTTGGAGCACGCTGCGCAGATGAATGAAGCGAGGAGAGCTGTGACAATGACCAAGCCGCGCTGCCGGTGATGCAATCCAAGCGGCATGTGCGTGCAGTCTAACACGCACTCACGCGCCGCTGGCGCTCGGGTACGTTCACGCACGGAGGCATTTTCTTGTAGGGGCAGGCCTATGTGCCTGCCCGTGTTTGGCGCGTGTGGGCGGGCGGCCAGGCAAGGCCGTCCCTGCATCACACCCCGCCCGTTCGTAGGGGCGACCCTATGGTGGTTGCCGGCATGATCGCGCATGCGCAAGCGGGCGGCCACGCAGGGCCGCCCCTACATCACACCCCGCCGTCCGTTGTAGGGGCGACCCTATGTGGTCGCCCGCGCAACTAGGGCAGCGGCAACCTCCCCGCAGGTCTGGGCTAGACTCAAGCAAGCAGCCTGCGGGAGGTTCTTGCCCCTATTCGTGAACGCACCCTGGCGCTCCAGCCGCGTCGGCGCTTCAACCACCGGCATGCGACTCACACCCACAACTGCGATGTGCGATGCCAGTCCATTGTCACCATCTCACCACCATATCCTGGTAATGCACGGGCAACGCCCAGTCGCCGGTGATGTAGGGGAAAGTCGCCTCCAGGTCATCGGCCAGTTCGACTCCCAGGCCGGACGCATCCGGCAAATAGAGCATGCCGGATTCGATGCGTGGGCGGCCTTTCAGAATCGCCCACTGCAGCGGGCCCTGGATCATGCACAACTCGCAAAGCATGGGATGAGGCAAGGCCGCGACGAAGTGGGCATTGGCCATCGTCATCAGTCCGTTGTGCCAGTTGTGTGGGATAACCCGGACGCCGTAGTGCTCGGCCATGCGGACGATGCGCATGCC
>DAOTYS010000186.1:0-9272 GCA_034434575.1 Thermoflexales bacterium
CTGACCTACCACGTGGTGGCCGGCAAGGTCATGGCCGCCGATGTGGTCAATCTGACCGAAGCGACGACGGTGCAGGGCGGCAAGGTTGCGATCAAGGTTGATGGCGGCAAAGTGATGATCAACGACGCGACGGTGACCCAGACAGACATCGAGGCATCGAACGGCGTGATCCACGTGATCGACACGGTGATCCTGCCGCCGGGCAACTGAAATTACTCAGCGATCAGACAGTCATGGTCAGGCTCCGCAAGGGGCCTGGCCGTTCTTTGTTTATCAGGAGCAGGTGGTTCAGATGAGCAACGCTGCGTTGACCGCATTCGATCATCAGAAATATCTCAATCTGGAGACCTATCGCAGGAACGGCCAGGCGATGCCCACGCCGGTGTGGTTTGTTCAGGATGGGGACAAGCTGTATGTGCGCACGGTCAAAGACTCCGGCAAAGTGAAGCGCGTGCACAACAACCCGCGTGTGCGCGTCGCGCCGTGCGAGGTGCGCGGAGAGCTGAAAGGGCCGTGGGTGGAAGCCAGGGCTGCGCTGGTGGAGGACCCGGCCATCACGCGCCGCGTGGTTGACTTGCTCAACCGCAAATACGGCCTGATGAAGCGCGCGTTTGATCTGATGGGCCTGTTCAACCGGCGCGACTACGCCGTGATCGAAATCGACGTGACGCAGTAACTGGAGAGGCGAGCCACCCGCGCGCGCCTACAGGCGCGCCCACACGCGCCGCGCGACTTCCTGCGCTTTGGTGCAGATCTCTCCTTCGTCCAGGGTGAGCAGCCGGCGATCGCGCATCAGCCAGCGACCGTTGCACATTGTGTCGGTGACCATGCTGCCCGACATGCCGAACAGCATGTGCCACGGCAGGTTGCCGGCGCTGACAGGCGTGAATGGCTGATAGTCCATCAGAATGAGGTCAGCCGGCGCGCCAATGTGCATCGTTCCGCTCATATCCGGCCAGAACAGCTGGGCGATGCGCGCATTGTTGCCATAGGCCAGACGGATGACTTTATCCGCGCCCATTGCGCGCGGGTCGCGCCGGCCCAGCTTGTGGATCATGTCGGCCACTTTCATCTCGGCGAATGCGTCGTTGCTGAAGCCGTCGTTGCCCAGGCCGACGCACACGCCGGCTTCGAGCATCTCCTCCACCGGCGCCACGCCGACCCCATTGTTCATGTTGCTGCGCGGCTGATGGATGACTTTCGCGCCGATTTGCGCCAGCAACGCGATCTCGTGGTTGCTGATGTGAACGCAATGCGCGCACAGCGTTCGGTGTGTCAACGCCCCGCGCGCCTGTAGTCGTTCGATCACCCGCATCTGATACTTGCTTAAGGCGTCATCCTGATCGGCCTGATCCTCGGCCACATGCAGGTGCAGGGGGATGTCGGCTTCATTTGCCGCCGCCACGCAGGCGTCCAGCGTGGCGTTGCTCACAGTGAAAGAAGCGTGGATGCCCACGGCGGCTTTCAGCATGTTTGACTTGCGTTGCGCGGTTTGCCGGGCGAAGCGGGCGTTCTCCTCGATGCCGGCCCAGGCGCCCTCCAGCCCGTTGCGATCCGTGACTTCATAGCACAGCGCGGCGCGCAGGCCGGCCACCTCCACAGCTTCGGCGATCACGTCCAGCGACCCGTCGATAACGTTCGGGCTGGCGTGGTGGTCGATCAAGGTGGTTGTGCCGTGCCGGATAGCGTCGATCAGGCAGACCAGCGCAGAATACTTCACGGCCTCCAGATCGAGCGCGAGGTCGAGCCGCCACCACAGCCGTTCGAGAATCTCCACGAAGTTGCTGGCCGGTGCGCCAGGAATGGCCATGCCGCGCGCGAACGCGCCGTAGAAGTGCGTGTGGGCGCAGATGTTGGCCGGGAGAATCCATTTTGGATTTCGGGTTTTCGATTCTGGATTGCGGCAGTCGATGAGGTCTGTTTCAGACGGGCCGTGGCGCGCCAACAGGTCAGAAGTCTCGCCCAGGTCGGCGATGACGCCGTCGCGCACCAACACGGCGCCGTCCTCGATCACTTGATTCGGTTCGCTCATGGCGAGCAACGTCCCATGGGTGATGAGCATCATTCCTCCTCGTCCATCAACGTCACAAAGCGCGCGCTGTCCGTGTTGCTTTCGGCCAGCTCGCCCACGTCGAGCGCGTTCAGGAAGCGATCGCCCGTGGTCTGAAGAAAGGTGATGCGCCGCCATCTCAGTGACGGGATGGGGCGTGACAGGCGCTGCAATGGGCCGAGCTGCATCTTGTAGTACAGGTCGTTGGCGCGCGGGTGATCGGGCTGATCGGGGAACAGATCGACGCGCCGGACGAGCTCGTGGCCGCGCACGCGCGCGTACTCGTGGATGGCCCACTTTTCGTCGCCAAAGGCTGCGGTGAGGTAAAAGGCGAGGATGTCGGCCAGATAGTCCGCCGGCGCGTGCCTGACCGGAATGCGATACCAGTGATCCCAGCGCGCGATCTCCAGGTCGCGCGGGTTGTTCATCAGGCACACCAGAACGCGGTCGTCAGGCTCAATCATGCCGATTTTGGATTTTTGATTTTTGATTTTGGATTGGCGACCTGGAGCGCAGCGTCCTGATTGAAGCAACGGTCATCGCCAATATCTCATTCACTTCACACAGCAGATCGTCCACGCGTTGCCGCTGAATGATTTCGGCCTCTACAAGCAGTTCAATCCAGTAGATCGTCTCATCGGCTTCTTCTTCGACAATCCCAAGTTTAGCCAGCATGTCGGCTGGCGACCTGGCGCGGCAGGCGGCGCGGTAATTGGCGCCGATGGATGTGCCTGAGCGCAGCAGTTGCCGGCCAATCACATCCGCTGTTTTGCCGGGCGGCAGCGCAGCGACCGGCCGGATGACGCGCAGCGCAATCTGGCGCGTGCGATTCTTGAACTGGCGCTCATCCATGCCAAATCCAAAATCCAAAATCTAAAATCTAAAATCGTCCGCGATGTTTTCCTCGCTGGGGGGCTGATATGCGCGCACGATGCGCCAGTCGCCGCGTTCGCGCACGGCAGTGACGTTGAGCAGGATGGCATGGCCGGCGTCCATCACCGGCATCAGATCAGGCGCGAGCGACGCCTCGCTATAGGCCGCTGCCCAGTCCTCTGCCGGCGCCACCACCAACTGGATGTGCGCGCGCAGCAGCAGCGAGTCGATGGCTTCGAGCAGCCGGCCCGCTTCTGGCTGATAGCGCGCAGCCGGCGCGGCGCGCCTGGCCGAGATGCCGGTGCCGCGCGCGCCCCAGTCGATGATGACCCACCCCGGCAGTTCCAGCGCCGCGCGCTGCGCCGGCTCGATATCCCCGTATTCCAGCTTGATCTGGGTGTGGCACTGGCTGACTTCCAGATCGGGTTGCCGGGTCAGCCAGCGCCCCAGCGCCGCGTCCAGTTGAGAAGCGTCCATGTCAATTGAGTGATTGAGTGATTGAGCGATTGAGCGATTGACTCGACCGCCAATCCCCTGGTTGTTTGGATCTCAATCCCGCAGCGCGCGGATGCGCCGGTCAATCTCGACGACTCTGGCCTGCTCGGCCAGCCACCACTCCGGGTCGAGCTGCGCGTTCAGCTCCTGCACGGTTTTGCCTTGCTGCTCGACCCATGTGTAGTACTTCAGGTTGTGCCACTGCCGGCGATTGTCGGGTGTGCCATCCTTGAACCAGTCCGTTTTCTGACGGTGCAGCACATGCTCGATGGTGGCGCAGCAATCCGCCTCGGTCAGCGGGCCGTGCTGCCCGGCCATCCACTGCATGGTGGAGTGATAGCGCGCCACGGTGTCGGTGGCGATGGTGACGATCAGATCGCGCCGGCCCAACCCGAAATGTCTGGCCGTCTTGATCGCGCCGATCAGGTTGCACACGCCGCTGATGCCGAAGATGCCGGCGATCGCCTGCGCCTCCGCTTCAGACAGGCCAAAGCGCTTCACCAGCGCCGCGCTGCCTTCCGGCTGCGTGAACACCCGCAGCGCGCGCAGGCATTCCATGTCGTCGATGCACGCCAGCCCGTCCATGTTGGTGACATGGTGAATCCAGGTCACGTGCTTGTCGCCGATGCCCTGGATTTCGTGGCTGCCATAGCCGTTGTTGTAGAGGGTGGGGCACTGCACCGGCTCCAATCCGACGATCTTGCAGTCGGGGAAGGCCTGCTTGATGCGGTCGCCGGCGGCGATCGTGCCGGCGCTGCCCATGGCCGAGCAGAACGCCGCGATCCCGCGCGCGCCAAGCTGCTCGCGCAGTTGCTGTTCCAGCTCCAGCGCCGTGTTGCCGGTCACGTGATAATGGAACCGGTAGTTGCCCATCTCGGCAAACTGGTTGAGGACGACGATTTTGCCGGGGTGTTCGCGCGTCAGCCGGTTGCACTCGTCGTAGATCTCCTTGACGTTCGACTCGCTGCCGTATGTTTTGGTGTAGCGCGCGCCGAAGCGTTCGATCATCTCGAAGCGTTCGCGGCTCATCCCTTCCGGCAGGATGACCATGCTGTCGAAGCCGGCCCGCCGGCCCACCCACGCCCCGCCGATGCCGTAGTTGCCGGTGCTGGGGAAGACCAGCGTGTGCCTGGCCGGGTCGATCCGCCCCTCGACGTAGTGCTCGATCAGCACCGAGTACGCCGGCCCCACTTTGTGGCTGCCGGTTGGAAAATCCTTCGCCGTCAGCACCACAATCTCGGCGTCTATGCCGGTGAGCGCATGGGGCATGACGAAGGCGTTGATCGGGCGCTCGGCCTGCGCGCCCGGCTGATCCGGGGCCGGCGGCCTGCGCCAGTTGATGTTGAACAGGTTGATCGCGTCGAGCGGGTCTTCGATGCGGGCGCGGTCGGCGCGCGCCAGAATGGCCGGGTCGATCGTCTCCGGGTGCAGTAGCTCCTCAAAGGTGGGCCACAGCATTTTGGATTTTGGATTTTGGATTGTGGATTGCACAAGCGGGGAATAAGTGACCATACAACTCAATTTTCGATTGACGATTTTCGATTGACGATTTTCGATTGACGATTGACGATTTTACGCCTGGTGTTAATCGTCCATCCTTAACCTCGCTCCTCGACCTTAATCGTCAATACTCGATGCTTGATCCTCAATCGTCAATCCTCAATCGTCTGTCGTAGGGTCATACAGTGAATTGCACGCCGGCCATGGGGGCGCTGACCGGCCCGTCGAATTCAGCGGCGGCCTCTTCGATAAACACCTGTTCCTGCCCTTCTGCGCTGACATCGAGATGCACCAGCGCCAGCCGTCTGGCGCGCGCAGCGGCGGCGTGCCGGCCGGCGATCTGCGCCGTGCTGTGGCCGAACGCGCCGGCTGCCAGTTCAGGTTTCAAGCGCGCGCTGAAGGTCGCCTCGTGCACCAGCAGGTCGGCGTCCTGCGCCAGCAGCGCGACGTTGTCGCAGGGGCCGGTGTCGCCGGTGAAGGCGATGATCTTGTGCGCCGGCGGCGCGCCGATCTCGAAGCGCAGGCCCAGCGCCGGCGCATAGGGCGAGTGGCTCATCGGCCACGTGCGCAGCAGGATGTCCGCGTCCAGCGCAAAGGAGGCCGGCGCGTCGGTGGGCAGCGCCACGCGCGGGGCCGCGCGCGCCATCTCTGCCTCGCCGGCCAGCGAGTATTGCATGATGCCGTCGAGCGCGGCCAGCGTGGCCTGACTGGCGATGATGCGCGGCAGGCCGACGCCGGCCGGCGCTTTGAACAGCCGCCACAACATCAGCATCGGATAGCCCAGCGCATGGTCAGCGTGCGCGTGTGTGAAGCATACGTCATCGATCTGGTGCGGCGCCACGCCCGTCTCGTGCAATTGCTGGATGATGGCCGGCCCGCAGTCGATCAGCATGCGCCGCGCGCCGACGCGCAACAGATAGCAACTGGTGGCGCGTCCGTTCAGGCCCATGGCCGGGCCGGCGCCGAGCACCAGCAACTCGACCGACGGTGAGGGTGGTGTTGAGAGCTGCGGGTTGAGGGTTGCGGCATTCACAGACATTCGGTCTCCGTGCGGCGATTGTACTGTATGGCAGCGCCGCTTCAACTGTCCAGGTCGCCAATCACCAATCGTCAATCGTCAATTGCTACAATACGCGCAGGAGGCGGTGAAAGCGATGATGCAAAGAAACGCCGCAAGAGACGTGCTGGAGGCGCAGGCGTTGTTGGCGGCGGCCCGCGCGCTCGACCCGATGGAGCGCCGCATTTTGTTGTCGTTGCGCGAGCGCGGGCCGGGGCTGGCGATGGAAATCGCGGTGCGCGTGTATCAGTTCCCCGACGAGATCCGCCGGCCGCTGCTGAATCTGCGCGAGCGGCAACTGGTGCGCGCGGAAGGATTCGCCGGCAGCGCCTTCGGCGACGAACTGATCTCGCTGACCGCGCGCGGCGAGCAGGTGGCGACCTTGCTGGCCAGCGGCGCAGTCCCCGAAGCGCAGCAGGGCGCGCCGCCCACTGCGCCGCCGTCGCAACCGGAGGCGGTCGCCAAAGACGCCGGCCTGCAAGCCGGCCTGCCGGAGGCCGCGTCGCTCCAGCGCCAGGCCGATCTGTTGCAAAAGCTGGGCGAGCTGGCCGCCCAGCAGGGCGACGCCAAAGCAGCCAGCGACTACTACCGCCAGGCGCTGGACGTGCTGCGCAAAATCAACGCCGCGCCCGGCGCGTGACCCTGTCCCGGCCTTTGAAGCCGATCATGGAGGCGCCCGATGAACATCCTGCTTGTGGTGACGCATATCCTGCTCGTGCTGCTGGCCGCGCTGGTCGGGTTTGTGTGGGGATTGAGCGAGATCGTCTCGGCCTTCAGGACGGAAACCGGCCGCGCCCTGCGCACCGGCGGCGCGTGGCTGCTCATCCTGAGCAACACCGTGGCCGCCGGCGGCGTTTATCTCTTCGCCGCCACCGCAGTGGCCGGCCTGGACAACTGGCACTCGGCCCTGCTGATCGGGCTGACCTGGCCCACCATCCTGCGCAACCTGAACATCAAGGTCAACCAGCCGATTGACCCGCCGAAGACGCCCGAAGAGGCGCGCGAACGCGACGCGGCGGCCATCCGCTTCGAGCAGATGTACGCCGGCTTTCAGGACCTGGCCCGTCAGTTGATCAACGCGGCGCTGACCCGCCAGCGCATGGCGCTGGTGAACAAGGCCATCGAACTCGACCTGGCCGCGCTGGAGAAGCAGGCCCGCCTGCTGATCGCCACCGCCCCTTTGCAGAGCAGCGCCGCCGAGGCCAACCAGTACGTGGACGCTGTGCTCAATCGCCCCGATGTCGAAGACATCAAAGAGGCGCTGCTGGCCGCCTTCATCATGAACAACTTCTCGCGCAGCGCGCTGGAGGACCTGGTCGCCCAGCACGAACGCCAGAAGCGCACAGGGAGCAGCAGACACTGATGGCTGACCCGATCTCAACCCACACCCCGCTGCGCATCCTGGTTCTGGGCAGTTCGCCGCCAGTACCCCGCCCGCCACCCCATGATCCGCCAATCACTGAATCGCTCAATCGCTCAATCGCTCAATAGCCCTATGACGACGCACGCCATCCCATACGAATCTCAACTCACTCCAGAGACGCTTGCTTTTCTGCGCCGGCTGCCCGGCCGGCTGCTCATCGGCGGGCAGTGGATCGCTTCTGTCGCCGGCCGCACGTTCACCACATACGAACCCTCCACCGGCCAGCCGCTGGCCGAGGTGTATCAGGCCGAGGCCGAGGACGTCGATCGCGCCGTGGCCGCCGCGCGCGCCGCGTTCGAGGGGCCGTGGCGCAGGATCACCCCGCTCGAACGCGAGCGCCTGTTGCACCGGCTGGCCAACCTGATCGAGCAGCGCGCCCAGGAGCTGGCCGAGATCGAAACGCTGGACAACGGCAAGCCGCTCAGCGCCAGCAAGGCCATCGACGTGCCCTCGACGGTGGACATGTTCCGCTATTTCGCCGGCTGGCCGACCAAGATCGAGGGCGCGGTCAAGCCGGTGTCGATCCCCAACCGGCTGAACTACACGCTGCGCGAGCCGGTGGGCGTGGTGGGCGCGATCATCCCGTGGAACTTTCCGCTCAGCCTGATCTCGTGGAAGCTGGGGCCGGCGCTGGCGGCCGGCAACACGGTGGTGCTGAAGCCGGCGGAGCAAACGCCGCTCAGCGCGATCCGCTTTTGCGAGCTGGTGTGCGAGGCCGGCTTCCCTGACGGCGTGGTGAACCTGGCGCAGGGGCCGGGCGAGATCACCGGTGCGGCGCTGGTGGCGCACCCCGGCGTGGACAAGATCGCCTTCACCGGCAGCACCGAGGTGGGCCGGCTGATCATGAAAGCCGCCGCCGGCAACCTGAAGCGCCTGTCGCTGGAGCTGGGCGGCAAAAGTCCGCACATCA
The DNA here is from genome assembly GCA_034434575.1 of Thermoflexales bacterium. Classification (GTDB taxonomy): domain Bacteria; phylum Chloroflexota; class Anaerolineae; order J036; family Brachytrichaceae; genus Roseilinea. The sequence goes on from DAOTYS010000186.1 coordinate 8,309, forward strand.
TCTTTGCCGACGCCAACGTGTCGCAGGCGGCGCGCGCGGCTGCCGGGGCGATCTTCGGCAACGCCGGCCAGAGCTGCAACGCCGGCTCGCGCCTGCTGGTGCAGCGCCCGGCGTATGAGCAGGCGCTGGAGATCATCACCCGGCGCGCCGAAGCGATACGGGTTGGCCCCGGCATGGACGCGCGCAGCGAGATGGGTCCGCTGACCTCGGCCGAACACTATCAGCGCGTCACCGGCTACATCCGCAGCGGGGTCGAGCAGGGCGCTGCGGTGCGCGTTGGCGCGGCGCGGCCGGCGGGTGTGCCGGAAGGCGGCTATTTCGTCAGCCCGACTGTGTTCGATCAGGTGCGCGACGACATGGCGATCGTGCGCGAGGAAATCTTCGGGCCGGTGCTGGCGGCCATGCCGTTTGACACGCCGGAAGAGGCGGCCCGGCTGGCCAACGCCACGCCGTATGGGCTGGCCGCCGGCGTGTGGACGCGCGACGTGGCGACTGCTCACCGCATGGCCGGCTTGTTGCAGGCCGGCACGGTGTGGGTCAACTGCTACAGCCAGTTCGATCCCGCCTCACCCTTCGGCGGCTACAAGCAGAGCGGCTTTGGCCGCGAGATGGGCCATGAGGCGCTGGAGCACTACCTGGAAACCAAGAGCGTGTGGGTGGCGACGAGTTAGGAATTGAGAATTGAGAATTGAGAATTGGGAATTGAGAGGGTGCCGGCTCGCAAGGATCGGTACTGTTTAATAGCCAATCGCTTAATCGTCAATCGTCAATCGCTCAATTGCCAATCCAAAATCCAAAATCCAAAATCCAAAATCGAAAAGATGGCGCCAATCTACGTTGTCGGACACAAGAACCCGGATACCGACTCGATCGCGGCGGCGATCGGCTATGCTTGGCTGCTGCGTGAGCGCGATGGTGAGGATGCGGTGCCGGCGCGGGCCGGCTCGGTGCGCCCGCAGACCGA
>DAOTYS010000187.1:0-6031 GCA_034434575.1 Thermoflexales bacterium
AATGAGTGCAACGTGTTCAACACGCTGGCAGAGAGCCAGGCGTTTCTGGACGAGCACGGCCTGCCCGGCGTGCGACTGCTGGCCGATCTGTTCCATCTGGAGGTGGAGCAGGAGCCTGTCGCGCATGTGGCGGCAGCCGGCCCGCTGTTGGCGCACGGGCATGTGGCCGGCGGCGGCCGGCGCGCGCCCAACGTGCCGGGATACGACTACGCCGGCTTCATAGCCGCGTTACGCGAGGCCGGCTACGACGCCCGCATCTCGGCGGAGTGTTCCTGGGAAGACCTGCCGGCGCAGGCTTCCGGCGCGCTGGCATTTATGAAGTCATTTTAGAATTGAGCCATTGAGTGATTGGGCCATTGAGTCATTGAGTCATTGAGTCATTGAGCCATTGGCACCCTGCGACACTCCCCACCCAGCACGCAGTACTCGACACTCACCACTCAGCACTGACCACTCAGCACTGACCACTCAGCACTCACCACTCAGCACTCACCACTGGAATTCCACATGTCACTTTTCATTCTGAGCGCCTTTGGCGACGAGATCGACGAAGACCTGGCAACCCAGCTCGACGTGCTGGCAGCCAACAACATCCATCATCTGGAGTTGCGCAGCGCATGGGGCCTCAATGTGCTCGATCTGGATGCGGCGCAATTGGCGCGCGCAAAGGAATTGCTCGACGCGCGCGGATTCAAAATCTCTGCTGTGGGCAGCCCGATCGGCAAGTCGCTGATCGACCAGCCGCGCGAATATGAGATGGAGCGTATGGAGCACGCCATCCGCGCCGCCCACACGCTGGGGACCTCATTAATCCGCGTGTTCTCTTTCTACAAGCCGGAGAAAGCGAACTCGCTGGGCCGGTCGTGGGATTACTACCGCGAGGAGATCATGGAACGCATGGGCGCGCTGACGGCGCGCGCCGCGCAGGCCGGCCTGACGCTGCTCCACGAAAATGAAAGCGACATCTACGGCGATGTGCCGGAACGGTGTCTGGACATCCATCGCACAGTGAACTCGCCGGCGCTGCGCAACGCCTTTGACCCGGCCAACTATGTGCTGTGCGGCGTCAGGCCCATGCTCGATGCCTGGCCGCTGCTGGGCGAGTTGACCGCTCACGTGCACATCAAAGACGCCACGTTCGCAGAGCGCGTGGTGCGGCCGGCGGGCGAAGGCGACGGGGATGTGCCGGGGTTGCTGGCGGCGCTGGCCGAACGCGGCTACCGTGGCTTTCTGACGCTGGAACCACACTTGCTGTTCGCCGGGCAGTATGGGGGGCTGAGCGGGCCGGACGGGATGCAGGTGGCCGCCAACGCCCTGCGCAAGGTGATTGCGCAATTGCCGGTGAAAGTGGACGTGATGTAGCGGCGCTCGGAGCATCGCATCACGGCTCCTGGAGAATGGCAAACCGCAGGTACGACCGGCTGATATTGCGCCGCAGGTCGCGCCAGAGATCGCGCGACAGCGCGCCGGCAAGGAGGGGCGCCGTTGCCTTCGACAAGCAGCCTTCGACAAGCAGCCTTCGACAAGCTGCCTTCGACAAGCTCAGGCAGCGGCGCAGCCCTGACTAAACCTCGAAACAGACGATCTCATGCACCGGCGCGCGCGCGATGGTCACCTGAACACTGTCCCCTGATGAGACCACCGGCAGATCGGCGCCGGCCACTACCGCGCGCGCCGACTTCACCGCCAGCGGCAGGTTCAGGCGCACCTGCACATCGGTCAGCGCAATCGGGTCGTCATGAAAATCGGGGTGTTTGGGCGTGTGCCGCAACGCCGAGAAGTTGACCACATGCGCCATCCACCGCTCGCCATGCGACGCATCGGCATCCTGGTGGGTAACGGTGACTTCGCTGCTCATCGGCGCGTTCGTTTCCACCAGCGGGGCCGGCAACAGCCGGCGCAGCGCCTCCTGGAACGCGGCGCGATAAACCCAGTAGCCCTGGTCGTAGTAGCTCTGGCCGAGCGGGAACGCGAACAGCGCCAGCCGGCCGGACAGCGCCACCGCCGCGTAGTCGGTCAAATGATCGAAGGGCGTTTGGGCGTGGCTGGTGTAGTGCTGCGGCGCGCGCTGGAACAACGGCTCGCCCAGCATGGCCAGCGCCGTCGCCGGCGCTTCGGCCTGCCAGTAACTTGCGCCGTTGTACAGGGCGTAGGCGTAGGGCGGGATGTCACCGGTGAAGGGGACCTGAGGCATGAGATAGGCCGGCTGATAGGGCGAGCGGCCAGCGTAGCGCAACCCATACGCCTCGGCCCAACTCGCGTCGCGCCCGGCCAGCAGCCCGCTGCGATCGCTGGCGATCACCGCGCCGCCGGCGTCGAGATAGCGCCGCAGCCGGCCGGCCAGGTCGTCATCGACACTCAGCGTGTCCGACAGCACCAGCAAGCGGTAGCGGTCGAAATCCACCTCCGGCTCGCTCACATCGAACTGGATATGCGATTCCATCAACAGCTTGACCAGCCCCTTGTTGGCCTCGCTGGCCGGCTCGCCCAAAGGCAGGCCGTTGGTAATCAACGCCGCTTCGGTCACCGGCGCGGCGCCTTCGAGGTACGGCTCCAGCGCCCGGATGCGGCCATAGCTCTTGCCGATCACATGATAGACAGCCGGATCGAGCCGGCCATCGGGCGGGAGCTGATCGCCGATGTCGCAGCGCGCGCCGTTGGCGACGATGCTGGCCAGTTCCACATCCAACTGCGCCGGCTGCTTCAACCCGCCGAAGTCCGCCCACGACTGATGGAAGCGCCCGGTCATGCCATAGGTGGTGACGCCAAACGTGCGGGCGTAGCGGGTGATGGTGGGAAAGTAGTAATAGCCCCAGAACGCGGTGGGCAGCGCCTCGATGTCCACGTTGTCCATGTGAGGAATGCGCTGGCCGAGGCCATACACGCCCTGGCCGTTGTAATCGACCTGGCAGCCGGGACGAATGCCCTTGACCAGCGCCGTCATACGTTGAATGAACGAGAGATGTAGTTCGTGCTTGTGCGCGTGTTGGACAGCGGGATCGAACGGATCAAGGCCGCGCGCGCGCAACTGGGCGAGGCACTTCGGGCAGAAGCACTCGCCGGCAATGGGCACCGGCATATCGAACCAGGCGCCGTCGATCTCATAGCGCGAGACAAACTCGGCGGCGTGGTCGAGCATGAGTTGCACAAAATCCTCGTTGACCAGGCACAGCGCCGTCCAGCGCGGGGTTTCGTCGAATCTTGGCAGGTAAGTAGTGCGGTCGCGCTTCCAGACCAGCCATTCGGGATGCTGCTCGGCCAGATAATTCTCCCAGGTGGTGCAGTAGTAGGCATACACCTTGATGTCGCGCTTGCGACACGCCTCGACCTGAGCGCCGAGCAGGTCGAACTTCAGCGCAGGATGCACGGGGCCGTAACGGCTGGGGTAGTAGAAGTAGCCGTGCATGTCTTTGGCGAAGACGACGACGCTATCGACGTTGCCGGCCAGCAGCCGGTCGCCGAACTCATCGGCGTCGAACGCGCCGCCAATGGCCGGCATGTGCTGCGAGTTGTGAAAGTCAAGGTGAATCTTGCGCCAGGGCCGGCGCGGGAGCGTCTTCAGTCGCGGGTCGATCCAGTAGTGATTTGGCATGGGCTATTCTAAACACCCTCACCCTCTCACCCTCATCCTCCCGCAGATTCGAAACCTGCGGGAGTGTCAATTGCGCGATGGACACATGAACGCGCCAGGCACGAATGGGAAGAGATACAATCTGACTGACGGCAAGTCTGGTCTTGTTAAGCGGGTTGGCTTTGCCGGCGCAGCAGCCCATCTGGAAAAACTGAACAGACAGGCTCACAAGTTGCAGACGCGAGTGGTGGAGCAGATGAAGTGTCTGCTCGGGCAGGAATAGCAGATATGGAAGCAGTGCGACGGGAAGCAGTAATCACAAAGGATGGTCAGATCCAACTGATCGACCTGCCGTACAAGCGAGGCGAGCGAGTGGAGATCATCGTCTTGCCAGCAGCGCGCCAGGTCGAGCCACATCCAAAGCTGACCGCCGGCCAGTTGCGCCAATCGGGACTGATTGGCATGTGGAAGGGCCGTTCGGACATCAGCGATAGCAGCGTCTACGCTCGGCGCTTGCGCGAGCAAGCGCAGCGCCCGAGGGAGACAAGATGATCCTCCTGGATTCGGATGTGATGATTGATCTCTTGCGAGGGTATCCCCCTGCCGTCGCCTGGTTCGACGGCCTGCCCGAAGAGGAAGAGATCATCCTGCCCGGATTCGTGGTGATGGAACTGATGCAGGGATGCAGGAACAGAGATGAACTGGAGCGGTTGCAGCGAGCCGTGTCGCCATATGGCATTTTCTGGCCAAAGCCAGCAGACTGTGACCGCGCCCTGAAGTCTTTCGCACAATATCACCTGAGCCAGAACGCTGGGTTACTCGATGTACTGATTGCCCATACCGCGCTGGCTCTGGACATTCCCCTGCACACGTTCAATCAGAAACACTACCAGTTCGTGGCCGACCTGCAAACCGTGCAACCCTATGGGCGCTCGTAATGCCTGATCCTCCCGCAGGTTTTGAACCTGCGGGAAGCTCAATTGCAGGTCAATTGCTATCCAGGCAAGCCTGAATTCTGGCGTCGGCGGCCTTGAGCGCGTCCTCCACGCTCTGCGCGCCGGTGAGCGCCGCGCGGAAGGCCTGCGTGATGGCCTCCTGCACCGGCCCGACGTACAGACTGCCGCACTGCACCGGATAGCTGCGCGGCGGAATGCCATACTGCGCCCCGTCGATGAACGCGCGCATGTTTTCGGGCGGCGGGGGCAGTTGGGTCAGGCTGGGATCGCCGGCCAGCGACTTCAGCATGGGGATGCCCAGCCGCTGGCTCGCCATCAGCCGCTGCGCGTCCGGCGTCGCCAGTTGCTTGACGAAATCCCACGCCGCTTCGGGGTAGCGCGTGGCCTTGCCGATACCGAACCCATACACCGCCGCGCCGGTGAAGCGGCCCTGCGGATGAGAGGGGATCATCTGCACGTCCCAGTTGAATTTCGCGCCAATGTCGTCGCGCAGCGACTTGATGCCGATGGAGGCAAAGAACATCACGGCGCAACGCTGCTCCACAAAGCAGTCGCCGCCGCGCGCATTCAGGCCGCGCGCCACTTTGTGCCGGGTCCACAGATCGATGTAGGCCTGAAAGCCGGCCAGCGATTCGGGGCTGCTGAGGGTGGATTTGCGGCCGTCTGCGCTCAGCAGATCACCGCCATAGCCGCGCACGAACGGCGCCCAATAGGCCCACCAGTCCGGCCCCGGCGTGTTGGCGTTGAAGAAGCTGAGGCAGTCCACGCCGGGTTGAGCCGCCTGCACGAACTGGCAGGCGTCGATGAGATCGTTCCACGTCCAGTCCGGCTGCGGCAGCGGCGCGCCGGCCGCCTCGAACAAGTCCTTGTTGTAGAACATCTGGATCGTTTCGAGCGAGGCCGGGATCATGTACAGGCCGGGTTCGCTGGTCATGCGGCCGTTGCCGATGGCGAGCACGTTGGGGTCGATGTCATCGAGGTTGAAGGACGTGTCGGCGCGGGCAAACTCGCGCATGTCGAGCAACACGCCGGCGGCCACCATCGCCTGCGTCATGTTGTCGATCGTCCAGATGATGTCGGGCTGCTGGCCGGCGGCCGCCAGCGCCGCCAACTCCTGGGCCGGGTTGCCCTGAATGTTGACCACCCGCACGGTGTAGTTCGGATTGCGCTCGCGGAATCCCTTGATCAGAATATCGAGCACCTGGCTGAGGGCCGGACTCTCGAGCATGTAGACCTTGAGTTCGCGCGGCTCCGGCGGCGTCGGTGTCGGTTCGGGCGCGCCGCCCAGGCCGCAGGCAATCAGCACAGCACCAACGGCAAACCAGATCACAGGATGCGACAGGCGCCGGTAGCATTGAGTGGTCATGGCAGTCTCCTCGCCAACCGTTGTACTACCGGCTCGTTTTTCCGGCAAGGTGCGCCTGTTACAACTGGCGCATCCAGATCAGCCCTCAATCCCCAATCACCCGCATCCGATTCTCCAACGCCCCAATCTTCTCGATTT
>DAOTYS010000188.1:0-3563 GCA_034434575.1 Thermoflexales bacterium
CCACATATCAACGGCTGGATCAGCTTTGAGCCGGATGAGAAGGCGGGCGGGTATGTGGCGTATGGCGAGCGGGACGGCTTTCCGTGGGCGGAGGCGTATTACCACGACGGCAAAGGCCGGGTGCAGACGATCTTTCAAAGACAGGCGATTCGAGGCAATCCAGATGATTTAGATGCGATCGAGAAACAGTATGGACCTTTGGAGAAACCAGGGCATTGGTTAAGGCGAAAGTTCATTTCTGATAAGCAGCCGCGACGTGATGAGATATGCACTCCTGGTAAGCCATGTTAGGAGAAAGCTGACATGCTCAAGAATGTTGCTGCGAGTGTAGCAGGGCTTTGGTTGGTTGCGATTCCTCTTTTTGGGCTGATAGCAGCTTTCAGTTCCGTGTTTGTTGCCGTTTTAGCGGTTACACTACTGCTTGCACTTGCCGGCGGTGTTGTTATAGGCTATCAAGGCTATTCATTAGGATTGCACTGCTTGGTATCATTGCTTGTGAGTATGGTGAGTGTGCCATTAGGTGTCTTCATGATTGCAATACTGGCGGATTTACTTGTGCCTGAATGCAAGGTGTTAAACTGTCCAGATGATCGTGTATTGTACGGACTGGCAACATTGATATTTGTCACAGCAATAGCATGTGGCCTTCAGACGTTTGCTCAGCTTATAGTGCGTTTTGCTCGCAAATTACTGAGCCGCTGACTTTTCCCGCACGAGCAAACATAGAGACTATGTGCAGCTTTCACATTAGCGCCATCGCGAAGGTTCCTTCGTTCGGCTGCGCTCAGGGCAAGCTTCGAGCACATCACGGCGACGAACCAGAGCACGAGCTACTACATGTTCGGCGGTCCCCGCCTTCGCGGGGATGACGGGGTGGCGATGCGGGTGGCCGGCGCGGTGTACTGGCTGCACGGCGATCATCTGGGTTCGGCCAGCCTGACCACGAACGCCGGCGGGCAGAAAGTGGCGGAGTTGCGCTATCTGCCGTTTGGCGAAACGCGCTGGGCGTGGGGCACAACGCCAACAGACCGGCGGTACACGGGGCAGCGCGAGTTGCCGGGTGTGGGGCTGTACGACTACAACGCGCGCATGTACTGGCCGGCGGCTTGCCCTGAGCGCAGCCGAAGGGGTGGCGGAGTTGCGCTATCTGCCGTTTGGTGAAACGCGGTGGATGAGCGGGATGACGCTAACCGACCGGCGCCAAAAGCGCCGATGACCTGCGGGTGATATTTGCCGAAATCGCGCCGGATGTGGCGTTTGAGTAAGGGCCTATCTCATCAGGTGTCGGACTCCTTAAAAAAAGAGGCCGACACCTGAGCCTGCGATCAACGCGCAACTTTCACTTTCGACAGGTCGATGTTCACGATGACGTATCGGGCCATCACCCAGCCCCGCGCGCCGTCCGGGGTTTTGACCTGAAGCCAGGTGTTGTTGATCGACCGCGCCAGGATGGTCAGAGGGGTGTTGGCTGCCAGGCGGGTCAGGATGCGGCCCGATGTGCTGGGGGTCTGGCGCAGGCGCAGGTTGCCGGCATCCGGCGCGACGCGCGCATCCGGCGCTGCCGTCGCTTTCGGCGCTGCCGACGGCGGTCTGCCGCCCACGGGAATGTTGATCGAATCGCCCGGCCGGATGCGATCGGGGTTGATCCCCGGATTGGCAGCCACCAGCGCGTCGAGCGACAGGCCGTACTGAACGGCAATGCCCCACAGCGTGTCGCCGGTTGTCACAGTGTGCCGGGCGGCGATGGCCACAGGCGTCGGTTGAGCGGTTGGCGTGGGCGCGCTGGTCGGCGCTGCCGCCGGCATGGATGGGGCCATCGTCGCCGTCGGGGATGCACTCGTCGCCGGGCCGGCGGGAACTGGCGTCACATTCAGGGCTGTTGCCGTGGGGATGACAGGTGCAGCCGGGCCGACACGGCTGAGCACGAATACTACGACGAGGAGACCCGCGCCGGCTAATAGGGCGATGGCCAGAATGGCCCGTGTTTCCAGCCCGCGCATACCATTCATTCTAGCGTAACCGGCCGGGCGCGTTTCGGCAACTTGTGTATGATTGCATTCGATCCAAAATGCTCAGGCCCCTCCCGGCCCCGCCGGGCGCCACGCCTTGAACGCAAATCACAAACTGGAGAATAGCAACCATGATCGTTACGACCGCTCAACTCTTCAAGGCCGCCTATGGCAAATACGCCATCGGCGCGTACAACATCAACAACCTTGAGCAGGCTATCGGCCTTTTCAACGGCAACATTGATTCGCAGGCCCCCTTCATCATCCAGATCTCGAAGGGCGCGCGCAAGTACGCCGGCGTCAAGATGCTGGAAGGGCTGATCCGCGCCTGCGACGAATCCTTCCCCGATGCCGTGTTCGCCGTCCATCTCGACCACGGCGACGAGAAGACCTGCATCGACTGCATCAACTCCGGCTTCTACTCATCGGTGATGATCGACGCCTCGCACGAGCCGTTCGAGAAGAATGTCGAGATCACCCGCCGCATCGTGGAGCTGGCGCATGCCAAAGGGCTGGTCGTCGAAGCTGAGCTGGGCATGTTGGGCGGCGTGGAAGAGCACGTCAAAGTGGACGAGGCCAATGCCAAGCTGACCAACCCCGATCAGGCCAAAGAATTTGTTGAGCGCACCGGCTGCGACTCGCTGGCGTGCGCGATCGGCACCAGCCACGGCGCGTTCAAGTTCAGCGGCAGCCAGGGTCTGCACTTCGATGTGCTCGAAGAGATCCAGAAGCGTCTGCCCGGCTTCCCGCTGGTCATGCACGGCTCCAGCTCGGTGCCCGAAGAAGAGGTCGCCCGCATCAACGCAGCCGGCGGCAACATCAAAGGCGCCAAAGGCGTGAACGAGAAAGAGTTCGCCCGCGCCGCCCTGCTGGGGGTGACCAAGGTCAACATCGACACCGACGGCCGTCTGGTGTGGACGCGCGTCCATCGCGAGTTTTTCCGCGATCACCCGGAGAAGTTCGACCTGCGCGAGCCGGGTGAAATCTTCAAGAGGGAATACGCCGCGTTCATCAAGCACAAGAACGAGATGCTCGGCTCGGCTGGCAAACTGCCCGAAGTGCGCGCCATGATCGGCAAGTAACCCGCCATTGCTTCGCCGAAGCGTGATTTCTGAAGACCCGAAGGGTGGCGCTGCGCCCTTCGGGTCTTGATCTACGCAGACATGACACAACATTCCACGAACGGGCGCCGGCCCGAAGGTGAACCCATGCCCGAAGAACTCAGGCCCAATGCGCTGGCTGCCTTTCAAACCATGATGGCTTTTCTGGAAGAGGATGGCTGGCATCCGCAGCGCATCGAAGACGATCTAATCTGCCGGATGAACTTCAACGGCAACCATGCGCGGCTTGTCTGTTTCGCGCAGGTGCGGAGCGATCTGGAGCAGTTCTTCTTCTATGCCGTGGCGCCGGTCAAGATTCCAGAAGCCGCGCGCCCGGCTGCCGCCGAGTTTCTCACGCGCGCCAACTACGGTCTGCGCATCGGCAACTTTGAGCTGGACTTCGGCGATGGCGAAGTGCGCTACAAAAGCGCGCTGGATTTCGAGGGCGAGACAT
>DAOTYS010000189.1:0-4418 GCA_034434575.1 Thermoflexales bacterium
CGGGGGCCGGCTCGTTCAAGCGCGGCAGACCATTAACAGGTGTTGTGACAGATGCTGCGTCAGACATTTGGTTTTCCTCCATCAGATGTGATCCAGTGGTGCAGCCCAGGCGCGGACTGCAACGGCGTCTCTTTATAACCCGGTTGTGTTTGAAAAACGTTATCAGAATTGGGCAGACCAGCCGCCAGACATGCGTCGGTCCTTCCACAAACGAGGCAGACGGCTGCGAGACATCTTTACTTTGGATGCGACAGGCGCGCAAAAGTGACAGGCCGAGACACGCTCTGTAAGCGCGCACGATGGACGGTGAGGCGGAAAAGCAGACGCCCGACGCTGTCGGCGCCGGGCGTCTTGCGACACCACTCTGGCGTTCGATGCGAAGAGGTTAGCGGTCCCCACCACGGCGCGGGCCGCGATCGCCGCTGCGTGAGCCGCCGCGGTCTCCGCCACGGTCTCCGCCACGGTCTCCGCCGTCGCGGCGCGGGCCGCGATCGCCGCTGCGCGGGCCGCCGCGGTCTCCGCCACGGTTTCCGCCATCACGGCGCGGGCCGCGATCGCCGCCGCGCGAGCCGCCGCGCCGGTCGGCGTCGATAGCCTCTTCGACCGTCATGCCTTCCAGCACTGCCCGCCGGCTCAAGCGAATCTTGCCGCCCTCATCGACAGCGATGACCATGACGGTTACTTCCTGGCCCAGCGAGACCTCGTCGGACACAGCGCGCACCGGGTGATCGGCCAGTTGCGACACATGCACCATGCCGTCGGTTTTGGGCGCGATCTCAATGAATGCGCCGAAGTCAGTGATACGCACAACCTTGCCAGTGTAGATATTGCCCACCTTTACCGGAGTCGTCAGCGACTCCACCATCTCGCGGGCGCGCTCAGCCGCCAGGCCGTCGGACGACGAGATGAAGATGCGCCCATCGTCCTCAATGTCGATCTTGGCGCCGGTCTGCTCCTGGATGCCGCGCACCGTCTTGCCGCTCGGTCCGATGACCGTGCCAATCTTTTCAGGGTCAACCTGAACCACTAACATGCGCGGGGCGTGCGGTTTGATGGAAGGGCGCGGCTCGGCGATTGTCTCCAGCATGCGGTCGAGGATGGCCAGGCGGGCCTCACGGGCCTGCTCCAGCGCCTCTTCCAGAATCTGCGCGGAGAGGCCGGAGATCTTGATATCCATCTGCAAAGCAGTGATGCCGTCGCGGGTTCCGGCCACTTTGAAGTCCATGTCGCCGATATGGTCTTCGAGGCCCTGGATGTCGGTCAGCACAACGTAGCGGCCATTGTCGCCGGTGATCAAACCCATGGCAATGCCGGCCACCGGCGCCTTGATCGGAACGCCCGCATCCATGAGCGCCAGCGTGCTGCCGCACACGCTTGCCATCGACGTGCTGCCATTGGACGACAAGACCTCGCTCACCACACGAATGGTGTATGGGAAAGAATCTTCATCGGGGATAACGGCGACCAGCGCGCGCTCAGCCAATGCGCCATGGCCGACCTCGCGCCGGCTGCTGCCGCGCAACACCTTGGCCTCGCCGGTGGAATACGGCGGCATATTGTAGTTGTGCATATAGCGCTTCTCGTCCACCGGGAACAGGCCGTCGAGCTTTTGGGCGTCGCCTTTGCTGCCCAGGGTGACCACGCTCATGACCTGCGTCTCGCCGCGCGTGAACAGACCCACGCCGTGCGCGCGCGGGGACAGGTGGTCGCCAACTTCGCACCAGACCGGCCGGATCTGCTTTGGCGTGCGGCCGTCCGGGCGCACGCCATCGCGCAAGATGCGATTGCGAACTGCTTCCGCCGTCATATCCTTGACGACCGCGTGCAACTCATCGGCGTCCACGTCGCCGATCGCCTGCATCTGCGCCAGCACTTCGCCTTCGATCGTGTCGAGGAACGCGCTGCGCTCAGCCTTTTCGGTTGTGGTGTCGATGACATTGGTGATCCGGCTGCCCACCGCCATGCGCACCTGCTGGTTGAAGGCCTCATTCTTGCCAAACCGGGGATAGTCAGCTTTGGGTTTGCCGATCTCGGCGCGCATCTTTTCCTGGACAGCGATGATCTCCTGGATGGCTTCGTGCCCGGCGCGCAGCGCCCGGATCATCGTCGCCTCATCCACCTCGTTGGCGCCGCACTCGACCATGACGATGGCGTCCTTCGTGCCGGCGATGCGCAGGTCGAGGTCGCTGTACTCCATTTCGGGAATGGTGGGGTTGAAGACCAGCTCGCCCCCGATCAAACCAACGCGCACAGCGCCCACCGGCGTTGTGAACGGCACATCCGAGATGATCAATGCGGCAGACGCGGCGTTGACGGCCAGCACGTCAATGTCATTGACCTGGTCGTGCGACAGGGCCGTGATGATGACCTGCACATCGTTGCGCAGGTCGTCAGGGAAGAGCGGCCGCAGGGGGCGATCCACCAGACGACAGACCAGGATGCCGGCTTCGGCTGGCCGGCCCTCGCGGCGGAAGAACGAGCCAGGAATGCGACCGGCGGCGTACAGGCGCTCCTCGTACTCGACACTGAGCGGAAAGAAATCGACGCCGGTGCGCACCTGCGATGCCATCGTTGCCGTGGCCAGCGCCACGGTCTCGCCCATTTTGACTGTCACCGCGCCGCCGGCGAATTTGGCCAGCCGGCCGGTCTCGATGGTGATCTGCTTGTCGCCCACCATCGCGGTGTAAACATGGTTCTCGGGCTTCTGGCCCGGAACGATCATGGTGATGTCTTGACTAGACATGGTTGTGTTGCTCCGTATGAAAATCGCGCGCGAAGAAAATGCGTGAAAACAGCGCCGCCCATCCGCCTTCGCGCTCGTGGAGGGCAGGTTGGTGGTTGCAGGCCGGTTGCGGGGGGAGGATAGAGGTTAGAGAGCTGACATCGACTGATCGCTTCGCTCGAAGCTGCCTTCCCCAGAAAGCGTCAATGGCAAATCTCTAATCTCTACGGCCTCCGTCATCCGTCACACCGCCCAGGGGTGTTTTAGCTTAGATTGATGAGGCATCACCTCGCTTGTGACCAGTTTCAGCCCCTATCATACCTGACCCGGCGCCGACGCTGGCAGAAGCCAAAAAAGAACCGGCGCCTTGCGGGCGCCGGTCTGGTCGATCACTTCCTCAGCCCCAGTTTCGCCAGCAGCGCGCGATACGCCGCTGGGTTCGTGGCGCTCAAGTATTTCAGATGCGCGCGCCGCTTGCCAACCAGCGCCAGCATGCCGTGCCGGGCGCTCTGGTCGTGCTTGTGCTGCTTGATATGCTCGTTGAGCTGATTGATGCGGGTCGTCAGGATGGCGACCTGCACCTCCGACGAGCCGGTGTCGCCAGGCGACTGGGCGAACTTTTCGATGATCTCGGACTTCTCACCTTTGCTGAGAGCCATTCTGGATTACCTCTGCTGTGTTGCATGTGCGCGGCTCCGCCCAAAGGCGCAGAGTTTCCGCGCGGTCTGAATTCACGAGACTTGATTCTACCATCCTGCCCTGGCTAGCGCCGTTTGAGCACGGTCTGGCGGGCGGCAGCCGCCGCGCCGCGCAGGGCCTGCACATCCTTGAAGCGAGGCCGCGCGCCCAGCTCCGCGTCCAGATTGGACGGCAGGGCCGCGCGCAGACGTTGCAGGTCTGCGGCGCTGAACGGCCGCGGGCTGTAGGCGAGCGCCTCTGCGATCTGGGCCGCCGGCAGCGCCCAGGCGATATCACGGCGCAGCGCATCGGCCTTGCTGTGATAGGCGCGCTTGTCCCACTCGTTGGCGGACTTTTCGCCATCGGCTGCAAACCGGCGCAGGGTGATGGCGATGACAGCGCACATATCTTTGCACAGGTCTGCATCGGCCAGCGACGCCGGCAGATGCACCTCGGCCAGTTCGGCGACCATGCGCAGTTCCTGATTACGTTCCTTGATCGTCATGCTTTCACTCCAGCTCTATGCGCGACTCGTGATCTGACTCACGCAGGCCGGATTATAGGCGCATCCAGAACATCCGTGCTACAGCGCCTGGAGCGCCACACCCTCGCGCCCGTCGAGATGAACGCGCAGCCGGCCGGCATCGACTGTGACAGCCGGCGCGCCAGGCGTCCCGGCCTGCGCAGTGCTCATCTCGCGCACCAGCGTCGCGCCATCTGGCAACCCGTAATTGCCGTGGATGACGATGTCGAGATCGGCGGGCGCGTTGCCGGCGTTCAGAGCCACAATCACCCGCTGCCGGCCCAGCTTGCGCAGAAAAGCCACCGCCTGGCCCACTGCATACACAAACTCGAACTCGCCGGCGCGCAGCGCCTGACACCGCCTGCGCAGGGCAACGCACGCTTTGAAGAAACGCAACAGGTCGTGGTCCCAGGTGTCGGGCGCGTCCCAGGGAAAAGCCTTGCGGCAGTCCGGGTCCTTGCCCCCGGTGACGCCGATTTCGTCGCCGTAGTAGAT
>DAOTYS010000190.1:0-3189 GCA_034434575.1 Thermoflexales bacterium
GTCCTACACTATCCGCCCCCGGCGGCTGAGCTGCGGCGGCTGAGCTGCGGCGGCTGAGCTTGTCAAAGCCGCCGCAGCCACACACTTCGACCGGCGCTTCGACACGCTCAGCGACCGGCGCTTCGACACGCTCAGCGACCGGCAACGGCGCGCGGATGAATCGTTTATAGTTCCGGCGTTGCGCGCCGCCAGGTTGCGCAATCGCCAGAAGACCTATGCGCAGACCTGATTCATCCAGCGCCTGCTGTCATGCTCGCGGCATACCACGCCTGTTTGCCGCGCTGTCAGCGCTACTCGTCCTAACCTCCTGTTCAGTGATCGAAGACGCGCTCGGCAACGCGCCGGCTGCCAACACCACGCCGGAGATCATCGTCACCTATGTCGGCCCGTCGGCAGCCGGCGCGCCAACGGTGATCGCCCTGGCAACGGCGACGCCTGACGCTGCGCCCACCGCCGAGACCAGCACTCCACCACCGCCAACCGCGCTTCCCGTGGCGTCGGCCTGTCCTGCGCCGGCCAGCCCGACGCCGCCGGCCCGGCCTGCCCTGTTCAGCGACATTCCCGCCGCGCTAACACCCTATCTCAGCGCCGGCGCAACGCCCACCGCAACCCGCGATCTGCTGACAGCCTGGGGCGTGATCTTTGACGCTCCCGATGGATCGGTGACGCTGGGCGGCGTGTATCAGGGCCGCTTTCTACCCGGCGCCGATCTGGGAACCGTGGTGGTCATCTTCGACCCGGACGCGCAGACGCCAGCCTTGCGCGCCGGCGACGTCGTTGTGTACACCTGCGCCGATGGCGCGGTTCAGTTGGCTTACCGCGCGCAGGATGATCCGATGTTTGCCGGCTCCGTCGGCTATCCGCGCGTTCTGTCCTCTGCCGATGTCACCGGCGACGGCGTGGACGAATTGAGCTTCGTCGCTGGCGAATGCGGGGCCAGCACATGTTTCGATGTCGTGACGATTCTGTCCTTCCAGGCCGGCGGCGCAAGCAACCTGATTCCCGACTTTGCGCCGCATCCGTTCCCGGCCTTCGCGTTTGCGCCGGCCGCCGACAGCGCAGCGCAGGACCTGATCGTGCAAGTGGGGCAGTATGGGTCACTCGGCGCCGGCCCGCAGCGCAACATGGTCGAGACGTGGTCGTGGAGCGGCAGCGTGTTCACCCTCACGCGCGTTGTTGTCGATCCGCCGCTGTACCGTGTGCATGCCCTGCACGATGCGGATGCCGCCTTCCGCGCCGGCGACTTCGCCACCGCTGCGGCGTTGTATCAACGGGTCGTGAGCGACCCGGGCCTGAGGGCCTGGGACGGGCTGGCGCCGCTGCGCGACGAGGACAAAGTGCTGGGCGCGTTTGCGCAGTTCCGTCTGGTCGAACTGGCCGCCCGGCAACAGGACACAGCGGCGCTCGCAGCAGCTTACGACGCGCTGAAGCAAGCGACGCCGCAAGGGTCGCCGGGCGAACTGTACGGCGCGCTGGGCGACGCCTTCTATTCCGTCTACACAGCCGGCGGCAACTACGCGCAGGCGTGTGACGCCGCTGTGAAGTTTGCCGAAAAGACCGCCAACGTGTACATTCTGCTGGGCAGCCAGACATTCGGCTACGCCAACTACGACTACCTCCCGGCAGACATGTGCATCCGGTGATTTTGGATTTTGGAATTGGGATTGACGAAATACGCCATACGCAATAATCATGACTCCTTCTTCCCCGCCGGCCTGGTCGCCAAAGCTGATCGTTGACGCGCACCTCGACCTGGCCTACAACGTTCTGGGATGGCAGCGCGACTACCGGCGTTCGGCGCGCTGGAACCGCCGGCGTGAAGCCGGCGCGCCGGCCGAACGCGAGAACGGCCAGTGCTGCGTCGGCCTGCCGGAGCTGGTGCGCGGTCAGGTGGGCATCGTGTTCGGCACGATCTTCGTCGAACCGTCGCAGCGTCGCTCCGCCGATCGGCCGATGACTTACCGTGACGAGCAAGAGGCGCATGCGCTGGGCATGGCCCAGTTGGATTTCTATCGGCGCTGGCCAGAGCAGGAGCCGCACGTTAAGCTGATCGGCAGTCAGCGCGATCTCTCGGATGTGCTCAACACATGGGGACTGCAAAGCGACGCCAGCGGACGCCTGACGGTTCTACCCGACCGGCAGACGCCGGCCATCCATCCGGTGGGCATCGTGCCTTTGATGGAGGGCGCCGACCCCATCCTCGAACCCAAAGAACTGGAACGTTGGGTCGAGCGGGGCGTGCGCATCGTCGGGCCGGCCTGGCATCGCACCCGCTACTCGGCCGGCAGCGACGCGCCGGGCGGCCTCACCAACCTGGGCCGCGAACTGTTGGAAGTCATCGCGCAACTGGGCGTGGTGCTCGATGTGAGCCACATGGCCCACCGCGCCTTGTTTGAAGCGCTCGACACCTTCGAGGGCAAACACATCATCGCCAGCCACAGCAACCCCTATCGCATCGTGCCGGACGAGCGGCACTTGCCCGATCCGGCCATCGAGGCTATCGCCGAGCGTGGCGGCGTGATCGGCATCGTGTTGTACAACAAGTTCCTGCAGCGCGGATGGGGAACGGGCAGCAAGAAACGCGATGTGACACTCGACGACGTGGTGCGCGCCATCGACCACGTGTGTCAGGTGACGGGCAGCGCCAACTACGTGGGCATTGGCAGCGACTTCGACGGTGGATTGGGCGCCCGGCAAATTCCCTGGGAGATGGACTCGTCGCGCGACCTGGGCAAAATCGGCGCTGAGTTGGCGCGGCGCGGCTTCGACCCTGACGACGTGGACAAGATCATGGGCGGCAACTGGCTGCGCATCCTGCGCGCGGCGCTGCCCGATTGACGATTTTGGATTGGGGAGTGTGGATTACAGGCCGCATTATTTGGACATGGCGACAGACCATCCGCGCAACGGCAGGGCCTGGCATAGCTTTCGTGGCGCAGGCGTGCGCGAGCGCCGCGCCCTCGCAAAACGCGCACACAGAGGAGAAACATACGTCTGATGTGAAATCGGCTCTTTGACAAAAGCGGCAACGTTCTCCATGCTATAGGTTCCCAAACTCAAACACGGAGCACGCTGCCATGACCAGTATAAGCATTCCGGACTTGCTGACATATGTCTATGTGCTGGTGGACGACTGGTATCAGACTCAGGGGGTGTCCTACCTCAAAGGCAAACCCGGCGCCAAACCTG
>DAOTYS010000191.1:0-14940 GCA_034434575.1 Thermoflexales bacterium
GCGGTCGGCGACCTCGAAGGGCTGACGTGGATTGCGCTCGCAACGGCGCTGGCGTTTGTCGGGTCTTTTCTGGCGACCGCCGGCCAGCAATATCTCCTCTCGTGGGTGGGTCAGCGCGTGCTGGGCAATCTGCGCGCGGCGCTCTTCCGCCATCTTCAGGCGTTGCCGCTCGGCTATCACGACACGCACATCGTCGGCGTGACGGTGTCGCGAGTCATCAACGATGTGGCCGTGATCAACGAACTGATGTCGCAGGGCGTGGTGACGCTGGTGGGCGATGTGTTGCTGCTGGGCGGCATCGTGGCGGTCATGTTGTCGATGAGCTGGCAACTGGCGCTCTTGACCTTCCTCGCGCTGCCGCTGATGGCTCTGGTGACCTGGTGGTTCTCGCGGCGGGCCAAACAGGCGTTCCGCGAGACGCGCTCGCGCGTTGCGGCCGTGGTGGGCGATCTGGCGGAGGATATCGCCGGCATGCGCGTCATCCAGGCGTTCGCGCAGGAAGGCGCCACGCATCAGCGATTCGACAGGGTCAATTTTGCCAATCGTGAAGCGCACATCAACGCCATGTCACTGTCGTTCATCTTCCTGCCGTCCATAGACTTTCTGAGCATGTTGGCGACGTGCATTGTGCTCTTCTTTGGCGGCCTGTGGGTGACGCAGGGCCAGGTCACGCTCGGCGTCATGGTGGCGTTCATGTCCTACGTGACGCGCTTCTTCCAGCCGATTCAGGAGTTGAGCCGGCTGTACACCACCATGCAATCGGCTATGGCCGGCGGCGAAAAAGTGCTGGACCTGTTGGACACGGAGCCGGAAGTGAAGGACAAGCCCGGCGCGTCCGATATGCCGCCAATCCGGGGCGAAGTGGTTTTCGATCATGTGTCGTTCCGCTACCGCCCCGACGCGCTGCTCGCGCTGCGCGATGTCGATCTGACCATTCAGCCCGGCCAGACGGTTGCGCTGGTCGGCCCCACCGGCGCCGGCAAGACCTCTATCGCCAACCTGATTGCGCGCTTCTATGACGTGAGCGAGGGCGCCGTGCGCATCGACGGCGTGGATGTGCGCGACGTGACGCAGCGCTCATTGCGCCGGCAATTCGGGCTGGTCCCGCAGGATCCGTTTCTTTTCTCCGGCGTGATCGCCGACAACATCCGTTTTGGCCGGCCCGATGCCACGGATGAGGACATCCGCCGCGCGGCGAAACAGGCGAACGCCGATGTGTTCATCGATGCAATGCCGGATGGCTACCAGACGCGCATTCTGGAGGGCGGGGTCAACCTCTCGATCGGGCAGCGCCAGTTGATCTGCATTGCGCGCGCGGTGCTCGCCGATCCGCGCATTCTGATCCTCGACGAGGCGACCGCGAATGTGGACACCATGACCGAGGCGCTGATTCAGGAGGCGCTGGAGCGCCTGCTCGAAGGCCGCACGGCCATCGTCATCGCCCACCGGCTCAGCACGATCCGCAACGCCGACCTGATTTGCGTGATCGAGGATGGGCGGATTGTCGAGCGCGGCCGGCATGATGCGTTGTTGGAAGCCGGCGGATTGTATCGAACGCTGTACGAGCGGCAATTCGTGACGACCGATTGAGGTGGGATTGACCACTAAGAACCGAAGATCACAAAGCGGGAGATAGGCAGGTTTGCCTGCGTGGCCCTTGATTCTTTGTGGTTCCAAATCCTCGCCCCGCGCTACTTCAGGCGCATGGGCAGGCCGGCGGCGACGAAATAGACCTCGTCGGCGAGCTGCGCGACGCGCTGATTGGCCCGGCCCAGCGCGTCACGATACGCCCGCGCCCAGGCGTTCTCCGGCACAACGCTCAGCCCCACCTCGTTGCTGACCACGATCCAGTCGCAGCCGCCGGCGCGGTATGCAGCCAGCAGCGCGTCTGCCACATCGACCGCGCGATCCTCTGCGTTGTCCGGGATCGTCTCGGACATGAACAGCGCGCCGCTGATAAGCATGGACAGACAATCCAGCAACACTGCTTTGAATTTTGGATGTGGGGCTTTGGATGCGGTGTCGCTGGCGCTGCGCGCGGCTTGCGCTGTATGCAGCGCGCTCAGAATGTCGGCGCCGGGGTCATCGCCGGCCACGATGGTTTGCCACGCGGCGGGGCGTTGGGCGCGATGGCGGGCAATGCGCGCCTGCATCTCGGCGTCTGCGGAAATCTCCGGCGTTTCGCGCAGGGTGGCGACATACAGCACGGCGTCGCCGGCGCGCGCAATGGCGAGCGACTGCGCCAGCCGGCTCTTGCCGCTGCGCGCGCCGCCCAGAATGAACGTCAGGCTGGACATGATGTCACGCGATTGTACGACTGGAGCAGCGCCTCGCGGCTGGAAAAGAAGTCCGCTTCGCCAAACACCTCCAGCGTCAGCGCGCCGCGAAAGCCGGCCAGCGCGCGGACCGCCGCATCCAGCTGCGCCGGCGCCATGCGCGCCAGGCTGAGGTGGTCTTCGCGCCAGCCGCCGGGGCCGTCGGCGCAGCCGTGCAGGTGAACCACGCGCAGGCGGTCCGGCCCGCCATACTCTTTAAGATTGTTAAATCCTTTGCCCTGTTTCCACAAGTGGCCGATGTCGAGCGCACGGCTGATGGGCAGGGCGGCATAGATCGGCTCCAGATAGGCCGGGTCGTAGTGCTCCAGATTCTCCAGCGCCAGCAGTTCAGGAGACGCCACCCAGCGCAAGGCGGTTTCGACCGCCCGCAACGCCTGGTCGCGCCAGCCCGGCCCGTCAATGCCCGCCCCGTCCAGGTGAAACACGTAGGCGAATGGCGAGAGCGGGCGCGTGAATTCGATGACGCGGCGCGCCAGCCGCAATGACGGGTGCTCACTGTCAGCGTCGTGGCGCAAGTCGCGCGGCATGTGCGCGGTGAACGTGACGCCGGTCGCGGCGGCGATGCCGGCCATGGCCTGCACAGCCGCCGGGTCGGGAAAGTTGGACGGGCCGTTCTCCACCTCGAACAGCACCAGTTCAATGTCCTCCACAAGTTGTTGCGTGGCCAGCCGTTCGACGTTAGTCAGCAGGTCCGCCTCGTACACATACGATGTGCTGCCCAGGCGGAAGGGCGCGCGGGGCATTGCAGGGCGCTTTGTCATGGGCGACACTATAATTCTCCTGGGAGTGACTGCCGGCTGAAACACGGCGGCGGAACAGGGGGCGGAGCTTGTGGGACTTGCCCTATTGTCGGTGTGTTGCGCGCGGACGCCGCCGGCGAGAGCGCTGGGGCGGCTTCGAGTTGGGCGGGTAAAGCTGAGCGTATTGCCGGTTGCGCGGTTCGTTCAGGGCGCTGGTCACCGGCACGCCGGCCCGCAACAGGAGATATTCCGCCCACCGCACCTGGCGGCGCTTGACGCAGAAGTATAGATCGTCGCCGGCGATGCCGCGATCCCATACTTTCACGCCGTGGCGTCGCAGCAGGCGCTCGATGTCGATGCCGCGCCAGGGCGAATAGCGCGAGACGCGAATCATGGGGGCGTTGTGGGCGGTGAGACAGGCTATCAACTCTGTCAAGAGGCCGGCGGCGCCGCGACGGCGCCAGGCGCCGGCCCAGTCGGCGTTGAGAAACGTGGACACAATGCCTTCGATGCGGTCGATAAGGTCGAAGTAGGCTGGCAGATCAAACAGGTTCATTGAGCGCCACCGCTTAGAACATTTGTTCTATTCTATCGCGCAACGACAGGGAAGGCAAATGTTACTTCCCGCGTCCGGGTTCAGACTGCTGGCAAAAAAGAGCGTTTGCCCGCATCGCCGGGCCAAAGGGGGCCGGTTGTGAGGCTGTTGACGCGCCTCGTACTGCTGATTGTGTTTATCCTGCTGATTGTGCGCGGGCAGGAATTTCTGGCCGCGGCGGGCAGTCCGCTGGATATGACCTCGTTCTTCGCAGGTGTTTTGGTGACGGGCGTCTTTGGTTTTGTTTGGTTCCTGGTCAACAACTGGTATAGCGCGCTGTCGGGCATGTCCAGGCCCCAGTCGGTGAGCATGGAAACCAAACAAACGCCGGCGCGGGTCACCATCGGCTCAATAGCGGCTCTTTTCAAGTTGCTTGTTTTCCTGGCTTTGCTTGGTTTGATTTCTTTCGTTCTTGTCCAGGACCGGCTGGATGATCTGCTCCGTCCACTGGCCGAAATCGTCCCTCGCTAAGGGGCGCTGGCAGCCGGCGGCGCAGGAACAGCCAGTTCCCACACTCGGACACGGCGGCGCTTCCCCGATTGCTATTCCCGCCCGGTCGTAGTACATTGCGAGCGTTTTGAACAGATGCGCGGCGCAGATGTTGCGCTGCCCGTGTTCGCTGCTGATAAGATCAGTCGCAGTTGCCAGGAGAATCACGGATGAGACCTCCGTTGAAGCCCGTCGTGTCACGAAATGTTTCCGCCATTTTGATCGTCGCCGGCGTCATCGTCGTTGCCGTTGGCCTGCTGCTCATGACAACCCGGCCTTTCTACTTCATGGAGCGCGTCGAGCAGCAGGAGGTGGGTGTGCGCTTCCGCGAGGGCCGCATCTACGAGATCGTCGGGCCGGGCCTTTATTCCGACATCGGCCTGTACGTCGATCTCAAGCGTGTGTCGAGCACCGCTATCCCCTTCACCGTTCAGGACGATGAGATTATCACGAAGGACAAGCAACGGCTGGGGCTGGTCGTCAACGGCGATATCTTTCGACCCAATCTGGAGCAGGCCGACTTGCTGAAATCGCTTTGGGCGCAATACAGCAGCATCTTTGTCGATGACGAAGTGGCGCGTCTGCGCGTGGAGGGTTTGGCGCGCCAATCCATGAAAGTGTGCATTGGCGAGCGCACGTTTGACGACAACGTGATCGGCACGGCGCGCGATGTGCTGCGCGAGTGCATCGACACGGAGTTGAGCCGGCTGGCGCTGAATTACGGCCTCCAAATCAACAATGTCGTGGTCCCGAACATTGTGCTGTCGTCCGAAGTGCAGTCGGTGCTCGATGCGATCACCAAGAGCCGGCTGGACACGGAGAAGGCTGCGCAGGATAAGCTGAAGGCCGAGGCCGAGGCGCTGGCCGAGCAGGCCCGGCAGCGCGGCGAGGTTGCCGTAGCGCAGAGCCGCATCCAGGAGGAGACCAAGCAGCAGACCGTGCTCGCGCAGCTCAATCAGCAAAAGCTGGCCGCGCAGCGCGCAGTCATTGAAGCGCAGAAAGAAAACGATCTTTTCTCGGCGCAGCAGGACCTTGCCATTGCTCAGGCGCAGGCGAAAGCAGCCGCCGAAAAGGCCAAGGCTGATCTGGCGCTGGAAATGGCCAAAGCTTCGATGTACGCCGCCTATCCCAGCTATGTGCAACTGCAGATCGCGCAGGCCAATGCCAGCGCCCTGACAGCGACAGACAAGATCATCTTCACGCCGGAGGGCGCCACGCCGACGATCGTGCTGCCTGGACCCGGCATCGTGCCCACTGTGAACACCACGCCCTGAGCGCGCCGCCGGGCGGTGAGCTTGTCGAACCGCCCGGCGAACAAAACACGTTGCCACAGCCGGCATGCACTACTGGCTGTGGCAGCGTCTGCTACTGCGTCCCCGGCAGCATGGCCAGCGCCAGCAAACACACCAGTTCGGCCAGCTCGCAGAGCGCGCCGTACACATCGCCGGTCAATCCGCCGCCCAGCCGACCGGCTGCCCAGCGCCCGATCAACATGACGGCGCCGAGCGACGCGCCAAGCGCCGGCGCCGCCTGCCATCCCAGCGCCACGGCAACGATTGCGGCGGTGAGGGTTGCCAGGGCGATTTGCAGCCGGCCCAGCCCAACGCGCATGTAAGCGCCCATGCCGCCCGGCCTCGCATTCGGAAAGGCGTAGACCGCCACGGCCATGGCCCAGCGCCCGGCCACCGGCGCCGCGATCAGCCACACCGGCGCGATGCTGCCCAGGGCCGCCCATTTGCCCAGCAGCAACACCACGACGCCGGCCACCGCCCATGAGCCGGCGCGCGGATCTTTCATGATCTCCAGACGCCGCTCCGGCGTGGTGGTGGCCAGCAGCCCATCGCAGGAGTCGGCAAAACCATCGAGGTGCAGTCCGCCGGTCAACACGACCCACGCGGCCAGTGTGACGAAACGGGTCACGTCCGGCGGCAGGAATGCGACCGAGGCGACGCCGGCCAGCAACACGCCGATCGTCAGCCCCACCAGCGGAAACCAGGCGAAGATGCGCCCCGGCTTCTCGCTGGTGAACCAGCGCGCCGGCAGCACGGTGAGAAAGGCGAACGCGCTGGCCGCATCTATCAGCGCGCCGATGATGCCGGCCTGCGCCCGGTGTGAGTTGTTCGTCTGCGCCATGCGCGCCTTATGCTTCCTTATTCGAGACGCCGGCTTCAGCAAAGGTGGCCATCTCGTCCAGCGCCTTGCACGCTGCCTGGCAGATCGAGATGCCTAGCGCCGCGCCGGTGCCCTCGCCCAGGCGCAGGTCCAGGTCGAGCAGAGGCTGCAAGCTCAAGTATTCGAGGATGGCGCGATGGCCGATCTCGACCGAACGATGGGCGGCGATCATGTAGTCGCGCGCAGTCGGCGCAAGGCTGGCGGCAATCAGCGCTGCCGCGCCGGAGATGAACCCATCTACCACCACCGGCGTGCGCGCCGCTGCCGCGCCAAGCATGACACCGGCCAGCCCGCCGATCTCGAACCCGCCGACTTTGCGCAGCACATCCAGCCCGTCGGCCGGGTTGGGTTCGTGCAGCGCCAGCGCCGCTTCCAGAGTTGCCACTTTGCGCGCCAGGCCGGCGTCGTTCAGCCCGCTGCCGCGCCCGGTCACGTCACGCACGGGCCGACCGGTGAAAACTGCCGTGATGGCGCTGGATGGTGTGGTGTTGCCGATGCCCATCTCGCCGGTTCCCAGAATGTCGCAGCCGCGCGCGATGGCGGCCTGCGCGATGCTGATGCCGGCCTCAATGGACTGGCAGGCCTGTTCGCGCGTCATGGCCGGCTCGACCGAAAAGTCGCGCGTGCCGTAGCCGATCTTGTTGACGATCAAGTCGTCGTTTTGCGGGAGATCGACTGCGACGCCGAAATCGGCCACGATCACGTCTGCGCCAACGTGCCGGGCCAGTACGTTGATGCCTGCGCCGCCGCGCAGGAAATTCAACACCATCTGGGCGGTCACTTCGACCGGGAATGCGCTGACCCCCTGGCGGGCGATGCCGTGATCGGCGGCAAGCGTGATGATAGCCGGTCGCCTCAGGGTGGGGCGGGGGTGGCCAGTGATGCCGGCGATCTGAATGGACAGGGCTTCCAGCCGGCCCAGACTGCCCGGCGGTTTGGTCAATTCGTTTTGTCGTGACCGGGCTGCCTGCATGGCGTGCTCATCGAGCGGTTGAATTGAGCGGATGGTGTTCTCAAGCGGTGTTGTCATGGGGGGTTCCTCTTTGTATCCAGGCATCCAAGCCTGTCGGGTTGCCTCGACGCGACGCCGGTTTGTGGGCCGGCGTCATCTTTGTTCAGGTGTCGAACAGACCGATTATAGGTAAGCGGGCAAAGGTCTGCGCGCGTGTGCGCTATTGGCCGGCGCAAACAGCCACTGACCGGCGCTATGCAAAGGCCGAATGATCGGGCGCAAGCAGGTCATCGAGCCGCGCCATCTCCCCCGGCCAGAAACCCAACGCTGCCAGTTGTTCCACTTCCTTGCACAGGGCGGCGTAGAACAAACGGAACCCATCGCGCAGCCTGCGGTTGCGCTGATAGTGGCCCAGAATGCAGTGAATGGCCGCCAGGTAGCAGCGGTCCGGCTCCAGTTGAGACAGCCGGCTCGCAAACCCCGACTCGTTGCCACGCCATTTCGCCAGCGACCTGGCGACGATCACCTCGGTTTCGAATGCAAGCTCGGCGGAAAAGTCCTGCAACTCAGGGTCAATGGCCAGTATCGGCGCTGACGAGCGCAATGCGTACACTGCCTCGTTGTGGCCGTGGATTGCTTCGATCATCGCGCCGTAGGTGAAAAACCCGATCCGCTTGTCCACGCGATCACTGACGATGATGCGCCCCAGCCCCACCTGGCGCTGCCCGTATAGAGGGTATTTCAGCCGGATGGTCGACCAGTTCAACGAGTCGCCGGTCTCGCCCATCCGCAACTGGATGACTTCAGGGTCAAAGTGCATTTCGGTCGGGATTTCGCGCATGGCGATGAGCAGCATGTGGTGGCCTGGCGCATAGGGATGTCGATTCGGCGCCAGGTAGTAACCCCAGCGCGCCATCATCCGCACAAGACTGGATTCAGTTGCATTTGCGTTCACGTCTTCCTCGATTCGCCCGTTGGCCGGGTGCGCTGAGCCAAGTGTAGTCCTCTGAGAGACGGTTGGCCGGCCCGCAACGCCATCTATAATCGGCTTGCAGCGAGCGCGTCTCTGCGGCGGCATCGCGCCGACTGACTGCGCCGATGCGGAGCGAGAAATGCTGGCGTTAATGAATGTCATCAGTGCTTTCGGCCTGGCCGGCGCGGCCGGCCTGAATGCATATATTCCCCTCCTGATTGTGGCTGTTCTGGCGCGCGCCGAGGTCATCCATTTGCAGCCGCCGTTCGACGCGCTGTCTGAGTGGTGGGTGATCGGCGTTCTGGTCGTGTTGCTGGCGATTGAGGTCGTCGTGGACAAAGTGCCCGGCGCCGACCATGTCAACGACGCGGTGCAGACCATCGTTCGCCCGGCGGCCGGCGCGATTCTCTTCGCCGCCAACAGCGGCGTTGTCACCGATGTCAGCCCTGCGCTGGCGATCATCGTCGGCCTGCTGACGGCCGGCGTCGTTCACGGCGGCAAGGCGGTGGCGCGGCCGGCCATCAATGTGTCCACCGCAGGAGTCGGCGCGCCGGTCGTCAGTTTTCTGGAGGATGTCGTTTCAGCCGTGGGGGCGGCGCTGGCCTTGCTGGCCCCGGCGCTGTTCGTTGTCTTCGTCGCCGCAATCGGTTATCTGCTGTACCGCGTCATGCGTCGCTTCAGACGCGCGCGTCGCCAGCAGCAATGTCAGAATCAACCGGTATGAGCGATTGGAATCTGATCGGTCACGCATGGGCTGTGCGCCGGCTGCAACAGTCCATTGAGACGGGTCAAGTGGCGCAGTCGCACCTGTTTGCCGGCCCCCAAAGTGTGGGCAAGGCGACGCTGGCGCTGGCATTTGCGCGCGCGCTCTTGTCGCGCGACACAGCCGACCCGGCCCGCGCGGCCAGCCTGGTGGACCGGCTCAAACATCCCGATCTCTTCTGGATCGAGCCTGAAGCCGGCGAATCGTCCATCAAGGTCGAGCAGGCGCGCGCGCTGTTGCACGCCTTAACGCTCTCGCCGGTCGAAAGTCGCTTTCGTGTGGCGGTGATTAACGATGCGCACCTGGTCACCGACGGCGCCCAGAACGCGATCCTGAAAACGCTCGAAGAACCAAACCCGGCGGCGGTGATTGTGCTGATTGCGCCGCAACCCGGGGCGCTTCTGCCGACCATTGTGTCGCGCTGCCAGACGCTCAACTTGCGCCCGGCCCCGGCCACGGAGATCGAACAGGCCCTCCTGGCGCGCGGCGCCGAACCCGGCAAAGCCCGTCTGCTGGCCCGTCTCGCGCGCGGCCGGCCGGGTTGGGCGTTGCGGGCGCTGACCGATGGCGAGCTGCTCGCTGCGCGCGAGCAACGCCTGGCCGATTTGCGCGCGGCGCTGGCAGCAAACCGGACGAATCGCTTTGCCTTTGCCGAGACAATGAGCAAGGCCGGCCCGCAGGCGGCGCGCAGTGTGCTCGAGGAATGGCTGTGGTACTGGCGCGATGTGGCGCGGGCGGCCTGCGATCCCGCCGGCGAACCGCTGGCTGACGCATTGCTCAACATCGATTGCGCGCAGTCTATCGCCGAAGTGGCGCGGCGCGTGTCGCCGGCCGGGGCGGCGCGCGCAACCCAGGCCATTTTGCGCGCCATGTCCGCCCTCGAACAGAATGCCAACCCGCGCCTCACATTCGACGCGTTGTTGCTCCAACTGCCTTCTGTGTGATGGCCATTCCGCGCCATCATTCAGCCCATGCCATGCGTCATGCCATGACACGCCTCGACAACCCTGATCTCGATCTGGCCGCCCTGCGCGGCAACCCGTCCCTGGTGTGGCGCGCCGGGCAGGAACGCCGGCTTGCCCTGTTGAATCGCGTCGCGCCGCTGGCCGGCAAGCGTGTTCTCGTTGATGGCTGCGGCATCGGCATGTACGTGCGCGCCATTGCGCGTTATACCCCTCACGTGTGCGGGCTTGATATCGAACTGGATCGCGTGCGCGAAGGGCGCGCCGGCGGATTGGATGGATTGCTGAACGCCGTGTGCGAGCGGCTGCCGTTTGCGGATGCGTCTTTCGACGTGGTGTTCAGCCACGAGGTGCTCGAACACGTCAACGACGATCGCGCCGCCTGTCATGAAATGGCGCGCGTGTTAGGGCCGGGGGGCCGAGCGGTGCTATTCGTTCCCAACCGGCTGTACCCGTTCGAGACGCACGGCGTCTTCTGGCGCGGCCGCTACTACTTTGGCAACAAGCCGTTTGTAAACTGGTTGCCCGACGCGGCGCGCAGCAGGCTGGCGCCGCACGCGCGCGCTTACACGGCGCGCGGCCTGCTCGATCTGTTCGCCGGCGCCGGCCTGCGCCCCGCGCTGCTGACTCAGGTATATCCTGGATTCGACAATATCGTGGCGCGCTATGGCGCGGCCGGCCGTCTGCTGCGCCGGGTGATCCAGGGGCTGGAGGCGTCGCCGTTGCGCGTGTTCGGGCTGTCGCATCTGCTGGTGATGGAAAAGCCCGGCCCCGGCGCGAGTGACGTTGCAGACGATGCCCGCGCAGACAAGGCTCGCTGAATCGCGGCCGCTGTGGCGTTACGGCGCCGGCGCTGGTTCTGCTGGCGGCGCCGGCGTGGGCGTGTCGATCTCCACGATCACGGGCGTGGGCGAGGGCAGGGGGGTGGGCGAGGGGGCGATCAGCGCGGTGTCGCGCGTGGCCTCGCCCGGCCACAGCTCCACCACAGGCGGCGCGTCGTCGAACCAGCGGCGATAGATGGCGGCGAGCGCGCCGTCGCTTGCCATTTCCTGCAAGGTGAGGTTCACCAGGTCTCGCAGCGCGGAATCATTGGTGGGCGCGGCGATGGCGATGGGCGTCGCGTTCAGCCGGTCGACCAGCACGACAATGTCGCCCGACACGCGCGCCAGCGCCAGCAGCGTGACGCGCTCGGCGGCCACGCCCTGAATCCGGCCTTCGCGCAGGGCGGCCAGCGCGCTCGACAGGTCTGGAAATGGCACGATGAGGAAATTCACCCCGCGCGCCCGCCTGGCCGCCTCAAGCGCCGCCGTGTCCGTCGTCTCCTGCGCGATGCCGACCTGGGCGCCATTTAAGGAGCTTAAATCGACAATGCCGCTGCCGCTCAGCGCGGCGACGCTGAGGCCGCTGACGTAGACGGGAATGCTGTGATCCATCAGGCGCTCGCTGGCCTGGGTTTGCGCGATGTCGCCGATGGCAAGATCGATGGTGTCGTTGTCGAAGGCGGTTGCTGTCTGGCCGGCCGGCAGGGCGATAAACTGGGCGGCCGCCGGGTTCTGGAACCAGCGCCGGCTCAATTCGCGGCATAGATCGACCATGTAGCCGACCGGTTGTCCGTTTGCGTCGAGCGTAGCCAGCGGGTCGGACTGCGCGTTGAAGCCGATGCGCACGGCATTGGCGGCGCGCAAGCGATCGTACACGGCGCGCGGCGCGATGCCGTCGGGCAGCGCGGCCAGTTGCAAGTCGATCTGGCCGGGCAGCGCCGCGACAGGCGGGGCCGGCTGGCCAAACCAGCGTTGATAGGCTTCGGCGTAGAAGCCGTCATTGATGATGGCGCTCAGGGTGATGTTGACCAGATCGGCCCAGTCGGAGTCGTTCTGCGGCAGCATGATGGCGACGGGCTGCTGTTGCAGCACGGCCAGCACCGATAGCGCGCCGTTGCGCGCGGCCTCGGCGCGCAGCCGGCGCCATCGACCGAGCACTGCGTCAGTGTCGCCATCGAGCAGCGACTGGATGGCGCTGGCGTAGGAAGGCGCAGCTTGCAGGGTGACCGTCATGTTGTTGGCGATCTGCATCTCGCTCGCAGCAGCGATGGAGGTTGCATCGATGTAGGTGACTGTGCGCCCGGCCAGGCTCTGCGTGTCGGCGAATGCGCCGGCGCGGATGAGCAGGGCCTCGCCGTCCTGCAAATAGGTCAGGCTGAAATCGGCGTAGGTTTCAGCCGGCCGCGAGTGCACCAGGCCGCCCAGGGCCAGGTCGACTTCACGATTCTGAATGCGCCGCAGGGCCGAGTTCGAGGTGACCTGAACGAACTCGACATTGCGCGGGCTGCCCAGCCAGCGGCGGGCCAGCTCGCGGGCGATGTCCACATCCAGCCCGACAAGGTTCCCTTCATCATCGACGCTGGCCAGCGGTGGCGCGTCGAACCGAATGCCGACTCGCAGGGCGCTGCGCATCTTGACCAGGGCGGCGGTCGAAAGCGTAGGCGGCGGGGCGGTTGGCGTCGGGCCATCGTTGGCCGGGATGGGCGTGGCGGCGATGCGGGCGATTGTGTCGCGCAGGTCGATCGACGGCAACATCGAGCAGGCTGAGGCCGCCAGGAGCAACAGCGCGCTCAGCAGGCGGGCGGCGCGCCGGGAGGGAGATGAATCGAAGTGACGCATGTTGTCGGCGACCCAGTATACCGGCGCAGGGCGCGATAGAATCGCGCCTCATGCGCAATACACCTATGGACGTGCACATTCAAAAAGCGACAGCCGGCGACGCCGATGCGCTGGCAGAACTCGTTTGCGCGCTGGCGGACTACGAGCGTTTGCCGCGCCCGGAGCCGGCTGCGCTGGAGCGGCTGGCGCGCGACGCCTTCGGGCCGGCCCCGCGCTTCGATGCCTGGCTGGCTCGCGCAGATGGGCGCGCGGCCGGTTACGCCATCAGTTTCTTCACCTACTCCACTTTTCTGGCCATGCCCACGTTGTACCTGGAGGATTTGTTTGTGCTGCCCGATTACCGGTCGCTGGGCATCGGCAAGAGGCTTTTTCTGGCGTGCGCGCAGTATGGCTACGCGCAGGGCTGCGGCCGGATGGAATGGCAGGTGTTGAACTGGAACACCCCGGCCATTGCGTTCTATCAGCGCCTGGGCGCGCGCCACATGGAGGAGTGGCAGCCGTTTCGCATGACGCGCGATCAGATGGGCGCGCTGCTCGGGGAACGGTCTGGCAGTGAAGCGATCATTCGCCGGTGATCTCGACGGACTGGCCGGAGGTGAGCCGGAGAATCGTCACGCGCTGGTTCTGCGCAATCTCCTCGCGGTCGATATCGATCGTCAGGTTCCCGGCTTTCAGCGCCTCGGTCACCTCGTCCAGGTTTTCCACGCTGATACCGAACTGAATGGCGCCATCCAGGTCGGCATTGGCGTCGATTGCCCGCTGGAGCACCAGTTGGGCGCCCTCTGTTTGAAACACGACCACGTTATCGTCTTCGTAGGCGATGGGGATGCCCAGGATATTGGCGAATACAGACCGATTGGCGTCAAGGTCCCTTGACCAGATGGCGACGTAACTGACCTGCGTTGTGTTCATACGAGTTCCTCATACACGGCGATGAGCCTGTCCACGATTTTGACCCAACTGTAATCCTCAGCGACGCAGGCGGCGCGGTGTCCCATGCTCCGCCGCAGGGCCTCGTCTGATAGCAGTCTGCGTGCGGCGTTGGCCAGCGCCAGCGGATCTTTGGAAGGGACGCGCAGTCCTGTGCGGTTGTGCCGGACGAGTTGGCTCAGGCCGCCGACATCGGATGCGATCACCGGCGTGCCGCAGGCCATCGCTTCGAGCGCCACCATTCCGAACGACTCGTAGTGCGATGGCATCACCAGACAATCTGCCGCAGCGTAGTAGAACTGCAAGGTTTCCTGATCTCGCGCGCCGAGGAATGTGATGAGGTCGTTGAGGCCGAGTTCGCCGCGCAACTCGTGCAGACGCGCCATCTCTTCGTTGTCGCGCCGGCCTTGCTCGCTGGGGTCTCCCCCGATGACGATGACGCACAGGTTGTCGAAGAGCGGATCAGCCTGTTCCTTGAGCAGAGCAATTGCGCGGAAGAGCGTGTCGATACCCTTCAACGGCTCGATCCGGCCAGCGAACAGGATGATGCGATGATGCTGCGGCGCGCCGATGACAGACTTGGCATACGCCTGCTCGATGGGGTGAAACCGGGATATGTCCACGCCGGGCGGCACAATGCGGATGCGCGCGGGGTCGGCGCCGCAGAAGCGCGCCAGTTGACGCTCTTCGACCGTAGTGTTGGCGGTGAGCCGGTCGGCGGCCGCGCACAGATAGCACTCACTTTTCAGTCGCTCCTCGCTTTCCATTTCCTGGGGGCGCTGCGCGATCTGATTCTTCAGCTCGGCCAGCGTGTGAAAGGTTTGCACAAAGCGCGCGCCCCAGCACTGGCGCAGCGCGTCCGCCACCAGCCCGGACAGCCAGTAGTGCGCGTGGATGATGTCGTAGCCCGACACGGATGAAGCCGAACGCCTGGCAACGATCTCGCCCTGCTTTTCGCCGGTTGCAAAGTCGCACATCCATTGAGTAAACGCCGGCACATATTGCAGCAGGTCTTGTTTGCGCACGGGCGCCTCGGGGCCGGCCGGCACGTTGACCACGCGCGCGTTGGGCGCGATGCGCGGGTCGATGCGCAACGTTTGCGCGCTCTGGCTGCGGGTGAAGATATCGACTTCGATGTTGCGGCGCGCAAACTCGCGGGCGGTTTCGCGGACGAACACATTCATCCCGCCCGTGTCTTTCCCGCCCAGGGTGGCCAGTGGCGATGTGTGAAAGCTGATCAGAGCAATGCGGCGCAAGGGCATACGACTTGAGCAAGTATAGTCTGAACTGATCTTGTGCGCCGCCGAAGCGCGGGTAACGATAACGTAGGACAAGCCGCCAGGCTTGTCCTATGCCGCTCACACGACC
>DAOTYS010000192.1:0-7916 GCA_034434575.1 Thermoflexales bacterium
ATGGTCGCCGACGGCGACGCCATTTTCCTGGACTCGAGCAGCACGGCGCTGGCCATTGCCCGCCAACTCAAGGACCATCGCCATGTCACCATCATCAGCAACAGCCTGGCCGTGGCCCAGGAGATGCTGGATGCCCCTGGCGTCACGGTTGTCATGCCGGGCGGAACCCTGCGGCGCGAAACGGCCTCGCTGATCCGCGCAGAGTCGTTGGACGCCCTGCGCCGGTTCAACATTGAGAAAGGCTTCTTTGGCGCGCACGGCCTGAGCGTGCCGGAGGGGCTGACCGATGTCAGCATCGATGAAGCGGAAATCAAACAGCCTCTGGTCGATATGTGCCGTCGCGTGATCGCCATTGTTGATGCAACCAAATGGGGCCGCGTGGGTCTGGCCTCGTTTGCCCGGCTCGATCAGATTGACTGCGTGATCACCGACAGTCACGCGCCGCTGGAGTGGGTTGAGCAGGCCCGTGCGCGCGGCATCGAGGTGTTGCTGGTGTGATCTGTGATCTGTGCTCTGTAATCTGCACTCTGTGCTCTGTAACGAGGTAATCCGAGATGGGAGTCGCTGCGCACGAAATAACACTGGCCGAGAAAGTCTCGGCAATGATCGAAGAACAGGAACTGACCCGCGATGAGGTGCTGGGCTATCTGCGCCAGATGATGGAGATCCGCGCGTTGGAGAACCAGATCGCCGAGTTTCTGGGCAAGGCGGTGCTGAAAGGCGCCTCGCACCTGTACGCCGGCCAGGAGGCTGTGGCGGTCGGCGCCGTCGGCGCGATCGAGACAACCGACCTGATCACCAGCACGCATCGCGGCCACGGCCACGGCCACGCCCACGGCGACAAAGTGGCTGCGACTCCTGAACTGAAGCAGGAGCACTACAACAAGATGATGGCCGAGGTGCTGGGCAAGGCCACCGGCTATTGCAAAGGCAAGGGCGGCTCGATGCACATCGCCGATGTCTTGCACGGCAACCTCGGCGCCACCGGCATCGTGGGCGGCAACATCGCCGTGGCCACCGGCGCCGCGCTGGCCGAGAAGATGAAAGGCTCCGGCAAAGTGGTCGTTTGCTTCTTCGGCGACGGCGCGGTGAATGAGGGCAGCTTCCATGAGTCGCTCAACATGGCCAGCATCTGGGATCTGCCGGTGGTGTTTGTGTGCGAGAACAACATGTATGGCATGTCGGTGCCGTGGGCGACGGTGACCAAATTGCCCGATGCCGCCGCGCGCGCCTGCGCCTACGGCATCCCCGGCGAGGTGGTGGACGGCATGGACGTGCTGGCCGTGCGCGGCGCGGTGAAGAAAGCCGTTGATCGCGCCCGCAGCGGCGAAGGCCCCACTCTCATCGAGTGCAAGACCTATCGTTATTACGGCCATTCCCATTCTGACCCGCGCGCCTATCGCACGAAGGAAGAAGAGGCCGCCTGGAAAGCGCGCGACCCGATCAACGCGCTGCGCGACGGCCTGATCGCTATCGGCTGGCTGACCGAGGAAGAGTTCGACAGGATGGACGAGACGGTGCAGACCAAGCTCGAGACGGCGGTGCAGTTTGCCCAATCCTCACCCGAACCCTCGCCGGATGAGCTGACCACCGATGTCTTTGCGCCGGCCAAATTCACCCAGGCCGATTACGACACCGACCGCCGCCTGCGCGCCGCCATCAGGAGCAACCCCGGCCAGTTCAAGCAAATTTCTTACGCGCAGGCCATCGCCGATGCCCTGCGTGAGGAGATGACCCGCGATGAGCGCGTTTTCTGCCTGGGCGAGGACATCGGTCTGTACGGCGGGGCCTATGGCGCCACGCGCGGGCTGTTCCAGGAGTTCGGCAAGTGGCGCGTGCTCGACACGCCCATTTCAGAAGCCAGCATCGCCGGCGCCGCCGTCGGCGCCGCCATGGCGGGTATGCGGCCAGTGTCTGAGATCATGTATGTCGATTTCACCCCGCTGGCGATGGACCAGCTGGCCAACCAGGGCGCCAAGAACCGCTACATGTTCGGCGGCAAGACCAGCGTGCCGATGGTGGTGCGCACTGAAGGCGGCGCCGGGCGCGCCATTGCCGCGCATCACTCGCAAAGCCTCGAATCGCTCTGGACGCACTTCCCCGGCATCTACGTCGTCATGCCCTCCACGCCCTACGACGCCAAAGGCTTGTTGAAAGCCGCCATCCGCGACGATAACCCGGTCATGTTCATCGAGCACAAGATGCTCTACAAGGAGAAGGGGCCGGTGCCCGACGAGGAGTACATCATCCCCTTCGGCGTGGCCGACATCAAGCGCGAAGGCAAGGACATCACGCTGGTGACCTACTCGCGCATGGTCTACCGCGCGCTGGAGGCCGCCGACATCCTGGCCAAAGAGGGCGTCGATGTGGAAGTCATCGACCTGCGCACGCTGAAGCCACTCGATCTGGAGACGATTGTCGCCTCGGTTCAAAAAACCGGCCGGCTGGTCGGCGTGACCGAGTCCTATGAGAACACCAGCTTCATCAACGAAGTGATGATGCAGGTCAACGAAGCGGCCTTCGACTACCTGGATGCGCCGATGGTGCGCGTCGCTTCGGCCAACGTGCCGGTGCCGCGCGCCGAGATTCTGGAAGATCTGGCGATTCCAAACACGGGCCGCATTGTCGCCGCCTGTCGGAAGGTGATCGCTTAGGCGTATTGCGTATCGCGTATTGGGCGAGCAGGCATGGCAAAAGAACTCTTCATCCCCAAGCTCGGGCAAACGGTTGAGGAAGTGCGGCTGGTGCGCTGGCTGGTCGAAGACGGCGCCAGGGTCGATCAGGGTCAGGAAGTGCTGGAGGTCGAGACCGACAAGGCCATCTTCGCGGTGGAGTCGCCGGCCAAAGGGTATCTGCATAGAGGGCCGTTCGCAGAGGACACAGTTTTGCCCGTGCTGACTGTCGTGGCCGTCGTGGGCAAGCAGGACGAAAAGTTCCCCGCTGCCGGCCAGTCGCAGCCGGCCAGCGGCGCGCAGCCGGAGACCGCCGCGCCTGTGGCGGCACAGCCGGCAGCTCCATCCCAGACCGAGCTGCAACCGCCGGCCCAGACCGGGCGCTTGTTCGCTTCGCCGCGCGCGCGCAAGCTGGCCGAGCAGGAAGGCGTCGATCTGTCAAAAGTGACGCCCACCGGCGGCGGCGGTGTGCGCGTGGCCGAGCGCGATGTGGTGGCCTATTTGCAATCCGCCCCCAAAGCGACGCCGATCGCCGAGCGCATGGCCGCCGAAGCCGGCATCGACCTGCGCACGATCAAGGGCACCGGCGCCGGTGGAGCCATCACGAAAGAAGATGTGCAACAGGCGATTGCGCAACGCGATCAGGCGTCCAAAGGCGAGCCGGTCGCGCCGGCCGCAGCGCCGGCGCCCGCGCCCGTTGCCGCGCCGCCCGCTGTCCCCGCTCCCGCGTCTGCGCCGGCGCCGCAGGGCGACGTGCTGGAGCGCGTGCCGCTCAAGGGTGTGCGCGCCGTCATCGCCGACCGCATGGCGACCAGCACACGCACCGTCGCGCGCGTGACGCTGGTCATGGATGTGGACGCGACCGAGTTCGTCGCTATGCGCGAGCGGCTGAAGGCCCGCTTTGCCGAAGCATGGGGCTTTGCCCCCGGCTACAACGACATGCTCGTCATGATCGTCGCCCGCGCCCTGCGCAAGTTCCCCTACATGAACGCGCGCATGACTTCGGACGCGATCGAATATCTGGCGCGCATCGACATCGGCATGGCCGCCGACACCGAGCGCGGGCTGACCGTGCCGGTGGTGCGCAACGCCGATCAAAAATCGCTGCGACAGATTGGAGCCGAGTTGCGCGAGCTGGTGGATCGGGCGCGCAAAGGGCGCTCGCTGCCAGATGATTTCGGCGGCACATTCACCATCACCAGCCTCGGCCCCCTGGATGTAGACGCTTTCACGCCGGTCATCAACTATCCCGAAGCCGCCATTCTGGGCGTTGGGCGCATTGCGGCGAAAGCCGTCGTGTTAAACGACCAGATCGTGGCGCGCAAGATGATGACGTTGAGCCTGGCGTTTGACCATCGGATCACCGATGGCGCGCCGGCAGCGCGGTTCCTGAAACACATCAAGGAACTGATCGAGGAGCCGTTCCTGCTGCTGGCCGAATAACTTTGGTGGGCACGCGGGCCGTCTGGGCAACGGTTCGCGCGTTCATGGTCCTTTCTATCTCCTGAAGGCCGAAGCCGCTCTGATGAAGGGCGGCTTCGGTCTTTCCAACCCCCGGATTCCCGGAATCTTGAAGATTCCGGGAATCTGGGGAATCGGCGTAGAGACGCGCCGGCGTAGAGACGCGCTGCAGCGCGTCTCTACTAGCCAGACTTGCGACCTCTGGGTAAACTTACAGGGCGCGCCCAAATATCAAGAGGAAAGGAGAACTAACCAATGCAAACCGTTTATCTTGTCGCCAGCGGCGACTTGCGCCTGTCGGCCAATCAGGTGTGCTGGCCGGCGCAGGAAGCCATGGAGAAGCAAATCTTTGAAGCCGTCAAGCGCGAAGGCGTGAAGATCAAGCGCGGACACCCCTACATCGAGGAGCAGAAGCATGGCTTCATCGACAGCCAGAAGTATGGCATGGAGGTCTTTCGCAAGATTCCCGCCGACGCGCCGCTGATTGTGGCCGAGGCGGTGTGGCAATACAGCCATCACGTGCTGCCCGGCCTGATTACTCACAAAGGCCCGATCCTGACCCTGGCCAACTGGAGCGGCCAGTGGCCCGGCCTGGTGGGGATGCTCAATCTGAACGGCTCGATGACCGCCGCCGGCGTGAAGTACAGCACCCTGTGGAGCGAAGACTTCACCGACGACTTCTTTGTCAAAGGGCTGCGCGCCTGGCTGAGCAAGGGCAAAGTGACGCACAAGACTGATCATGTCAAACCCTATGACGCGGTGGAAGTGCCCGCCGCCGCAGCCGCCATCGGCGAGAAGTATGCCCAGGACCTGCTGAAGAACAAGGCCATCATGGGCGTCTTTGACGAAGGCTGCATGGGCATGTACAACGCCATCATCCCCGACGCGCTGCTGATGTCTGCCGGCGTGTACAAGGAGCGGCTCAGCCAATCAGCGCTGGTGGCCAAGATGCGCACTGTCAGCGACGCCGAAGCGCGCGGCGTGTACGAGTGGCTGTTGAACAAGGGCATGCGCTTCAACCTGGGAACCGACGAAGCCACCGAGTTGACCGAGCGTCAGGTGCTGGAGCAGTGCAAGATGTACATCGCCGCCGTGCGCATCGCCGCCGAGTTCGGCTGCGCCACGATCGGCATTCAGTACCAGCAGGGCCTGAAGGACATGGCCCCGGCCTCGGACCTGGTCGAGGGGTTGTTGAACAACGTCGATCGCCCGCCGGTGTACGATGAGAAAACCGGCGAGGAGCTGTACAAAGGGCAGGCCCTGCCGCACTTCAACGAAGTGGATGAGTGCGCCGGCCTGGACGCGCTGGTGACCAATGGCCTGTGGACGCGCATGAAGATGGCGCCGGAGACCACGCTGCACGATGTGCGCTGGGGGCGCTGGTACAACGGGTCGGCCAATGACAACGGCCGCCACGTCGATGACTTTGTGTGGGTGTTCGAGATTTCGGGCGCCGCGCCGCCGGAGCATTTCATCGGCGGTTACGCCGGCACAGTCAGCGAGCGCCAGCCGCCGATGTACTTCCCGCTGGGCGGCGGCACGGTGAAGGGCGTCAGCAAGCCGGGCTGGGTGGTGTGGAGCCGCGTGTGGGTGCAGCCGGGCAAGCTCAACTTCGACACCGGCGTCTGCGAAGCCGTCAAGCTGCCCGACGCCGAAACCGAGGAGCGCCTGAAGCTGACCACCGAACAGTGGCCGATCATGAGCGCCATCACCCCCGGCATCACCCGCGATCAGTTCATGGCCCGCCACAAGGCCAACCACATCAACGTGGCTTATGCGCCGACCAAGGCGGCGGCGAAGAAGGCCATGTTCGCCAAGGCCGCAGCGATGAAGACGCTGGGTCTGGATGTGTCTTTCTGCGGCGAGTTCTGATCCCGCGCCGGCTGCGTGTTGCGCGCCACAATCCCGGCTGCACAAGCAGCCGGGATTCTTTTTATCCTGCGTTACACTTGGCTCTTTGAATCAGGCTGCCATGCCGGCCTAATCACATGACAACAAGAGGACAATCGTGGCGAGCAGAGAACTCACCTATGCGCAGGCCCTGCGCGAAGCCTTGAGCGAGGAGATGACCCGCGACCCCAACATCATTCTGATGGGCGAGGACATCGCCCATTACGGCGGCGTCTTCCGCGTGACCGAAGGGTTGCTGGCGAAGTTCGGCCCCCAGCGGGTCAAAGACACGCCGATCAGCGAATCCGCTTTCGTGAGCATGGGCGTGGGCATGGCCA
Organism: Thermoflexales bacterium; assembly: GCA_034434575.1. Lineage (GTDB taxonomy): Bacteria > Chloroflexota > Anaerolineae > J036 > Brachytrichaceae > Roseilinea. Next base: position 6,362 of record DAOTYS010000192.1, read on the forward strand.
TGACCGGCAAGCGGCCGGTGGTCGAACTGATGTTCATGGATTTTGCGCTGGTGTGCGCAGACTCCATCTTCAACCAGGCCGCCAAGATGCGCTCGATGAGCGGCGGGCGGGTGAAAGTGCCGCTGGTCATTCGCGCCCAGCAGGGCGGCGGGCGCGGCAATGGCGCCCAGCACTCGCAGAGCTTTGAAACCCTGTTCACGCACATCCCCGGCATCCAGGTCGTCATTCCGGCCACCCCTTACGACGCCAAAGGATTGCTCAAGACGGCGCTGCGCCAGGACAACCCGCTCATGTTCATCGAGCACAAGCTGCTCTACCAGACCAAAGGCATGGTGCCCGAAGAGGAGTACACCATTCCGCTGGGCCGGGCCGATGTCAAGCGCGCCGGCACAGACCTGACCATCGTCTCCTACTCGCGCCAGTTGCTGTTTGCCCTGCAGGCTGCCGAGACGCTGGAAAAAGAGCATGGCATCTCGGCGGAGGTGATCGATTTGCGCTGCACCGTGCCGATGGATATCGACACGGTGATTGCGTCGCTCAGAAAAACCCATCGCCTGCTCATCACCCACGAAGCGCACGCCAGTTGCGGCGTCGGGGCTGAAGTCGCCATGCGGGTCATGGAGCGCGCCTTCGACGAGCTGGACGCGCCCATCGCGCGCGTGGCCGGCCTCGACCTCCCCATCCCCGTCGCCCGTTCGCTCGAAGAGGAAGTGCTGCCTCAGCCGCGCCACATCGTGGAGGCCGCCGTCGCACTCATGAAAGGCCGCGTCAAAATCAGGTGAATTGCGAATTGGGAATTGCGAATTGCGAATTGGGAATTGCGAATTGGGAATTGTGAAGTGCGAATTGCGAATTGCGAAAATCGTCAATCGTCAATCGTCAATTGCCAATCGTCAATCGTCAATCGTCAATCGTCAATCCAAAATCCAAAATCCAAAATCGAGAGATGGTTCACGGTTTCTTTCACGTCTCATTCACCGTGCGCGACCTGCAAGCCAGCGTGAAGTGGTACACCGAGGTGCTGGGGCTGGAATATGTGCGCGGACAGGAGCAGCACAACGAGTACACCGCCCGGCTGGTGGGGTTCCCCGGCGCGCACCTGAAAGTGGCTCAGTTGCGCGTGCCCGGCCAGCCGCTCGCCCCGCGCGCCAATCACCACATCGAGCTGGTCGAATATGTCTATCCGCATGGCCGCGACGACATCGATCTGTCCACCAACAACACCGGCGTCGGCCATTGGGCGTTCATCGTGGATGACATTCACGCCGAGTTCGCGCGCATGAAGGCGCTGGGCGTGCGCTTCAAGGCCGAGGCGCCGGTGGCGATCGAGGCCGGCGTGAACAAGGGCGGCTACACCGTGTATTTCCTCGACCCCGACGGCATCACGCTGGAGCTGCTGCAACCCCCGCCGGCGTGACGCCGCCGATGTGACGCCCGGCCTGCCCCTTTGCGCGCCCATGCTCACATTCGCCACCCTGCGCATCGAAGGCGGATTGTTCTCGCCAGACCTGTTCGACGACCTGGACGCGGGTCGCCTGCCCGGCCAGAAGCCGGC
>DAOTYS010000193.1:0-1543 GCA_034434575.1 Thermoflexales bacterium
CGTAGTAGACCGGCGTCGCGTTTTGCAACTGGCTGAACGCATAGACAAATGCATCGCCGACCACCGCCGTATCCGGGATCGCCCCGCCAGAGGTCCAGCCGCCGGGCAGGATGCGCGTCGGCGGCTGCTCCGGACGCCGGTAGCCCAGGTACTCCCAGTAGTGGTTCTCCCACATCGAGCGCAGCATCTGCGCCTGAAGGGCGGGATCGGCGTCGGCGGGAGTCGGTCGCCGGCCCAGCCGGGTCAACAGGTGGACATACTCGAAGTGCGCCGCCTCGTCCGGGATCTGCCACAGCGGGATGATGGCGCCCCACAGATTGGCGTGGATGAAGGCGGCGAGGAAGAACACAATCGCGATCAGCGCGCGGGCGCGGCGCGGCGGCGCATCGGTGCAAGGGGTTGGGTCAGCCATGAGATGTAAAGCCGCTGGCGCCCTGGCCTGGCGGCTACCACTCGAAACTCTGCACGACGATCACCCCCTGCTCGCCGGCGCGCTTCAGGAAGGACGGCCGGGCATAGTGGGTGATCAGCAGTGGGGCAATTTCCAGGCCGGGGTATGACTGACGCACCGCTTCCACTTTCCGGGCAAGCTGCGCCAACGCATCGTCCTCTTCCCGGCGATTCGAGCGCCGCTCATCCAGTTGCAGTTTGGTCTCGCCAACAATCAGCACGTCGCGGCCGTTGCGGCGCGCGCGGCCAAAGAGGTTGATTTCTTCGCCGGCGATCTCGGTGCGCACCAGACGATTGACCACCTCCAGCCCATGCTCGCGCGAGAGGAAGGCCGGCAACATGCGATAGGCTTCATTTTCGAGCGCATAGCTCATGCTGCGAGACAGCCCGCCCACTTCAGAGCGCACCTGGGTCAGGCCAAGCGCGACAATGCTCACCTGCTGAGCCAGCTCTTCCATGCGCTGCTCGGTGCGCTGCTGCGCCTGGGCCAGCTCGCGCACGATCCCCTTCAATTCGTTGAAATCGCTGGTTTTGACCAGATCGTTATAGGCGTCGGTAATCACCTCCGCCAGCACTTCCGCCTGCTGTGGAGGAAAATAGAGCTTGAGCCTTTTCTGAGCGCGCTCCTGCTGCGATTCGATCTGCATGATGTCATTCTACAGCATCGATAGCTGCGGGGTATACTGCTGGCCGGCCTGAGCCTGTTACATATTCCGGGAGACTGAGCCAGCTTGATTTCCAACACTTACTCCACGTCCACCCCCCATGGCGGGGCGTTGGTCGATCGCGTGTTGCAAGGCGACGCCCGGCAACACGCCCAACAGCGCGCGCAGACCTTGTTGCGCATCCCCCTGTCGCCCGTTAATCTGTCCGACCTGGAACTGATCGCCATTGGCGCGTATTCGCCGCTCACCGGCTTCATGAGCCAGGGCGACTACGTGTCCGTCGTGCGCGAGATGCGCCTGACCAATGGCCTGGTCTGGTCGATCCCGATCACGCTGGCCGTCACCGACGAGGTTGCCGCCGGCATCCGCGAAGGCCAGGAGGTGGCCCTGTGTGAAGGCGAGCGCCCCCTGGCGATCATGACCGTCAC
>DAOTYS010000194.1:0-6130 GCA_034434575.1 Thermoflexales bacterium
TGAGTGCTCAGTCTTGTTGTCTGACTACTGACTACTGACGACTGACTACTGACGACTGACTACTGACTACTGACTACTGACGACTGACGACTGCCCGCTTCCTCGATCGCCGCGATGAGTTCCTTCTTGGATGGAATGATTGAAGAGAATTTAAGCTGGCCGTTGATGACGATGGCTGGCAGGTTCTTCAGCCCCAGTTTCATCACGCGGGCGATGTTCTCCGGTTCCAGGATCTTGTACTCCACATATTCCATCTTGTCGCCCAGTTCCCGCTTGGCGGCGGCGACAGCGCCGACCATGTAGGTGCATGCGGCGCAGGTGGCCGAGTCGATAGTGAAGACCTCGACCAGCGGCTTGGTCAGCGCGGCGTAGTCCGGCATCGGCACGTCGATGTTGAAGCCTTGCGATGTGTAGTTGGCCAGCGCCTTGCCGATGCTTTCCGGGTCGCGCACGGCCTGCAACGCGCCGATCACATTTTCCGCCGGGATATCGTAGGGCATGTCGCAGCCGGGGGCGAGGATGAAGTTGCGCAGGCCATGTTCGGTCGCCTTGAGTTTGGACAGCAAGTCCACGACGAATTTCATGTTGTCCTGCTGCGTGCCGAGCAGCATGGTCGAGGTGAGCGGGATGTTGCCGCCGATGGCGATGTTGTATCGGTCGGTAATGGCCTTGGCTTTGACCATGTCGATGTTTTCATCGATGCCGATGGAGTCCGGCCTGGTCAAGCACATCTCTTCGATGTTCTTGGTGGCGTCTCCGCACACGAAGTAGGACGACAGCGCGCCGCGCGCGCGGATGAAATCGAACACGCCGCGCACCGGCCCGTTCAGCAGCCGGCGGAAATGCCTGGGCGAGATTTGCGACACCAGCGGATCGACAATGGCGATCACGTCCATGCCGGCCTCGATGTAGAACTCCGCCATGCGCTGGTTGACTGCGGCGGTGTAGGCGAGCAGGCTGTCGAGGAATTCCTCGTTCTCGTACATGTCCATGAAGATCTCGGTGCCGCGCAAGTGCGAGGCCAGCGTGAACGGGCCGCAGATCAGGCCATACAGGGCGGTCTTGTCGCCCACGGCCTCCTTCATGGCGCGCATGGTGTCGAGGATCATCGGCAGCCGGCCATCGCTTTTCTCCGGCAGCCGCGTCGGCGCCTCAGCTTTGAAGGCCAGGGGATGCGTGGCCACAGAGGGCGGTGTGCGTTCCGCCCATGCCAGCTCGCAGCCCAGAATCTCGGCTTCGACCTGCAAGTCGAACAGAACCGGCTGCCCGTCCGGCTGATATTGCGCGTTCACTTCGAGAAGGGATTCGAGCAGTTTTTTGCCGTCCGTGAGCACTTCGGTGGCATTGTAGCCCTTCAGTTTGCCGGCATGAACGCCGGCGAATGGCACCCACGGAACGGAATCGGTTTGCTCGTGGCGGAGTGTGGCAAGCAGCAGTTGCTTGCCGGTGAGAGAAAGAGAAGATTGGGTCATGGCTGGTTTGTGTGATTTGGCCGGGTCATTTTGCTTTCAGGCCGGCGGCGATTGTAGCGCCGGACAGTCGCCGCTGACTGGCACAATGGCGCTCTGGATTGGTAAACTGGTGCTGAGTCATGACAGACGAGACTGCGGATGAGGTGGTTGTGAATGAGCGCGTGCGCATTCCGCGCGCGGAGTTGACGTATCGTTTTGCGCGCGCCGGCGGGCCGGGCGGCCAGCATGTCAACAAGGTCGAAACAGCCGTGGAGTTGTGGTTCGATCTTGCGCGCACGCCCAGCCTGACCGACGAGGAGCGCGCGCGGGCCATGCAGAAGCTGGCGCCGCATCTTGACCAGGCAGGCATGATGCGCCTGGTGTCACGCTCGGAGCGCAGCCAGCTCGCCAACCGCGAGCGGGTCACGCAGCGATTCGCCGATCTGCTGGCGCGCGCGTTGATTCTGCCGAAAGCCCGCAAGCGGGTCAAGCCGTCGCGGGCAGCCAGGGCGCGCCGCGTGTCGGCCAAGCGTCGCGCCGGCGCAACCAAGCGGCTGCGCGCGCCGGTGTGGGACGTGGAAGAGTAGGCCGTCCCGCCGGGTATACTTGCCCCCGTTTCCAAACCATACCCAATGTCGATGCGGACCGCATCGAAGGCCCTCACTCGCGAAAACAACACATGGATCAAGCTCAAGCTCCTTCTGTCTCCGCGCCGGCGGCTCAGGCTTCCGGCCGCGCTCGTTCCCTGATCGACTATTTCTGGGTGACGGTGCGCGGCTTTTGCATGGGCGCGGCTGATGTGGTGCCGGGCGTTTCCGGCGGCACGATGGCGTTCATCCTGGGCATCTACGACGAATTGATCAACGCCATCCACGCAGTCAATCTCCGGTTTGTCCGGCGATTGATCACGCTGCGCTGGCGCGCGGCGTTCGGCGAGTTTCCCTGGCAGTTCCTGCTGGCGCTGGGAATGGGCATCGGCCTGGCGATCGTGATTCTCTCCCGGCCGCTCAGCCATGCGCTTGAGACAAGCCCTTCACTCGTGTGGGCGTTTTTCTTTGGACTGGTGCTGGCGTCAGTGGTGGTGGTGCGCAAGCGCGTCCGCCGCTGGACGCCAGTGACGATTGCGCTGGCGCTTTTGGCGGTGGCCGGCGCATACATCCTGGTCGGTTTGACGCCGACGGAGACGCCGAACGACGCCTGGTTCCTCTTTCTCAGCGGCGCCATCGCCATCTGCGCCATGATCCTGCCCGGCATTTCCGGCTCGTTCATTCTTGTGCTGCTCGGCAAATATCAATATGTGCTTGGCGCCGTAACGCGCGCCGATGTGATCACGCTGGCGATTTTCGCCGCCGGCTGCGCAGTGGGCATCGTCACCTTTGCGCGGGTGCTGCGCTGGCTGCTGCGCCGCTATCACGACCCAACGGTGGCCTTGCTGGCCGGCTTCATGCTTGGCTCGTTGCGCAAGGTGTGGCCGTGGAAGGATGCCGTGGATGGGCAGGCCAATGCGCTTCCTCAGGCGCTCACGCCGGAAGTTGGGCTGGCGCTGGCGCTGATGGTTGCCGGCGCCGCGCTGGTGATCGTCATTGACCTGCTTGCCGCGCGCCGGGCCGCCGTTGCGCCAGCCGGAGCTGCCTGACATCCCTAACATTCCCCAGACATTCCCGGAATCTTATAGATTCCGGGAATGTCTGCTCAGGTAATCAGCGCCGAGAACGCCCTGGCAACCAGAGCGGCGGCCAGCGCCACGCCGATGGTCAGCGTGACGATGTACGCTGTGTGTCGCCGGCCCAGTTCGCGCATCAGAACCGCCAGCGTGCCGAGGCAAGGCACATAGAACACCACGAAAACGGTGAACGTTATCATCTGGTTTGACGTGAGCGCCGAGCCGAAATCGCTGCTGCCCAGCGCCTGAGCCAGCATGACCAGCGACAACTCCTTGCGCAGAATGCCGAACAACAGTGGCGTGCCGACCTCGCCGGGGAGGCCGAGCGCCCAGGTGATCGGCCAAACCAACATGTTCAGGTAGCGCGTCCATTCCAGATAATTGAGCAGCGCCAGCGCGACGCTGCCGGCGATCAGAATCGGCCACGCTTCCACGATGAATTCGCGGATGCGGAACCATGCTTTCTGCGTCACTGCTCGCGCAGTGGGCGCCCGATAAACTGGCATCTCCAGGATCAGGCCGGGGCTGTCTTCGGGCAGGAACCGCGACAGCACGCGGCCAGTGACGGCGATGACGAACAAGTTGAACACGTAGATGACCAGCGCGAGCGCCGGGCCCAGGTAGAACGCCACCAGCCCGAAGACCACAGCCAGCCGCGCTGCGCATGGCACCATGGTCGATAAGGCTGCCGCGAGGAAACGATCTTTTGGCTCTTCCAGAATGCGCGTCGACATGACTGCCGGGATATTGCAGCCGTAGCCCAGGATGAAGGGCACGATGGCTTTGCCGTGCAGGCCAAGCCGGTGCATCAAGGCGTCCATCAGAAATGCGACGCGCGGCAGGTATCCCACGTCTTCCAGGATTCCCAGCCCGAGCAGAAAAGGCGCCAGATACGGCAACACGATGGCCACGCCGCCGCTGATGCCTTGCAGCAGACCCGTAGCCATCTCAACGGCCAGGTTGTCCGTTCCCAGCAGGTCCGACACGCCGCCGGCGATCTGCTCGAATAACGCCAGCACGGGTTTCTCCAGCACACTGCCGATGCCATAGATGATCTGGAAGAACGCCAGCATGATGACTACAAAGCCGACATAGCCCAGGATGGGATGCAGCAGGATGTCGTCCAGGCGATCGCGCCACGAAAAGCGCCGCGCGCCCTGTTTGACGATTGAATGCGCCAGTTCCTGCGCCCGGCGTTGTCGCTCGGCGCTCATCAACCAGGCCGTCGTCTGGCCCCGGCTGTGTTCGAGTTGTTCGACCGTGGCTTTCACGAGCGCCCGCGCGCCGGGAATTGCCTGCTCGACCCGCGCCACCACGTCGTTGTCCAACTCCAGCAGTTTGATCGCGATTGCTTCTGGTTTGAGTGGGTGGCGCCCGCTGGCGTGCGTGTTGCCATGCGCGCTGCTATTGCCGGGCGGCTCCGGCTGAAGACGGGTGAGCAGCGTCTGGATGGCTGCCTCAATGTCCGGCGCGTACATAGGCTGGCGGGGCGCCGCGCCGCTGCGCGCGACGGCATAGGCTTTGGTGAATAACTCTTTGACACCCCGCCCGCGGCTTGCCACAACCGGCAGCACCGGCGCGCCCAGCGCCTGCTCCAGCGCCGGGCCCTCGATGCGCATGCCCAGCCTCAGCGCCTCGTCCATCATGTTCAACGCGATGACGATCGGGCGCTGCAACTCCAGCAATTCGAGCGTCAGGCTGAGGCCGTGCGCCAGGTGCGAGGCGTCCACGACATTGATGATTGCGTCCACCTCGCGCGAGGCGAGATAGCGGAATGCTTCGCGCTCGGCCGGGCTGGCGCCGGCAAGCGTATACGCGCCCGGCAGGTCCACAATATCGACGACATCGCCGAGAACGCGCACCTTGCTCTCGGTGAATGTCACGGTTGTGCCGGCGAAGTTGCCGGTCTCGGCGCGGTATCCAGCCACCTGGTTGAACAGCGTGCTCTTGCCGCAGTTCGGCTGGCCCACTAAAGCGAATCGCATTCGTCCTCCGCCACAAGCACCTGAGACGCAATCTGCCGGCCCAGCGCAATGGACCGTCCGTTCACTTCTATCAGCACCGGCCCCTTGAGCGGGGCGACGCGGACGACGCGCACGCACACGCCCGGCGCAATCCCAAGCTGGCGCAGTTTGGCCGCCAGCATCTGCCCCCCGCTGAAGCCGATGATGCGGGCGCGATGGCCGCGTTCCAACTGGAGGAGAGGCCGATCACTCATGGGGCGCCGCCGGGACCGGGAAAAGAAAAAAGGAGGGAGTTGGGTAAAAGACTCTTTTCGGGGGCAAAAATGTTGGGGGGAGGAACATTTTTGCGGGGTCCCAGAGCCGCCCAGCTCCCGGCTGCCAGTGTAACAGAAAAGGTAAAGGCGTCAAGAAAATTCTCATTGTGGATGCGAGTTCAATCGTTGCGCCCGTTGCCGCAACCATAACCGGCCAGTGACGAACACTGTCAGCGCCGTAGCGCACACGATCGCCATAACCTGGAACATGCCCGCCGGCCCGCGCAGGTCAAACAGCCAGCCGGCTATTGCTGAGCCGAGCATTCCCGCCAGATTGGTGAGCGTGGTGAGCATGCCCTGGCTGGTTGCCTTCAGTCCCGCCGGCGCCAGTTGGTTCGCGTATGTCACGCTGCTGATCCAATACAGCGCGAACGAAACGCCGCCCATGCTGTTGATAGCCAGCACCCACTCCGGCGCTTGAGCGATGCTGTAGAGGAACATGCGAACGGTGTATGCCAGCAGTGCGACCATCAGCAACCGGGCCGGGCCGGCCTTGCGCAACAACCAGGCGCTGCCGGCCATGACCGGCAGTTCAGACAGGGCGGCGATTGTCCAGCCTAGCCCGACCAGACTATCCGAGCCTCCCAGCGTTTTTACGGTGACGCGTAACTGCCTAGCCGCCTGCAAGTAGGGAGACTGGCTGGCGGGCGAAGAGGTCGCGCAGCGTGGCGAAGACGTTGCGCCCCTGTTTGCGACAAGTAGAGATCACTGCCTGCAGGCGGGCATACACCGCTGCCC
>DAOTYS010000195.1:0-11005 GCA_034434575.1 Thermoflexales bacterium
GCAGGTCTGGCGTCAGTCGCTGACGGTTTGCCATGCGCACGAACATCAGATCCGGCTCCCGGATACTGCCGTCCGGGACAATCCGCATCGCATAAGGCGCGCTGCGCAAGATGCCGAGGCCAAACAACTCAACAAAGACACCGATCAACCGGTTGAGAAAATCAACGATGCGTTGATGCTCGTTCCTGACCGACATGGTGATGACGTCTCCGTTGATCCATTCGGCAATGCCGGCGTGATCCCAGCGCAGGAATTCTTCCTGGGTCATTCTCAGTTGCCCTGGGGCGCTGACTGAAGCAGCCTCTGTCGATGCCATAGTGTCACGCGCGCTCATCATGTTGCGCCTCTCGCGACGATTATACGAATCTCTCCACGCCAACGTCACGCGCTACAGTTTCAGCGTTACCGCCTCGCCGGCCTGCAAAGTGAGCGGCGGATCAAACGTCACCGTCACGCCGCCCCTGTCCTTGCGGGCAGTGGCGCCGGCCGGCAACCTGGCCGTTTTGCCGGCTTTGAGGCCGCCCAGGTTCAGCTCGCGCAGGGTGAGCGCGCCATAGGCGGCGCGCAGAGTGACACTGGCGCCGGATGCAGCGGCGCGTTGCTGGAACTCGCCCCACCCTGAACCAGTCGTCCACACACAGCGGAAGTTGGCCGCGTTGATGCGCGGGGCGAAGGACATCGATTGCGCCGGCGCGCTGTAGTGATATCCGCTCAGCGCCAGAAGCAGCGACCAGCTCGACATCGCCCGCGCGTAGTGGTTGCCGCACTCGAACTCATTCCAGGGATTGCGGCGCACGCCATCATGGCGCGCGCGCACGCCTTCGACGATGCGCAGGCCGGCCTCCACCTCGCCTTCGTAGATCAAGCCGGCTGCGACCTGATACTCGATGCCGGTCCACGCCTCGTCGCCATACACGGTGGGCAATTCAGGCCGGCCGCCTTTCGGCCACGTGCAGATCGCCAGGCCGGCTTCGTCATTCAGCGCATACACGCGCTGCATGTTGGGCACATCGCGCATCGCCTCGCGCCAGTTGTATTTGAAGACGCTGCGCAGCGCCTTGCGCACGCGCTTCGGGTCGAAGACATAGCCGACCCCAACAACATGACTGAGCCACTGGCCGAGCAGTTGATCCGACAGGCAGCCCTTGCCATACTGGTACTTGGGGTAGGGGTCATGCGGCGATTGCAGATCCGCCGGCACAAGCAACAACGGCGAGACTTCGATCTTTTGCTCGTAATACTCGCCGTTCCAGAGCAATTGCTCCATCTTTGCGCGACCGCTGGCGTAAACGGCTTCGTATTCGGCAGCTTTGTCCGCCTCGCCCAGATAAGCGGCCATCCTCGCCGCTGCGCGCAGCGCGCCCAGATAGAGCGCGCCCATCATCGTGTTCGGGCCGAAATACTCGATGTCGTAGGTGTTGTGTTGCCGGCCCTCCATCACGCCGTCCCTGTCGCGGTCCCAGGCGTGCGGGTTGGCTTCGCTCCAGGCATATTCGACCGCGCGCTTGACCCCCGGCCAGATGGCGCGCAGGAAATCGTCGTCGCCGCTGATCTGCCACTCGCGATACGCCTTGAGCACCGTGCCCATCTGGCCATCGGCGGCGGCCACAAAACTCCAGAACCGGTTGGAAGACAACGGCAGCAAGGTGCGAAAGCTCATCTTGCCGTCGGCATCAGTGTTGTGCGTGAAGTCAGTCAGGCGCATGGTCTGTTCAAGCGCGGGGAACAGAAAGGCCAGCGCCTGCTCGTAGTTCCAGACGTGCGTGCAGTTCATCGGGCAACAACCGCCGCTGCCGTGGCACCCCTCAAAAGCGTGGATGCGCCCATCGTCAAGCCGCAGCACGGTGGTGGTGCGCATGATGCTGGCCTGGCTGGAGACCGCGTCGAGCACGGGCGCCGGCAATGTGCTGGCAAACAGCGTGTCGCGCCACAGCCGCGTTTGCGATTCCAGTCGCTCCAGATTGCCGGCCACATAGCTCGCCACATCCCAGGCGTCGCGCCAGCGCGCGCCGCTCCAGGTGCGCAACATGGCGTTCGCCACACCCTCACCCTCGTTGGGATTCCAGTAATTGCGCAGGTTCGGGAAGTGCCACGTCAGCATAAGCGTGAAGGAGCGTGCTTCGCCCGGCTTGAGTGTGAACGGGGCGCACAACGCGCATTCGAGAAAGCGCCCCGCGCCGGCGGTGAACGGCTCGGTGGCCGGCTCGATCCGCCCATCGGCGCTGAAGTCGTTCCACAGCATTTGCAGGCCGTCCCACCACCCGCCCTGATACCAGTGGGTTTGCAGCGTGTGGGGCAGGCCGGCTGCCGGCCCGACAAACGCCAGCGCCGCCGAGCCGAAGAACTCGCTGGCCGCGTCGATGCCGGGGTTGGTCATATAGATGCCGGACAGCCCTTCACCAAACCGCGCCTCGTTCCGGCTGCCGCCGGGATCGTAGCCATGCACCTCGGCATCCCAGCCGTCATGGCCCAGCTTGAGCCGGTTGACCGGGTTGCAGAACGTGGACAGGAAAGACGCATCGACTGATTGCCGGGTGGGATTGGTAAAGCGCCACGTGAACACCGCGCAGGGGATGCTGGAGTCGTCGGCGTTCAACGGGATGAACGGGTTGAAGACTTCCAGCTCGACCTTCAGCGGCACATCGGGATCGGTGAGTTCGATGGCAGCGAACGGGTACGCGCCGCGAAAGACGGACTCGCGCATGCGCGGAGCGCCGGCGGCGCGCCCATTGTCGAAGCCGCCGCCAGATCGATCGGTGAACGGCGGCAGATACTCGCGTTCAAGCAGCCGGGTCACGGCCGGCTTGCCGCGCGACTTGACCCACAGCGCGAAAAACGTGTTGCGCGGGGCGTTGCCTTTCCACGGGCGGTTATAAATCTCGAGGTCGGTCAGTTGGCCGCGCCCGCCGATCGAGATCGTGCCAGTGCCGATACCGCCAATCGGCATGGCGATCTCGTGCAGGGCGGGGCCGGTGAACGCGCGGATAGTGTTGGCCATGCGCCCATTGTAGCAATTGAGGCATTGGGTCATTGAGTCATTGGGTCATTGGGTCATTGAGTCATTGGGTCATTGAGTCATTCGACAAATCACCCAATCGCTCAATCTCTCAATCTCTCAATCTCTCAATCCACTACAATGTCGCCATGCTTCCCGACTACCGTGTGCGTCAGCGCGACTACCTGTTGCAGATCAGCCGGGCCATCACCTCCCAGTTGGACATCGACCAGGTGCTGCACTTGATCTTGCAGTCGGCCGTGGACATGCTCAATGGACAGGCCGGCATCGTGGCGCTGGTCGAGCCAACCGGCGCCTATCGCATCCGCCAGTCCTACGGGGTGGCGAAGCCCATCCTTGACGAGCTGAACCCGATTGTGGAAAGCGCCGAGGATGCGCGCGAAGCGGTGCAGTTGCTGGAGCGCAGCCTGGTCGCCATCGCCCGGCGCGCCGGCGTCGGGTTCTGGCAGGTCGTGTCTCTGCCGTTGCAGGCCGGCGACGATTTTCTGGGCGCGATCTATATCTTCCGCGTCGGCGCCGGCGGCTTTTCGGCCAACGATCGCCAGATTTTGCAGAGCTTTGCCGATCAAGCCGCGGTGGCGGTGAACAACGCCCGGCTCTATCAGGCTGTGGCGCAGGAGAAACGCCGGCTCGACGCCATCCTCGAATTCAGCGGCGACGGGGTGGCCATCATCGATGGCGCGCATGTGATCGGCACCTTCAATCGCGCGCTGTCCAGAATGACCGGCATCGCGTCACAGGAGGCGATCGGGCGGCGATTCGAGGACGTGGTGCAGATCAGCAACCGGCGCGCCGGCAGCTCGCTGGCCGAAGCCGAAGCCAACGGCTGGCCATTGATCGGTTCGGCCAGCCCGCTGTTTATTGAAGGCGATCTGGCCCGCGCGGACGGGAGGCGGGTCAGCGTGGAAATCAACTTCTCGCCGCTGTTCGATCGCGAAGGGCGACTGGTGAACATCATCGCCAACGTGCGCGACATTACCCGCTTCCGCGAGGCGGACGAAATGAAATCCACCTTCATCTCGATTGTGTCGCACGAGCTGAAGACGCCGGTGGCGCTGATCAAAGGCTATGCCAGCACCCTGCGCCGGCAGGACGCGCAGTGGGACGAATCCACGGTGCGCGAGAGCCTTCAGGTGATCGAGGAGGAGAGCGACCGCCTGGCGCGACTCATCGACGACCTGCTCGACGCCACGCGGGTGCAGACGGGAAATTTCCGGCTGGCGCAGGTGGAAGTGGATATCGACGAACTGGTTCAAAGCGTGGTGCGCCGCTTCCAGTCCCAAACCCGGCATCACACGCTGATTGCCGATGTGCCGCCGGATTTGCCCCTGGTGTATGCCGACGAGGCGCGCATTACTCAAGTGCTGAGCAACCTGCTGTCGAACGCGATCAAGTACTCGCCGGAAGGCGGCGAGATCCGCGTGAGCAGCGCCGTGACGCCGAAAGAAGTCATCATCACCGTGAGCGATCAGGGCGCCGGCATCTCGCCCGAAGATCAAAAGCAATTGTTCACGCGCTTCTTCCGCGCCAATAACGCGCTGACGCGCAAGACGCAGGGGGCCGGCCTGGGGCTGTATCTGTCAAAGGCCATCATCGACGCCCATGGGGGGCGCATCTGGGTCGAGAGCGACGGCAAGCGCGGCGCGCGATTCAGCTTCAGCCTGCCGCGCGCATAGGTCGCGTCTGGCCGTATAATTCGGCCTTGCGAATGCGACAGTCCGCAAATCCAAGGAGTTGCCCATGAACCGGTGGTTCACCACAGCGGATGAAAATGCCGCACCCGGTGGCATAACTGGGTTTGTGGGCGCATTTTCACTGGAGTTCTACATGCCTCAACTTGTCACGCCCGGCGGCGCGCGCGGGGCGGCCCGCCAGCAACCCCTGACCATTCAGGTGGTCGATGTGGGCCGCGATCCCGCGTTGAAGCCGGCGTTGTTGTCCGGCCGGTTGACCAACCTCACCGCGCCGTTCCTCTATCATGATCCAGACAAACAAATCGCCTTTGTCCTCATGCCGATGGAACTCGGCATGAGCGACATGGATCAGCAACGCATCATCGGCCAGATGACCCAGTCTGTGATGCGCAGCCTGCCTCAGGATGCGCCGCGCGGCTACCTGTTGCAGCCGCGCACATTCTTCACATTTCAATCGCTGGTCGAAGCGATTCTGGAGAAGGATGGCATCACCCCGGAAATGATCCGCGAGCAGCAGGGCAAGGCCGATCTGCTGCGCGACCTGATGCGCAGCGCCAGCGAAGAGGAACTGCGCAACAAAGCGCGCGCCAATGACGCGCAGATCGACGGCATGATGTTCGAACTGATAAACGCCAGTATCGATGCCAATCTGGACGCCGGTCGGGAGCAGGCCGCCCAGCAACTGGCCGGCCTGCAGCAAGTGCTCATCGAAGAAACCACCTACGGCAAAAAGATCGGCGCCAGACTGGCCGCGCTCGAAGCGTTCCAGAACAATCCCACCCGCGAAACCCTGGTCGAACAACTTATCGCCGCTCCCGACAGCGAGACGCGCGAAGGTCTGATCGCGGTCGGCCGGCAGCTCATCGATTACCTGTTCTTCCAGCTTCTCACCGGCCGCATCGACGCGGCCGCCGGCGAGGAGAAGAACCGCCTGATCGAATTGCGCAAGGAAGTTCAGGATATCCGCGATCGTCTGGACGCGGCCTCGCGCGCCGTCATGCAGCGCAAGGCTGAATTGATCAACAAGATTCTGGGCAGCGACAAGCCGGTCGAGACAGCGCGCGAGAACGCCGCCGACATCGACGAGATGTTCATGAGCCTGTTGCAGGCCAATCTGCAGCAAGCCCAGCAGCGCAACGACCAGGAGCTTGGCCGGGCGTTGAGCGCGGTTTACCAGATCGCGCTGCAAATCATGGCCGAGCGCCAGCCGCCGGAAGTGCAGATCATCAACGCGCTGATGTCGATGAAGTATCCGGAAGAAACCGAGAAACTGCTCAACGAGATCAAAGATCAGGTGGACGACCGATTAGTGCTGGTGATGGGTCAGTTCGCGGAGCAACTGGCTAAAGAAGACCGCACCGATCTGTCGGCTAAACTGACGCAGATCATGGTTCAGGCGCGCAGCATCCTGCCAAAGTACGACCCTGCGAAAGACGAGCAGCGTCAGGCAACCGCCGACGCCACTCCCCCTCCCCCGCCAGAGCCGCCCAGGCCGAAGATCGAGATTGCGCGGCGGTGAGGGGGAGACGACAGACGACAGACGACAGACAACAGATTACAGAGAGAGCAGACGACGGACGGCGCGGGCGGTTTGCCATGCGTCGTCCGTCGTTCATTGGTGGGTGATCAAGATGGGTGTCGGACTGCTTTGAGGAGTCCGACACCTGATGTGTGATTACTTCACCTCCAGCAACTCGACATCAAAGGTGAGTCGAGCATTGGGGGGGATTGGCCCCTGTCCTTGCGCGCCGTAGCCCAACTCCGGGGGAATAATCAGCCGGCGCTTGCCGCCAACCTTCATGCCCAGCACACCCTCGCGAAAGCCGGCGATCACTTGATCCACCGGGAACTCGGCCGGCTGGCCGCGTTGCACGGAGCTGTCGAAAATTGTGCCGTCATCGAGATACCCCGTGTAGTGCACCACGACGGTCTGGCCGGGCTGTGGTTGCGCGCCGGAGCCAACAACCTCGTCGATGTACTGCAGGCCGGACGCAGTGCGAACGGTATTGCCGGCGGGGGATTGCGGCAGCGGCTGATTTTGCGGCGCCGGTGGGGCTGCCGCCTGGGCCGGCTGTTGCGGGGCCTGCGCCGCAAGGCCGCCGCGACCAGAAATCGTGGCGATCAGGATCAGCACCAGCGTCACGCCGAGCAGGCCGGCGATGACAATCCATACGTTCTGTTCTCGTTTGGTCATGGCTCAGGACTGAAGCGCGGCGCCACCCAACGCGCAAAGGCGCATCCGCCCTGTGCGCTGCATGTCACTGCGCAATGAAAGATCATCCGACACGACAGCACAACACGAGATCTTTGGCCGCCTTGACTTCGTCGAGCCGTTTGAGGGGCGCTGTGTGCGGCGCGTTCTTCAGCAGTTCCGGCGAATGCCTGGCCTCTTCGGCGATCGCCAGCAGCGCATCGACAAACGCATCCAGCGTTTGCTTCGACTCGGTCTCGGTCGGCTCGATCATCAGGGCCTCGGGCACAATCAGCGGAAAATAGTTGGTGGGCGGATGGAACCCATAGTCCATCAACCGCTTGGCAATATCGAGGGCGCGCACATCGGGAGCGCCGGGGAGCTTGCCCTGCGCCACGACTTCGTGCATACAATGCCGGCCTCCCTGTGGGATGGGGTAGACATCTTTGATGCGGGCCTGGATGTAATTGGCGTTCAACACCGCGTGCTGGCTGATCGCGCGCAAGCCGGCCTCGCCATGCACGCGAATGTACGTGTAGGCGCGAACCAACATGCCGAAGTTGCCCCAGAAGGCCCGCATTCGCCCGATGCTCTTGGGCGGGGTGAACCATTCATACAGCGGCACGCCTTCGGCGTCTTTCTCGCTGCCCGGCCTGGGGCGCACAATTGGGCCGGGCAGGAAGTCGACCAGATGCCGCGCCACCGCCACCGGCCCCGACCCCGGCCCGCCGCCGCCATGCGGCGTGCTGAACGTCTTGTGCAGGTTGTAATGCATCACGTCAAAGCCGATCTCGCCCGGCCTGGCGATGCCGAGCAGCGCGTTCATGTTCGCCCCGTCGCCATACACCAGTCCGCCGGCCGCATGCACCGCCTTGACGACCTCCTCGATATGCTCCTCGAACATGCCCAGCGTGTTGGGGTTGGTAATCATCAGCCCGCACACGGTGTCGTCGAGGTTGGCTTTCAGGGCGTCGAGATCGACGTTGCCGCGCGCGTCCGACGGCAGCTCTACCACTTTCAGGCCGGCCATCGCCGAAGAAGCCGGATTGGTGCCGTGCGCCGAGTCGGGGATCAGCATCTTGACGCGCTTGTGATCGCCACGATCGCGGTGATAGGCGCGCATGATGAGGATGCCGGTGAACTCACCCTGGGCGCCAGCGGCCGGTTGCAGCGAGACGCCGGCAAAGCCGGCAATCTCTTTCAGGAACTCCTGCAACTGATACATCAGGTACAACGCGCCCTGGACGGTGACCGGATCTTGCAGCGGATGCGTCTGCGCAAAGCCGGCCATGCGCGCGACATCTTCATTGATGCGCGGGTTGTGCTTCATCGTGCAACTGCCCAGCGGATACATGTTTGTGTCGATGGCCATGTTCAGCCGCGACAATCGCGTGAAGTGGCGCGTCACATCGATCTGGCTGACTTCCGGCAACGGCAGATCGTCGCGCAACAGATCGGCCGGAAAATCGAAGCGGGGGACGTCGGGTTCAGGCATCGTCACGCCGGCGCGGCCGGGAGACGACAGGTCATAGATGAGTGGTTCCAACAAGGCTTTACCTCAGGCGCGATTGTACCGCGCAGCCAGACGCGGACGACCAGGACTGGTAAGATGATGCGCAATGGGCATGGCGTGGGTCTTGCTTGTTGCGCTTGCGGCTGCGCTGGTCGGGCTGATCGCCTGGTGGCAACTGGCAGTGGCGGAAGGCGCATACCTGGGGCGCCGCGTCGTGGCGTTCCTGTACGACTGCTACGCGCGCCGGTATGATCAGGTCAAGCAATTCCAGCCGGCCAGTGATGCCGTCATGCTGGCTATGCCGATCCTGCAGCATCTGACTGCCAGGGGCAGCCGGCGGGCAGAGGCGCGCGTATTAGACGTTGCGACCGGGACAGGCCGGCTGCCGGCGGCCTTGCTGGCCCAACCTGCATTCCGGGGACGCATCGTCGCGCTGGACATCTCGCCGAAGATGCTGCAACAGGCGCAGGCCAAACTGAGCGGCTATGCAGATCGTGTGGCGTGGGTGCGTCAGGACGCGCAGCGCCTGCCATTCGAAGACGCCAGCTTCGACGTGGTCACGTGCCTGGAAGCCATCGAGTTCTTCCCGCGCCCGTTCGAGGCTGTTGCAGAGTTGGCGCGCGCGCTGAAGCCGGGCGGTCTGCTCATGGTCAGCAACCGGGTCGGGCCGGATGCATGGAAGCTGCCGGGCCGAGCGATGCCATCGGCCGAGTTTGCGGAGCTGCTGGGCCGGCTTGGGCTGGCCAATATCACCATCCATCGCTGGCTGGTGGATTATGATCTGTTGTTTGCCGAACGGCGCGCGGATCATTCAACGAGTTTGAGGTGAATCATGACCAATGCGCTTGAGAAAGCCATCCAATACGCCGCACAACACCGCAATGCGTTTGTGACCCAGTTGTCGGAATATCTGTCTATTCCCAGCGTCAGCGCGCAACCCGAGCACGCCCGCGACATCAAACACGCCGCGCTATGGCTGGCCGATCACCTGCGCGAGCTGGGGCTGCGCGCCGAGATCTACGAGACTGGCAGCGAGGCTGATCCCGGCCACCCCGTGGTGTTTGCCGAATGGCAACACACCGACCCGCACCGCCCCACCCTTCTGATCTACGGCCACTACGACGTTCAGCCGGCGGACCCGGTCGAGGAATGGGAGAGCGAGCCGTTCGAGCCGGCGATCCGCGACGGATACATCTACGCGCGCGGGGCCAGCGACAACAAGGGCCAGCACATGGCGCACATCAAAGCTGTCGAGTCGCTGCTGAAGACAGCCGGCACCCTGCCGGTGAATGTCAAACTTCTGATCGAAGGCGAGGAGGAGATTGGCGGAACGCATCTCGGCCCGTTCATCGCCAGCCACGCCGACCTGCTGGCCTGCGACGCGATTGTGATCAGCGATTCATCGCTGCTCTCGCCCACCCAGCCGGCGCTGGTGTATGGCCTGCGCGGGCTGGTGTGCTTCGAGGTCGAGGCGCGCTGCGCCGCCCATGACTTGCATTCAGGAACGTATGGCGGCAATGTGCAGAATCCGCTCATAGCCCTGGCGCAAATCCTGGCGCGGTTGAAGGACGAGCGCGGGCGCGTGCTTGTGCCCGGCTTCCACGACGATGTGCGGACGCTCGACCCGGCTGAACGAGAGGCGTTGGCGCGCGCGCCGTTGAGTGAAGCCAGCATCATCGCCGAGACCGGCGCCAGCGCGGTGTTTGGCGAACCCGGCTTCTCGATCGCAGAGCGCATGGGGGCGCGACCGACGCTCGAAGTGAACGGCATGTGGGGCGGGTATACCGGTCCGGGCGTCAAGACAGTGCTGCCGGCAGTGGCCTGCGCCAAGATCAGTTGCCGGCTCGCGCCCTATCAGGACCCAGACACAGTGGCAAAGGCCGTGACGGACTACATGCGACAAATCACGCCGCCGGCCACCACGCTCACCTTTCGCGCCCTGCAAAGCGGCAACCGCGCGACGCTCATCGAGCGCGACTCGCCATACGTTCAGGCCGCCGTCCGCGCCGCAAAGGCCGCTTACGGCAACGAGCCGGTGTGGATGCTGGAAGGCGGATCGCTCCCTGTGGTCAACGACTTCCAGTCCGCGCTGGGCAGGCCGGTGATCCTGCTCGGGTTCGGACTGGCAGATGACCGCCTGCACGCGCCAAACGAGCGATTTGCGCTGGCATGTTACGAGAAAGGAATCGAAGCCAGCATCCGGCTGCTGTGCGAATGCCAGTAGAACGAACAGAGGGGCGAGTCTGAGACTCGCCCCTCTGTCATCTGTCATCTGTTGTCTGTCGTCTGTTGTCTGTCGTCTCCGCCTACGCTGCCAGTCGCTTTGCTTCTTCGACCTGCTGTTTGGCGACGTGACAAGCTACCAGGTGGCCGGGCTTCAGTTCTTCAAACGGCGGATCGTCAACCTTGCAGCGGTCAATCGCAACCGGACAGCGCGGATGGAAACGGCAGCCGCTGGGCGGGTTGATGGGACTTGGCACTTCGCCCTGCAGAATAATGCGCTCGCGCTTGAGGGTTGGATCGGGGATGGGGATGGCCGACAATAGCGCTTTGGTGTACGGATGCAGCGGGTCGCGGAACAACGATTCCCG
>DAOTYS010000196.1:0-2111 GCA_034434575.1 Thermoflexales bacterium
TGCAAATGGGGGCCTTCACTGCGCCCGCTGTTGCCCGATCTTCCGATCATGTCGCCGGCGTTGACGATCTGGCCTACCTTGACGCCGGCTTCGGACAGGTGGCAATACACTGTGAACACGCCCCGGCCATGATCGATAACGATCACCAGGCCGCGCACCATGAACTCTTGCACTGCCGCCACGCGCCCCGGCGCCGATGCATAGACCGGCGTGCCGGCCGGCGCCACAAAATCCGTGCCGCTATGGTAGGTGCGCAACACCCCGCCGTTGAAGCTGCGCCGCGCGCCGAAGTATGAGGCAATCCGGCCCGACGCAGGCAGACGCAACGGGCCATCCCACCATTGCGTGCCGGACCACTGGCTGAGAATGGCGTCCAGGTCCACCCGCTCGTCAATGTTCACCTGCGGGTCGAGCAGTGGCATCAGACGCCGGCTGATGGTGAGATTCTCGAAACCGAAGCCGGCAGCGGCAGTCTGGATGCGACCGCTCACCTCGGCGGCGGCGCCGGATTCTGCAATCGCCCGTAACGTGACTGTGTATATGCCCGGCTCCTGCATGCCGGCCACGCCCGACAGCGCCACATACCCGCCGGCTTGCGGCACAAATCGCAAAGGCCGGCCGGCCAGCGATCCGACGATGCTTTGCAGCGGGCGATTCGCGCGCACACGCACCACAACAATGTCGCCCTGGCGCGGCACACGCGGCGTGATCTCAACGCTTTGGAATGGCTCCGGCAGATTGGTTGGCGCAGCTTCTGCGCCATCAGGCAGTGGAATGCGCAGCAACTGTCCGACCACCAGACAGTTCGCGCATGAGAGTTTGTTGGTGCGACGCAGCAGATAAGGCGAGATGCCGTATTGCGCGCTCAGACGCGACAGGGTCTCGCCGGCCGCCGCGCGATGCAGCTGAATGCGCGCCGACATGGGCGCCGGCAGCTTCAACCGCTGGCCGGCGATCAACAAATAGGGCTGTGTCAGGTTGTTGCGCTGGGCCAGGTCTGTCACAGCGAAGCCCGATTGCGCCCCCAGCGTGGCCAGCGTCTCTCCCACCGAGACCACATGCGCCAGCGGGTTGTCCGCATCCACGATCGGCTCGGGCGTGGGCAACGGAATCGGAGTGGCCACCACTTCGATGGCCGGCGCCTCTTGAACCTCCGGCGTCGGTTGCGCGGGCGGCTGACTGTCTGCCGGAGGAGGGGGTTCGCCCTGGGCCGCGATTGTCGCAGCGCCAGCCATCTGGAGCGCGATGCTGATAACGAGGAAGGCCAAAACAACGCTGCTGAGACGAAGCCTGCTCATGAAGGTTGTATTGTACGCTCCCAGTAACGTTCGCCGCCTGTGCGGGCGATGTATTCTCTCACATGCGTCGGCATGGCCGGCGCGCCGCCCGGCAGTTCGCCAAACAGCGCCGATAACTGGGAACGATAGCAGGCGATCGCGGCAATCCGCCTCTCGATCTCTTCATCGGTCAGGCGGATCAGCGCAGGGCGCCAGCCGGCGCCGGACTGCTCCAGGCATGGCTTCAGCGCGCCGGCGTCTTTGCTGGCATACGGATAGTCCTCGTAATAGCTGACCTGCGCCGGGTCGCGCGTCTGCTCGACAGCCCGACGGACGATCACATGATCGACATGCCCGCCGATGCTCAACGGGCAATAGATTCGCGCAGTATCTCCACCAATCGCCAGCGTCTGGCGCAGCGCATCGATCACGCGCGGGTAGAAGTGCTCCCAGTCATGCGGATGGACACGCCCGCCCATGAACTGCTTGCCTTCATACAACGGCCGGCCGGCGTCATCGTAGCGGTAGACGGCGTCGAGCAGGCCCAGGTGCAGCGCTTCAGCGCCAAGCAATTCGGCTGCCTGCCTGTCCTCGGCCCGGCGGTGGTGATAGGGCCGCTCGCCAAGCTGCCACTGCCAGTGCTCGTGCCTGGCCGCCGGAGACAGCGCAAACGGCCCTTCGTAGTCTGCCGTGCAAAACGTGGCGATGATGACGCGCTCACCCTGCCGCGCCAGCCGGCCGGCCAGACCCGCGCACGACAGGCCGATGTCATCCAGATGCGGCGAGAGAAAAAGGTGAACCATCTGTGGCCTCGCCGCCGGCGGATTGCCGGGG
>DAOTYS010000197.1:0-1869 GCA_034434575.1 Thermoflexales bacterium
CATTGCATGACCTCCTTAGTCCACACCCGGCGCATGGAGACGAACGGCAACAAGACGCGTCAGCGCATGAGCAGCGGCTTGCCCGCGCCATCACTGCGCGACGAGCCGGCTGAGAAAGTCGGTGATGGCCGGACCGAGCAGGACGAGAATCACGGCCAGAACGATCGCAAACAGAATCAGGATCAACGCAAAGTCGATCAGGCTCCCCCGTCCGCCTTCACCGCTGGGTGGGCGCATAGACACGTGCTCCTTGTCAACGTAATGAGGAGATTATAGCCCGCTCAATAGTCACCTTTGGGGCCGCGTCGAACCTGGGCGCCCTGCGCAACCTTAGAAACCTGAACACCCTGACGAACCTGAAGAACCCGAAACCCTGCGCGCGCCACTCTGGTTATACTGTCGGCCATGTCAAGAGCAGAGCCGCTTTACCGCCTGCAACTCGTGGATATCGAACTCGATCAGGCCGCCAGGACATTGCGCGAAGTCGAGACTGCTCTCGCCGGCAACCCCGCTGTGCAACATGCGCAAGCCGAACTGGCCGCCGCCCAAAAGGTCTATGCCACCCTTTCGGCTCAGGTCCGTTCACTGGAACTCGACAGCAAGTCGCAGGAAGCCCGACTGCGCGAGGCCGAGGACCGGTTGTACTCCGGCAACGTCAGGTCTCCCAAAGAGTTGATCGACCTGCAACGCGACATTGAGATGCTGAAAAGGCAGCGCGATCAGATGAGCGAGGCGTTGCTGGCGGCGATGCTCGAAATGGACGAGGCTCAACAATCCGTCGCGCGCTGCCAACAAGCCCTGGATGAGGCGTCGGCGCATTGGGAGGGCGATAGTGTGGCGCTGCGCGAGCAACGGCGCGCAGTTCAGGAACGCATCGCCGCCGGCAATGAGCAACGCGCCGCCATCGTCGCTGTGGTATCGCCGGCAGACCTGTCGCTGTACAAGACGTTGCGCAGCAAGAAGGCCAACGGCGTGGCGGTTGCGGTAGTGAAGGGCAAAGCATGCAGCCAGTGCGGCGAAGCGCCATCTTCGATGCTGTTGCAGCAGGCGCGCGGCGAGACGCTGGTGATGTGCCCGAACTGCGGGCGAATTCTCTACAGCGTATGATGCCGCCAGAGTCGCCGGCTCCGGCCACAGTCTACTATCTGGTCAGCGGCGCAACCACTGCCTGGCGCGCCCGCGAGATCGTACCCGGCCTGCTTGCCCTGTTCGATCGCGCGCTGACCATCCCCACCCCCAATGCCGCGCGCGTGATCAGCGTATACGACCTGGCGCGCATCCCCGGCAATCTGGTGATCGAGAGCTACCTCGACAGCCAGCTACGCCCGCGCCCCGTCCCCGCGCCGGTGGTGTTCGCGCCATGCAGCTTCAACTCGCTCAACAAGCTGGCGCATGGCATCGCCGACAACCTCGCGCTCTCCATCGCCTCCGAGATGATGGGACTGGGGCAACCCATTCTGGTTGCCGTGTCGGTGAACGAGGGATTGTGGGCGCATCCCCAGTGCCGCGCATCCATCAGCGCGCTGCAAAGCTGGGGAGTGACCGTCGTTGAACCGCGCGCCACGTCCGGCGGCCTGTCATTGGCGCCAACCGATGAACTGCTGGCCAAAATCAAGCAAATGATGCAAGCGCATCAAGGCATGACAACAGACCAGCAAGGCCCGACCCATGCGCCCGACAAGCAGATCGCGCCGCAGCAATCATCACAACGGGCGGTCTGATCGCTGGCGGTGCAGATTGGGGTCAACGGCGCCGGCCATGCGCGCCACATCCAGCCGGCCGCCCAGAAATTCATTGACGCGCTGCGCGTGAGCAAGCGGGGCCTTTACCAACTCGTTGTAGTTCACATACAACACACGCATGTTGGGC
>DAOTYS010000198.1:0-14712 GCA_034434575.1 Thermoflexales bacterium
TGTTCCTTCGGCGCCCGTCGCTTCGACACTCGGCCTGACTGCCGGCATCGCGCGCAATGCCGGCGCAAACGCAGCCGCGCCAAAGGCGGAGGATTCCGACTCACACACACTCTGTCGAACACGTTCCATGACACTCCAGTGAAAATGCGCCCACAAGCCCGGTCATGCCACCGGGTGCGGCATTTTCATCCGCTGTGGTGAACCACCGGTTCATGGGCAACTCCTTGCATGAAAAACAAAAATCCGCTTTCTGCACCAGAAAGCGGACTGCTTCGCGGACTTTTTGATTGCCGCATGACCTGCTCGCGCCGGCTGCGGCCGCATCTCCTATGGTGGAGAGGCACCTTGGGTGTCCGTCCCAGGTTGCCGGGTCTGATCGAAATCAGACCGCTCCTGATGCCGGCGGTATTCTAGCACGAGCAGCAGTGGCCCAATACGCAACACGCAATACGCAACACGAACCGCGTTCGTCGTTTGTCATCCGCCAGCTTCCTCCGAGCGATCGGTGGCAGGCGGCGGCGTTGGCGTGAGCGCGCACAGTCCAGCGTACAGATCAGGCGTCATGGCGATGTCGAGCGCAGCGAGCGCCGGCGCCAGTTGCTCCAGACTGCGCGCGCCAATGATGGGCGCGGTGATGGCCGGATGCGCCGCGACCCACGCCACGGCCAGCGTCACCGGATGAACGCCGCGCTGGCCGGCAAAGGCCGTGAACGCCTGCGCCGCCTGATACACCCACTCCTGCCCATAGCGTTTGGCGTACATGGCGTTCTCGGTGATGCGCCCGGCCGATGTCACGGCGCCGGGTTGCGCTCCATACTTGCCGGTGAGCAGTCCGCCGCCGAGCGGGCTGTAGGAAATCACGCCGAGATTCTCAGCCCGCGCCAGCGGAAGTATCTCGACCTCGGCCTGGCGCTTGACGAGGTTGTACATCGGCTGAAGCACGCGGAAGGGCGCCCAGCCTTCTCTGGCAGAGATGCCCAGCGCTTTGGCGATTTGCCAGGCCGCGAAGTTGCTGGCGCCGGGATACACGATCTTGCCCTGCGACACCAGATCGTCGAGCGCGCGCAAGGTGTCCTCGAGCGGCACAGCGTCATCCCAGTGGTGCAGGAAGTACACGTCAATTCGGTCGGTGTTCAACCGGCGCAGGCTGTCTTCGACCGCCATCATGATATGGCGGCGCGAACTGCCGCGCGCGTTGCGATCGGGGCCAACCGGGAAATGGACTTTGCTGGTGATGATGACTTCGTCGCGGTGGCCGGCGATCAGCTCGCCGAGAATGCGCTCGGACTCGCCGCCGGCGTAGCCGTTGGCGCAGTCGAAGAAGTTGACGCCGGCTTCGCGGCAGCGCGCGTAGATGGCCGCCGCTGTCACTCTGTCGGCTTCGCGCCCAAAGGTCATTGTGCCCATGCACAGGCGCGACACCTGCACGCCGGTGCTGCCCAGGTAACGAAACTCCATCGTGCCCATTTCTATCCATCCTGCCTGCCAGAAGGGGCAAACGACACTATGATAGCTCTTGACAGAATACCTATCCTTCAACTGTAGTTGAACCATGAGCAAGACAACGCTCATCGCTGGCGACTGCCTGAAAGAGATGAGACGGCTGGAACCCAACTCGGTTCACGCCGTTTGCACCGATCCACCCTACGGACTGGTTGAGTTCTCCTCCGAAGAGATTGCCAGACTGCGCTCTGGTCGCGGCGGAGTCTGGCGCATCCCTCCGAATTGGGATGGCAGCGAACGCAAACCATTGCCTCGATTCACGGTGCTGACATCGGAGCAAAGAGCGAGCATTGAGACTTTCTTTCGCGCCTGGGCCGATGCTGTCATGCCCATCCTCCGGCCCGGAGGCCATGTGATGATTGCCGGCAATCCGACATTGCAGATGTACGTGCAGAGCGCCATGGTCAACGCCGGCTTTGAGAACCGCGCAACCATTCTGAGGCTGTACCACGGTTTCCGGGGCGGTGATCGCCCCAAGAATGCTGAACGCGAGTTTCCCGATGTGTGCGTAACGCCCAAAGGCAACTACGAACCCTGGATGCTGTTTCGCAAGCCGATCTCCGAAAAGACGGTGGCGGAAAACCTCCGCAGGTGGGAAACGGGCGGTCTGCGTATGCTTGAAGGCGGCAAACCCCTGCCAGACGTGATCCCAAGCTTCAAAACGCCCGCAATCGAGCGAAAGATTGCCGATCATCCGTCGCTCAAGCCGCAACACCTGCTCAGGATTCTTGTGCGCGCGTTGCTTCCGCTGGGAAAGGGCGTCCTGCTGGATCCATTCATGGGATCCGGCTCTACAATCGCGGCAGCGTCGAGTCTTGGGCTGGACGCAATCGGCATCGAGATCGATCCAGAGTTCTATACGCTGGCCAGGCGCGCGATCCCACAACTTGCCGCGCTCTATCCACAGATGGCCGGCGCCAGCCTTGACGCTCCTGACATCAACGGCTCGCAATCGGAGTATTTGGAACAGATGACTCTGCTGGAAACACGCGCGCGTTACAAGCCATAGCGCCCAGCCCTGAAGACTTCAGCCCTCAGTTGTCGCCGGCAATCGACCGCAAATACGCGATCGCATCGCCGGCCACCGCCTCATAGTCATGCCGGTACAGGTCGAGCGCCAGCCCGCCGGCAAACCCGATCTCGCGCAACGCGCCCAAACAGGCCGGCAAATCCATATCGCCCTCGTGCGGCAACAGATGATCGTGCACGCCGGCCTTCATGTTCTCCACGTGGCCGTGCGCGATCTTGCCGCCAAGCTGGCGGATCGCCGCCAGCGGGTCGGGATCACACAGAAACACGTGGCCGAGGTCGAGATTGGCCGCCAGATGCGGCGACGGAATGGCTTCGAACAATCGCAGCAGTTCGGCCGTTGAGCCGACGATGAAGCCCGGCTCGAACTCCTCGGCCAGCGTGACGCCATGCGCCTCGGCCACAGCAACCAGTTCGCGCGTCCGCTCGATCATGCGCTGCCATTCGGCCTCCCCGCCTGTCCGCTTCGGCCCGCCGGCGAACACAAACACATCGGCGCCGAAATCGGGCGTCAAAGCAATGGCGCGCTTGGTCTGAGCAAACAGCGCGTCATCGTAGATGTAGTCCTTGTGATAGCTGATCGAGCGCGGCGCAAGACCCAGTTCGGCCACCCGCTCGCGCACTGCGAGGATGAGGCCGGCGTCGAGACGATCGAGCGCCAGATCGGGATTCTCCAGACAGATTTCCACGCCGTCGAAGCTGAGCCGCTGAATAACGGCCAGGCAGTCCAGAATCGGATACCTGGCGAGCGGTTGGGTGCGTCCGAGGATTTTCATGCCACTACAACAGAACGTCCTGCGGCCTGTCTGGAAAGCCCGTGACACCCCGCGACCGGTCGAACTGGTAGATGCGCTTGCGCGGCCGATCGCGGTATTCAAACGCGCGCAAGCCATGAGCATCCAGCGCGTCGCGCGCGCCCGGCGCGTCACATGCCTGCGCCGCCACCGCGCGCATTTGCCCGACCACATCAGGCCGGCCCGCCGCGCAGTTGCGCAACTCTTGCGGGTCGCTCAGCATATCGAACAGTTGCTCGCGCCCACCGTTGGCCATGAAGATGTACTTCCACTGCCGGTCGCGGACCATCACTTTGAAGTGCGGCGTGCCCGGCTCCTCATACATGCCGATGATGGCTTCGCGCGGGGGCGCCTCGCCGGCCAGCAAGCCAAGCGCGTCGATGCCGTCGCGCGTTTCCGTCGCGCCGGCAGCATGGGTGGCGATGCCGAACAGGTCGGTCAGGCACACCAGATCATCGCGCCGGGTGTCGCGCGGGAGTCGCGCCGGCCAGCTCACCAGATAGGGCACGTGACACGACGCCTCGAAGAAGCTCTCTTTTTGCCAGGCGCGATGATCGCCCAGGTGATCGCCATGGTCGGAGAAGAAACAAATCAACGTGTTGTCGGCGTCGCCGCGCGCGTCAACGGCGTCGAGGATGCGACCGAGACACCCATCGATGAAACTGATCTCGCCATAGTAACGCGCCTTCAACACGCGCGCATGCGAGTCGTTGATGTCCTCGGCCCAGATGAGATGATTCATCCACGGGATTTGCTCATCCATGTGATCCGTGGCCAAGTCGCCGCGCACAGGGTTCGGCATCCGGTCGGGATCGTACATGCGGTTGAACGGCAAAGGCGGCGCAAAGGGCGGATGAGGGCCGATGAACGAAACGAAGCCAAACCAGGGCCGGCCATCGCGCGCGCCGATCTGCTCGACAGCGCGATCGGCCGCCCACGACTCGACGGTCGCCCACGCCGGTTGCGGACTCATCTGCGGCATGTAGTACATCTCGGTGCGCTCGCCCATCAGCATTTCCACAAAGTCATAGGCCGGGTGCTCGCGGGCGATCCACGCTGCGTAGGCGTCACGCCGGCGCTCTTCAGGTGTGGTGTACATCTCCTCGCTATGCAGATGGACGTCGTAACCCAGGTCTTCGTAAGTCGGCTGGGTGTGAAACTTGCCGATGCCGAAGGTGCGATACCCCAGGCGCTGCATCGTGCGCGCGAGGTACGGGCCGCAGCGATCCTCCATTTCTTCAGGCTGGCCGGCGACCGGCGCCGAGCGGCGATTGCTGAAGATGCGCGTCGTGGGCGGCTGGTAGCCGGTGCGCAGCGTGTAGCGCGCCGCCACGCACACCGGGCAGGTGGAATAGCCCTGCGTGAATGTCACGCCGCGCGCGACCAGCCGGTCGAGATTGGGCGTGTAGATGCGCTGGTTGCCAAGCGCCGCGATCGTGTCGAAACGCTGCTGGTCAGTCATGACGAACAGGATGTTGGGTTGCTCGCTCTGAGGCATGAGCTTCCTCACAGGATGCGCCGGCCGGCGGCGTCATAGGCCTCGATATCCGCCGAGGCCGCAGGACTGCCGGGGTATTCGTCGGCCAGCATTGTCCACAGCATCATGTCGCGCAGCGCGCCGCCCGGCGCGGGGTCGCGCCGGCGCAATGTCGCCTCGCGCGTGTAAGCAAGCTTGCGCGGCACGTTCGCGCTGCGCTCATTGCCCACGGCCACCCGGATATCGATGCGCTGGACATGGTCGATTTCAAACCCGGCCCGCGTGAGCGCCGCCGCCGCCTCGGTGGCATAGCCATATCCGATGTGGTTGACGTGAATCCAATAGCCAATCTCGCGCGCGTCAGAGCTGACACGGGTGTGCAAGCCGGTGCTGCCGATGACCTGCCTTTCATCGCGGCTGAAGATGCCATAGACGAAATCCTGTCCCAGATCGAACTTGCCGCGCCACGCGCGAATCAGGGCGATCGTGGCCTGCAAATCAGCCGGCTCGCCGCGCGCCCAGGACATCCACGGCGCAAGGTGCTCCCGGCTGGCGTCGATGGCCGCCTTGAACGCCGGCGCGTCCTCCGGCGCCCAGCAGCGCAACACCAGCCGGCGCGTGACGATGCGATAGGCCGGCCCCGGAACCGGCGCGGCAGTGAGAAACTCCGCCTCATTCATGAAGAACCCCCTCAAGCTCCCAAACGTCCAGCGTCGCCAGGCGCGCCGCGCCGTCCAGCGCAAACGCGCCCAGCCCGACACACGCCGTTTCCGGCTCGAGCAACGCGCTGATGGCGACCTGCCCTTGCCCGCCGAACACCTCCAGCGCGCCGCGATCGACAAACACGCGCAAGTTCACCTGCCCGCCGGCATGACGCAAGGGCATGGCGAGGCGCGGACGTTCGGGCGCATCCACGAACAGTTCGCCCGTCGCGGCAGAGTAGCCGGCGCGGGCTGTTGCATTGCGCGCGAGATGAATCTCGATGCCGCACTCGCTGGCCGTGCCGGGGTCGAATTGGGCGGCCACTTCCCACGCGCCCAGCCCGGCCTGTCCGCCGGTCAACACCGGCGCGGCGCCGGTCAGGTTAGCGCGGGTGACCACGTGATGCGCGCGGCGCAAGGTCTGCATCTCGGCGATCGGCCACTGGCACAGGCGCTGCTGCCCCCCAATCTCGCGCAGAGACACCTCGCGCGGAATGGACTGCATGCCGGTCCACGCTCGCTCGTCGCGCGGCGTCTGTCGTATCCAGCCGATCAAAATGCGCCGGCCTTGCGGGTCATCGTTATAGGTCACTTCGGCGTAGATGGGGTCGCCGTCGGGATAGACCATCTGGGGCGCCAGTGGGTCGCCGTGAAATGCGCGCCCGTCAAACTCGCCCAGAAAATAGCGCGTCACCGCGCCGCGCTGGTTCGGCAGCACCGTATTGACTTTGAGCGCCCAGCGTTCTGACCCATCCGGCGCAACCAGCGGAAAAAGATCGGGACATTCCCACATGCCGGGCGCAGCCTGCGGCGCGTGAAAGGCGCTGAGCAACGTCCAATCCTTCAGGTTGGTGGAGGCGAACAGATCGATCCACCCTTGTTCCGCGCCGTGAATGGCAACCATGATCCAGCGTTCGGTTGGCGCATGCCAGAACACTTTGGGGTCGCCGAACTTCGGATCGTTGACGCGCAACACGGGGTTGCCTTTATATTCGCTGAAGGCGCGCCCGCGATCAAGGCTGTAAGCAAGGTGCACATCCTCCAGGGCGCGGTTGGGATGATAGTCTGCGGTGTAAATCGCCACCAGCGGCGCGATGCCGTCGCGCCCGAAGCCGCTGGTGTTGCGATGATCCACGACTGCGCTGCCGGAGAAGATGGTATAGCCCTGCTTTGGGGCTTCGCGCAGGGCAACCGGTAGATGCTTCCAGTGCAGCAAATCGGCGCTCACGGCATGGCCCCAGCTCATGTGGCCCCAGGCTTTGCCATGGGGATTGTGCTGGTAGTAGAGGTGATACTCGCCGTCGTGCCAGACCAACCCGTTGGGATCGTTCATCCAGTTGATCGGGGGCGTGAAGTGAAACAGGGGGCGATTGGGTTCAATGGTCATGCTGGCATCTCCAGTGAAAATGCGCCCACAAACCCAGTTATGCCACCGGGTGCGGCATTTTCATTCGCTGTGGTGAACCACCGGTTCATGGGCAACTCCTTGCGCATTCACTGTGCTGCGCCAAATAGCGTCGGCCCGGCATTCGACGCCGGGGGATAGCCGGGATCGGGCGGCAGATTGCGATTGCGCCGCGCCTGGCGGGTCAGTTGGTCGCAGCGCTCGTTCTCGGCGTTGCCAGCATGGCCGCGCACCCATACGAACGCCACCTCGTGCTGCTCGCACAGCGCCAATAGCTCCTGCCACAGGTCGGGGTTCAGCGCGGGATCGGTCTTGTTGCGCATCCAGCCGTTCGCGCGCCAGCGCCTGGCCCACCCCTTGCTCATGGCATTGGCCAGATATTCAGAGTCGGTGTGCAGCGTGACGCGGCAGCGCCGGTTCAGCGCTCTCAACCCGGCAATGGCCGCCATGATCTCCATGCGGTTGTTGGTCGTCAGGCGATAGCCGCCGGACAGCTCTTTGCGCTGGCCGGCAAACAACAACACGACGCCATAGCCGCCGGGGCCGGGGTTGGGGTCGCACCCGCCGTCGGTGTACATGACGACCTGCGGCAGATCACCAGCCATTCCAGTGCGTCCTGTCCCTGGCCGGCAATCGCTCCGCCGGCTTGAAGTCGTCGCCGGTGTACCAGGCCACCGGCATCAGCACGGCCTGCGTCACGGTGTCGGGGATGCCCAGCAACGCGGCGACCTCTTTCTCGTAGCGCAGATGCAACGTCGTCCAGGCCGCGCCCAGGCCGCGCGCGCGCAACGCCAGCATGAAGGACCAGGCCGCCGGCAGAATCGAGCCATAGGCGCTGGCCTGCGCCATCGGGCCGGCGTCTTCGACCCGCCCTTCAATGCAGAAGATGACCAGCGCCGGCGCTTCGCCCATGTGGTCGGCCAGATACCAGGCCGAGTCGCGCACGCGGCGGTTCTGCGCCGCCAGCCCCTCGTTACTGTGGCTGCGCGCGCCCGAAGCCGGCAGCGCCTGCGCGTACAACTTGAACGACTGGCGGTACAGCCGGCCGATCTCGGCGCGCTTGGCCGGGTCGGTGACCACGACGAAATGCCAGTTCTGCCGGTTCGAGCCGGTGGGGGCCTGCACGGCGATCTCCAGGCAGCGTTCGATGATCCCGCGTTCGACCGGGCGCGCAAAGTCCAGTCGCTTGCGCACACTGCGCGTCGTCGTCAAAAGCCGATCAACCGTCTCCAGATCCATGCTTCACCTCAGCGCGCGCGGCAAAGACGCGCGGCAAAAAAGATGCAGCTGATTGTGATGTGGGATCGCCGGATGCGCAAGGGCCGGCGCGGCTCAGGCCGGCCTCACCATTCGCTCAGCTTACGCATCGACAATGGTCTGCGCAGCCACACACGGTTGCCGCAAGGACAATCTCATGCCAAATCGTTTAGCGCACGAGTCAAGCCCGTATCTGTTGCAGCACGCCAACAACCCGGTGGACTGGCATCCCTGGGGCGAAGAGGCGCTGCGCAAGGCCAAAACCGAGAATAAGCCGATCTTCCTGAGCATTGGCTACGCCGCGTGCCACTGGTGCCATGTGATGGAACACGAGTCGTTTGAAGACGCGGAGACGGCTGAGATTCTGAACCGCCACTTCGTCAGCATCAAGGTGGACCGCGAAGAGCGCCCCGACCTTGACGCCATCTACATGGAAGCCGTGGTCGGCATGACCGGCAACGGCGGCTGGCCGATGAGCGTCTGGCTGACGCCCGACGGCGTGCCATTCTACGCCGGCACGTACTTCCCCAAAACCTCGCGCTACGGGATGCCGTCGTTCAAGCAGGTGTTGACCGCGCTGGCCGAAGCCTGGGTGAACGAGCCGGAGAAAATCGAACACACCCGGCAGAGCCTGCTCGAGTTCTATGCCCGGCAACAACAGGCCCTGAGCGAGACGGCGACGGCGCTCGACCCCGACCTGGCTGAAGCCGTGGTTCAGGCGCTGAACAACGCCTTTGACCAGGCGCATGGTGGATGGGGCCGCGCGCCGAAGTTTCCGCAGCCCATGACGATTGAGTTCCTGTTGCGCCACGCCCATCGCACCGGCGATGAGCGCGCCCGCCGCATGATTGACCAGACGCTGACCGCCATGGCCCACGGCGGGATGTACGATCAACTCGGCGGCGGCTTCCACCGCTATTCGACCGACGCGCGCTGGCTGGTTCCGCACTTTGAGAAAATGCTGTACGACAACAGCCAGCTTGCGCGCGCCTATCTGCACGCCTGGCAATGGAGCGGCAACCCGCTCTACCGGCGCATCGCTGTCGAAACCCTGGACTATGTGGCGCGCGAGATGACTCACCCCGCCGGCGGGTTCTACAGCACCCAGGACGCCGACTCGGAAGGCGAAGAGGGCAAGTTCTTCGTCTGGTCAGCGGATGAGGTGTGGGATTTGCTGGGGCCGGAAGCAGTGCTGTTCGGGGATGTGTACGACGTGACGCGCGCCGGCAACTGGGAAGGTCACAACATCCTGCATGTCGCGCGCCCGGTCGAGGCAGTGGCGCATGCGCATGGGTTGGATGTCGCTGCGCTCGAACACATTCTGGGCGAATGCCGGCGCAAGCTGTTTGCGCGGCGCGAGCAGCGCGTCAAGCCGGGGCGTGATGAAAAAGTGCTGACCGCGTGGAACGGCCTGATGCTGGCTGCCTTTGCCGAGGCGGCGCGCGCGCTGGGACGAGACGACTACCGGCAGATCGCCATCCGCAACGCAGATTTCCTGTTGCGCGAACTGCGCGGGCCGAATGGCCGGCTGTTCCGCGCCTGGAAAGACGGCCATGGCGCCAGGCTCAACGGCTATCTGGAGGACTATACGCACCTGGCGGAAGGGTTGATCGAACTGTATCAAACCACGTTCGACGCGCGCTGGTTTGTCGCCGCGCGTGAATTGATGGACGCGGCGCTCGATCACTTCCAGGCCGAAGATGGCAGCTTCTACGACACCAGCGACGACCACGAGCAACTGGTCACCCGGCCGCGCGATCTGCAAGACAACGCCGTGCCGTCGGGCAACGCCATGGCAACCACCGTCCTGCTGAAGCTGGGCGCTTACACCGGCGAGGCGCGCTACGTCGAGATTGCGGAGAGCCTGCTGGGGCGGCTGCAAGCGAGCATCCCGCGCTATCCCACCGCCTTCGGTCAATGGCTGATCGCCCATGATCTGGCCGTCAACGCGCCGCAAGAGGTTGCTCTGGTCGGCGACCCCGGCGCGCCGGACACGCAGGCGCTGCTTCAGGTCGTGTTCGACGGATTCCGGCCCAATCAGGTGGCGGCGCTGAAGAAGCCGGGCGCATCCTCGCCGATCCCCCTGCTCGAAGGGCGGGAGCCAATCGGCGGCAGGGCGACGGCATATGTGTGCCGGCGCTTTGCGTGTCAGATGCCGGTCACAGAACCAGCCGATCTCGCGCAGCAGTTGAAAGGGCGTTCCATGTAGCGCAGGATTTATCCCGCGCCGTCACGCTTGATCTTGAACGTGTCGAAATCGCGCGCCAGAACCACGTTGGGGAAGTAGCGTTTGGCCTCTTCCTCCAGATCGCGCTCGCGGTAGCGGCCGGAGAGGTGGGTGAGAATGAGTTGTTGCGCGCCGGCGTCGCGCGCCAGACGCGCGGCTTCGCCCACCGTGATATGGCCGTTTTCGCGGGCCAGCGGGGCGTCGGCGTCGTTGTACGTGCCCTCGGTGACAATGGCGTCTGCGCCGCGCATAATCTGGATGAGGCTTTTGGTTTCGCCGACATCGCCTGTCACAGCCAGCTTGACGCCGCGCTGCAACTCGCCCAGCACGTCATCGGGCTGGACGACCCGGCCATCGGGCAGCGTGATGGGCTGGCCGGCCACCAGCAGGCGGCGCTCC
The DNA here is from genome assembly GCA_034434575.1 of Thermoflexales bacterium. Classification (GTDB taxonomy): domain Bacteria; phylum Chloroflexota; class Anaerolineae; order J036; family Brachytrichaceae; genus Roseilinea. Next base: position 10,793 of record DAOTYS010000198.1, read on the forward strand.
GGGCCGGCCGGCACGCCCAGCGCCTCGGCCCTGTCGTTGAGGAATGGCCGGCGCGAGTGCTCCTGGAAAAGATACCCGTAGCAATCCGGCCCGCGATGCTGAACCGGAAACGCCACCACATCGAAGTCCTCACCTTTGAACAACAGCCCCGGTTGGACATCGACCAGATGCAGCTCCAGCGGCGGCCGCACGCCGCGAAAGACGACGCGATAGAGCAGGTCTTCGACCCGGTCAAGCGCGCCTTTGCCGCCGTAGATATGCACCCGCTCCAGCGAGGTCTCCCATTGCGCCAGCGTCGAGATCAGGCCGCCGAGGCCGAGGATGTGATCGAGATGCGGGTGGGTGATGAGGATGTGTTCGAGCCGGCGAAAGCCCAGCCCGCTGCACAGCAACTGGCGCTGCGTGCCTTCGCCGCAGTCCACCATGAAGCGGTACTCATCGTGGGCGATGAGCATGGACGGCAGACCGCGCCGGGTCAGGGGGGTGGAAGCGGCCGTGCCGAGGAAGGTGAGTTCAAACATGAGTGATGAGTGATGAGTGATGAGAGCTGGATGAGTGCGGCGCTGCTAGTGGCTGGCATTACGCCGGCGCTCGACAGACGCCCTCAGGCCGCCGATCAGACGGGCAACTTCTTCGGCAAGATTCATCAGTTCATCAAACTCTATCGGAGTGATATGTTCAACATCACGGGCCGTGTACAACTCAGCGCGAAGCTCGGCGCAAGATGCTTTGGCGATGGACAGGAAATGCTGAAACTCCCCGGCCGCGCTCCGCTCGAAGCCCTCAGCGATGTTTGCCATGATTGAAACGGCCGCGCGCTGCATTTGATTCGCCAGCCCATAATCCCTGGCAAGTGTTCCAACCCGTGTCACTTGATAAATCCGCCTGGTGAGTGTCCTGGCTTTCTGCCAGGCAATCAAATCCTCGAACCTCTGCACACCCGCCATGATTGATCCCTCAGCACTGAGCACTCATCACTCATCACTCATCACTCACCACTCACAACGCCCTGCCGGCGTACTGTCGCTTGTAATACTCCAGGTATTCGCCGCTCTTCAGTTTGCGCCACCACCACTCGTTGTCCACATACCAGCGCACGGTCTTTTCGATGGCCTGGGCGAAGGTGTGCCGGCTGCTCCACCCCAGCGCGCGCAGCTTGCTCACATCGAGCGCGTAGCGCCGGTCGTGGCCGGGGCGGTCTTTCACCGGCTGGATCAGCGAGCGCGGCTTGCCCAGCAAATCCAGGATGGCATGGGTCAGGTCGATGTTGCGGGTTTCGACGCCGCTGCCCACGTTGTAGATCTCGCCCACCTGCCCTTTCTCGATCACCACGTCAATGCCCTCGCAATGGTCGAGCACATACTGATAGTCGCGCATTTGCAGACCGTCGCCATAGAGCGGCAGGGGCAGGTTGTCGATAGCGTTGGTGATGAACAGGGGCACGACCTTCTCCGGGTACTGATACGGGCCGATGTTGTTGCTGCCGCGCGTGATGGTGACCGGCACGCCGAACGAGCGCGCGTAGGCCAGGCACATCAGATCTCCGCCGGCCTTGCTCGACGAGTAGGGGCTGCTGGGATGCAGCCGATCGTTTTCCGCGCTGCGCAGCGGCTCGGCGATATCGCCATACACCTCGTCGGTGCTGATCTGGTGATAACGCTCGACCTGGTATTCCTTCGCGGCTTCGAGCAGCACATACGTGCCGTACACGTCGGTCATGATGAACGTGCCCGGCTCCATCAGCGAGCGATCCACGTGCGTGTCGGCGGCGAAGTTGATGATGAGCGCCGGCGCATAGTCGCGCATGACGGCGGACACCGCTTCGCGGTCGGCAATGTCGCCGCGCACAAAGGCGTAGCGCCCAGCGAACTTTTCGGCGACATCTTTCAGGTTGTCGAGATTGCCGGCGTAGGTCAGCTTGTCGAACACGACCACCCGCCAATCTGAATGCTTCTCCAGGGCGTAACGGACGAAGTTGGAGCCAATGAAGCCGGCGCCGCCGGTGACCAGTGCAGTTTTCATGTCGGGGCATTGTATCAAGATGACGCTCGATTTTAGATTTTGGATTGAGCCGCCGGCAGGGCGCGCGTATGCGCGTAAGATAGTCCTATGTCAGAGTGGATTGTTCCCGAAGACGGCATGACGATCACGCGCGACACCACGCTCAAGCCGGGGGTGTACTTCCTGCCCAACGGCCTGCATATCGCGCGCGACGGCGTGACGCTGGACGGCAACGACGCGCTCATCATCGGCGACGGATGTCGCGGGCGCGGCGTGTCGGTCAACCAGCGCAGCGGGGTGACGATTCGCAATCTGCGGGTCGAGCGCTTCTATCACGGCATCTGGGTCAATGCCGGCGCAAACATCCGCGTGGAAGGCTGCCAGGCGACGCGCACGCATGAACTGGCCGGGCCGGATGTGTTTCTCGACGTGTGGCTCGACCGCAGCCAGGCCTACGGCGGAGGCATTTTCTTCAGCGGTGTGATCGACAGTTTCGCGCTGAGCAACGATGTTCAACACCAGCAAAACGGCATCCTGCTGTATGGCTGCAACCGCGTCGAAGTTGCCGGCAACAACGCCTCATACAACAGCGGCTACGGCATCCTGCTCTACGAGTCCTCAGAAAACACAGTCGAGCGCAACACAGCCGACTTCTGCTGCCGCATCTACCACTACCAGGCCGACGGTGAACGGTATCACAACGGAGCCGACGCCGCCAGCCTGGTCGTCATGTGCAGTTCATCGCGCAACATCGTTCGGGCCAATCGGCTGCGCGGCAGCGGCGATGGCGTCTTCCTCGGCGGCTTTCACAAAGAGCAGATCAAAGTGCCGTGCAACGACAACGTGTTCGAGCGCAACGACGGGAGCAACAGCCCAAATATCGCCTTCGAGGCCACCTTCTCACAGCGCAACATCTTCCGCAATAACCGGGCCGACGCCTGCAACTACGGGTTCTGGCTGGGATACTCCAGCCACACGCTGGTGGAAGGCAACTCGATCCGGGGCAACCGCATCGCCGGCGTCGCCATCGAACAGGGCCACCACAACACCATCGCCGGCAACACGTTCGAGCGCAACGGGGAGGGCGCGCAACTGTGGGCCGGCGCACAGCCGGCGTTCACCGAATGGTTCCCGGAGTGCGCCGAAAGCTACGACACGGCTGTGATCGACAACACCTTCAGGCGCAACGAGATCGGCGTTCACGTCTGGTCTGAGCGAGCCGATCCGGCGTCAGGGCCGGCCGCCATTCGCTGCCGCCACTTCACCATTCGGGGCAACACCATCACCGACAACCGCGTGGGCGTGCTGATGGAGCGGGCGCGTGACAGCCTGGCGCAAAACAACCGCATCGTCGGCAACGTGGAAGCGGGGGTCAAGCTGGTCGGCGCGCGCGACGTGCTGGTGGAAGGCAACGCGATGGATGCGCCAGTGTGAGCCCTTGCAATGGGCCACGGGCCAAAGCAGATCGAACTACCATAGAATCGCATCCAGCGCACTGAGAACACAATTGCGTGGATGCGCTTCGGGAACTTCGTCAGGGTAATGCGACCAGCTTCGACACGTGCGCAAGGACCCTCACGAATACGGGGATTTTCACACGCGCGATCGGCTTGATGACCAAAGACTGATCAAGCGAAGCTATTGTGTCAGCCTTGATCCTGCTGATATGCCGGAGCGATCCCGGCACTTCGACGTCATTCGCCATCAGCACTTCCGAGTACGGGCCGGGGGATAGGTTTGTCGTAATTCCGCACACCAATATATCGGCGGAGTGAGCGTTATAGGAGTTGCCCATGAACCGGTGGTTCACCACAGCGAATGAAAATAGGGTGTGTCGCCGATGACGGCCAACGAATGATGTCGGATGATTGCCTGGTACCGCGAGTCCGCAAAGGAGTTTGACACGGGTGCGCGCAGGT
>DAOTYS010000199.1:0-3548 GCA_034434575.1 Thermoflexales bacterium
GGAGGGATCCACAGCCTTTAGTGGTTCTATTGTAAATCCTATTGTATGCTGCTTTCTTGGGATTAGTAATCCAACCATACCCTCGGGGGGCTTTCAACCCCAAACTATGACGCACAGCCCGTTTCCACGAAGTTCGAGCTGCAACCCGTTTTTTCAAAGATGGTTTTCTGATGCCGAATTTCATTGTACTTTCCTCTGCTACATTCTGAACGAAGCGGCCTAACATAGATTAGACAGACGAAATCCCTTGTCACTTTAGGCCGACTCCGGTCGGCCTAAACAGGCCTGTATACCTCGTTAGGCCGATCCGAGTCGGCCTTTGTTTCTGTATAATCTGGACATGGCCGACTCAACACCTTCACCGTCCAACCCTTCTCGTCCGAAAAAACTGCTCGACCAGGTGCGCGACGCAATTCGCCTCAAGCACTACTCCCGGCGCACTGAGGAAAGCTATGTCCACTGGGTCAAACGTTTCATCCTTTTCCACGATAAGCGCCATCCGAACGACATGGGCCGGCCTGAAATCGAAGCCTTTCTGACCCATCTGGCAACTCACGAGCACGTCGCTGCCTCGACCCAGAATCAGGCGCTGGCTGCCTTGTTGTTCCTCTATCGCAATGTGCTCCATCGCGACGACCCGGCCCTCTTCGATTCACTCAACATGGCGCGCGCCGAAAAGCCCGCCCATCTGCCCACCGTGCTAACCAAAGAGCAGGTAACGCGGATTATACAGTTCGTCCCGGGCGAATACCAGCTCATGGCGCGTCTGCTCTATGGCAGCGGACTGCGTTTGATGGAATGTTTGCGGCTGCGCGTCATGGATATTGACTTCGCGCAAAGCCAGATCATCGTGCGCGACGGGAAAGGTGAAAAGGACCGTGTGACCATGCTGCCGGCCAGTCTCGCGCAACCGCTCCAGCAGCATCTGGCCCGCGTCAAACGCCAGCACGATCACGACCTGGCCAAAGGGTATGGCTATGTTGATCTGCCGTATGCCCTGGCGCGCAAATATCCGAACGCCAATCGTGAGTGGGTCTGGCAGTACGTCTTCCCATCCAGAAGCCTTTCCAAAGACCCGCAAAACCCGCAATCAAACCAGCTATACCGCCACCACGCCCACGAGAGCGGACTGCAAAAGGCAGTGGCATCCGCTGCGCGTCACGCCGGCATTCCGAAGCGCGTGACATGTCACACCTTCCGACATTCGTTCGCCACCCATTTGCTGGAAGCCGGCTATGACATCCGCACCGTGCAGGAACTGCTGGGCCACAGTGACGTGAGCACGACGATGATCTACACCCACGTGCTGAACAAAGGCCCCAGAGCCGTCCGCAGTCCGCTCGATTGACCCCCGGCATGGCGCAGCCGCTGGCCGGCCGGCGCCACCGCGCCATCGGCTACAATCCCGGCACTTCATCCAATCGGAGATCGCACTCTGTCCATGACGACTTCCACGCATCCTCAACCGAACCCGCGCCCACACTCTGGCGTCAGTCAGCCGCCCCTGCGCATCGTCAACAGCGTCGCGCCGACGCGCATCTGCGACAACGGCGGATGGACCGACACCTGGTTTGCCGGCCACGGCAAGATATTCAACATTGGCGTGTATCCCTATGTCGAAGTTCAGATCGAAGTCTTTCCCGCTGATACACAGCCAGATCGCATCCTCGTGTATGCCGAGAACTACGACGAGCGATTCGCTGTCAATCCGGTCAATGGCTGGCAACATCATCCGTTGATCGAGGCGGCTATCGAGCGGATGCGCGTGCCGAGGGATGTGGCCGTGCGCGTCACGATTTTCAGCGAGATGCCCGGCGGCGCATCCACCGGCACATCGGCCGCTGTGGCGGTTGCGCTGGTTGGCGCGCTCGACCAGCTCACGCCGGGCCGGCTCACCCCGCACGAGGTGGCCTATATCGCCCAGTCGATTGAAGTGGACATGCTCAAGCGCCAGTGCGGCATCCAGGACCAGTTGTGCGCGGCCTATGGCGGGATCAACTACATCGACATGGTGCAGTACCCCTATGCCAGCGTGTCCCAGTTGTACGTGCCCAATGCCACCTGGTGGGAGTTGGAGCGCCGGCTGGCGCTGATTTTCCTCGGACGCACTCATGATTCATCGCAGGTGCACGAGCAGGTGATCCGTGAGTTGGAAGACGCCGGCCCGAACAACAAGCGCATCCAGGCCTTGCGCGTGACGGCCGAGAAATCGCGCGACGCAGTCTACGCCGGCGACTTTGCGGCGCTCGGACGAGCCATGATCGAGAACACCGAAGCGCAGGCCAATCTCAATCCAGCGCTGGTCGGTTCCGACGCCCGCCGTGTCATCGAGATCGCGCAGGCGCACGGCGCCATCGGCTGGAAAGTGAACGGCGCCGGCGGCGAAGGCGGCTCGGTCACCCTGCTGTGCGGCGGTCTGTCGCATGAAAAGCGGGCCATGCTTCGCGCCATCGAGTCCGAGGGCAAAGGCTATCGCAGCATTCCTATTTACCTCAGCCGCTTCGGGTTGCGCGTGTGGGAGCACGCCTGCTGCTGATCGATCCAGCAATGAATCACGAAGCAACGAAGCGCACAAAGCAGTCTTAGACTCACCCCAGCGAACGAAACGCGCGAAGGCGGCTTTATCTTCCTTCCCCTTCGTGTTCTTTGTTTCTGCGTGGTTTATATCGCCCGATTGCAGCCTCGAAAACGCGCGTCGTTTCGGCGGCAATGTGATCCCATGCAAATAGCCGGCTGGCGCGCCGGCTGCCGGCTTGCAGCTTGCGGCGCAACGCCGGGTCCGTCAGCGCGCGTTGGATGGCGGCGGCCAGCGCCGGCGGGTCATCGGGCGGGACGAACAACGCGTTTTCGCCGTCTTGCAATTCGGGCAGCGCCACGCGCGGGGTCGTCGTCACAATGGCGCTGCCATGCGCCAGCGCAGCCATCAGCGTCCCCCGGCGCAGCGAGGCCCCGTCGCGGTAGGGCAGGGCCATGCAGTCGCAGGCGGCAAATGCTGCGCTGACGCCGCCCGGGTCGAGGAAGCCGGTGGCGATGATGTGCGCCTGCGCGCCCAGCGCGCCGGCCAGCTCCATCAACCGGCGCGCGTAGCGCTGATTGGTCGGGTCGCTGTCGCCGGTCTGGCCGCCGATCAACACCAGCTTCACGTCCAGCCCTTGCGCCCGCACCTCGGCCAGCGCGCGGATGAGCGTCTCGCCGCCCTTGCTCTCGTTGAGGAAACCAAAATACCCCACCGTGAGCGCGCTCTCCGGCGCGCCGCGCGCGCGCAGCCAGGCGCCGCGATCGAATCCCTCGATCCTGGCCGGCGCAATGTTGCTGCCGATCGGCACGCGGAACACCTGCGCCAGGCCGGCCCGGCGCAAGGTGTCCTCGTCTTCCGCGTTGGTGACGATGACCGCCCGCGCCGCGCGCGCCATGACGAGAATGGCTTGCCGGCGCAGCGGGCCGGCTTTGGGGAAAAGGTAAGGCGCGCGCAGATCGTGAAAGGTCACCACGACAGGCGCGCGCTTCGACAGCGCAGCCGGCAGCAGGTTGATGGCCGGGTGCATCTG
>DAOTYS010000200.1:0-10051 GCA_034434575.1 Thermoflexales bacterium
GGTTGCAACTCATGTGCGAAGAAGCGCCGCTGGAAGAACAGCGCCACGTTCACCAGGCCGATCATCACCGGCACCTCGATCAGCGGACCGATCACCGCCGCAAACGCTTCGCCGGAGCGGATGCCGAACACGGCCACGGCCACGGCGATCGCCAGCTCGAAGTTGTTGCTGGCCGCCGTGAACGACATGGTGGTGGTCTTCGTGTAATCCGCCCCCAGGCTCTTGCCCATCCAGAAGCTGACCAGGAACATCAGCACGAAGTACAGCGCCAGCGGAATGGCGATGCGCACCACATCCAGCGGAATCTGCACGATCAGATTGCCCTTCAGGCTGAACATCACCACGATGGTGAACAGCAGCGCAATCAGGGTGATCGGGCTGATGCGCGGCACAAACTGCGTCTGATACCATGCGCGCCCTTTGGCGCGGATGAGCAGGAAACGGCTGGCGAAGCCGGCGATCATCGGGATGCCCAGATAGATGAACACGCTCTCAGCGATCTGGCCGATGCCGATCTGCACCACTTCGCCCTGCATGCCGAACAGGGGCGGCAGCACGGTGATGAAGAACCAGGCGTACACGCTGTAGAACAAGACCTGAAAGACGCTGTTGAAGGCCACCAGGCCGGCGGCGTACTCGGTGTCGCCTTTGGCCAGCTCGTTCCATACGATGACCATGGCGATGCAGCGCGCCAGACCGATCATGATGAGGCCGACCATGTACTCCGGCTTGTCGCGCAGGAATATGATCGCCAGCGCAAACATCAGAACCGGCCCCACCAGCCAGTTCTGGATCAGTGAGATGGCCAGCACCTTGCGGTTGCGAAAGACTTCCCCCAGCTCCTCGTACTTGACCTTGGCGAAGGGCGGATACATCATCAGGATCAGGCCGATGGCGATCGGAATGTTCGTCGCGCCAACCTGGAACTGATTGATGAAGTGCTCGACTTCGGGCAGCAGCGCGCCCAGCCCGACGCCGATCGCCATCGCCAGAAAGATCCACAGGGTCAAAAACCGGTCGAGCGTGGACAGCCGGCGCGGCGCCGCTGGGGCAACCGTCGCGCTGACTGAGGACGTCTGACTCATGCGTTCACCTCTTTGAACAAGATTCAATGACAGCCGCAACCGGCCTCACTGCCGCCGCAACATGCGTCGCCTGTCATACGACCCATCGGCGCGCCGGCCTGCGCGGCTTCGACTACGCGCGCGACTTGCTCTGCTGTCCATTCAAACACATGGTTTTTGGCAATGCCCAGTTCGGTCACGATGATGTGGCGATCCGCGCTGACGCCGGCGTGTTCGGTCGCCTTGCGCGCGCACGCCACCGGGCAGCCATCGATCACGATGCGATAGTCCGCGCCGGCTGCCGAGTCCACCATGCCGCCGAGGTGCGCGCTGACGCCGATCAGGCAATACATGCGTCCGCTGCCGCGCCGGTCGAGTTCCAGCGCGGCAGCGTTGGCAATCTGTCCGACGTTCGACCCGCCGGAGCAGGCGAAGACCAGCGTGTTCGAGCCATTGCAGGCGCAAGTGTCGTTGGCCATGTCAGTTCACAGCCTCCTTCAGCCAGGCCACGATCTCTTCCTTGCGCGGCAGCCGGCCCGAGGTCTTCAACTGCTCGTTGATGACCAGACCCGGCGTGCTGAGAATGGGGTAGGCCATGATGGCGTTCATGTCGGTCACGTGCGTCACATTCGCCTGCACGCCCAACTCATTGACGGCTTCGCGGGCCAGCGCTTCCAGCTTCTTGCACTTGGCGCAGCCGGAACCCAGAATTTTGATCTCCATTGTGTGTTCTCCTTTCGATACAGGATTGAATGCAGGCAGGCCATGCGCCCGCCGCGCTCAAAAAATGACGGGTTATGAGGTTTGCGCGCGCGGCGGCGCCAGACGGGCATTGCGCCGGCTGATGAGATACAGCGCCGCGCCCAGCAGCGCCACGAAGCCGGCCACGTAGCCCAGCAGCAGCCACATGCTGGCGCCATCGACCCACGCGCCATAGATCAAGCCGGACGCCGCGCTGAACACGGCCACCAGCCCGGCGTAGGTCCACGCCTTGCGCCGCGTGATGATGACCGAGATCATCAGGATGCTTTGCAGGCTCAGTTCGGGGTCGGCCATCAGATAGGCGATCAGCGGGCCGGGGTGCATGCCCAGCGACAGGAACATTTTGGCGATCGGCACTTCTACCAGCGTCGGGAAGTACATGAATACACCAAAGACCACGCCGGCCAGGTTGCCGACCAGCGTATTGCTGCCGGCGATGGCTTGGATCCACTCTGGCTGGATGATTTGGCGAATCACGCCGACCACAAATACGCCCACGATCAGCAACGGGAAAATCTGCCGCACGAAACGCCATGTCTCCCACAGCCATTGCTGGATTTCGTAGTCCTCGAAGTAGCGCCGCCCGATCTGCCAGATGGCCGCCAGCATGAGCAACACGCCGAAGAACTTGCCGGTCAGGTCGATCTGCGCGCCGCTCGCAGTGGGTTGCACCCCAACGGCTGCCACGCCGAGCGTCACGGCGATCAGGCCGAGCGAGACCCACGTCCAGCGGTTATAGCCCTCATCCACTTTGCCCAGGCCGCGCCAGGCGGTCAGGCCAATCAACACCAGCAGTCCGATCAAGACCAGCCCTTGCACGGTGACGCCTTCTTCGCCTTTGGCAGGGTCAAAGGGAATCAGGTTGAACAAGGTTTGCTGAAGCGCCTCGACGCCGGGGATGGGCAGGGTGAAGGAGGCGTAGGTGTTGAGCAGCGCCGGCACTTTGAGCGTGCCGAAGATCAGCAGAGCAACCATCGCCAGCAGAAAGACCACAGTCATGCGTTTGAGGCCGCCATGGCCGACGAATGCAGCGTCGTTGGCCTCGGCGTGCGCCTGGTCGTCGCGCCGGAAGACCAACGCCATGATGAGGCCAATGCTGACGCCGAAAGTCAGCGACAGGATGATGCGCGCGCCGGCAAACTCCGGCCCCAGCGCCACGCCGGTGTAGGCCAGCGCCAGGATGTTGCCGGCCGGCGCGAAGAAGAGGAACGTGATCGCCGGCCCCAGCCCCGCGCCCTTCTTGTAGATGCCGGCAAACAGCGGCACGATGGTGCAGGAGCACACTGCCAGCACGCTGCCGGCCAGCGCCGCGGCCGGATACGCGATGAACTTGGGCGCCTTGCGCCCCAGGAAGCGCGTCACAGATTCTTTGGGCACGAGGGTGGACAGGCCGCCGGCGATGAAGAACGCCGGCAGCAGGCACAGCAAGACGTGCGCGGCCAGATATGCGGCCAGGTTACCCAGGCCCCCTTGCAGAAACTTGACGATATAAGCGCCGATGTCCAACGGATGCCTCCTCTAACCGCAGGTGAGTAAACTCGCCGCAGTGAACATATTCGTAGAAATGAATGTGATCTGTGCGCGCATGGTCAACGGTTGTCTCTTCTGGGCTCAACTGTCACGCGGCGACGATGCGCTCGACAGGAATCACACCCGACGCTGCGCCGATGTTCTCTGAACTGCACTTGGGGCACGGGCAGGCGGCAGCCGCGCGTCGCCCGGCGCGTTTGGGAACGCGGACGCCGGCTATCGCGCGCGCCCGATCCATCACCTCATACACGCCCGGTTCGGTGACGCGATAGTAGACATTCCAGCCGTCGCGCCGGTCTTCGATCAGCCCGGCCTCGCGCAGGACGGCCAGATGCTGTGAGATGTATGCCTGCCGGTAGCTCAGGTGCGCTTCCATATGGCACACGCACTGCTCGCCGTCGCGCAGCAGGTCCAGAATCTGCAAACGGGCCGGGTGCGTCAGCGCCTTGAACAGGCGGGAGAGTTGATCGTCTTCGCGCATGGCAAATCACATTCGAATCGATGAATGTGATTGTACGCCGCGCGAGCCGGCGCGCAACTGACAAATGTCATGTGATTGGCGCGCCGCTGGAGATGTCGGCAATCGGGCGGCTCGTATAATGCCAGCGCATCCTGCGCTGGAGTCAGGGATTGCGAGATCGCCAATGCGCGCATGTGTGGTGTTGCTCATCGCTTTTTTGTTGTCTGCCTGCGCCGGCGCGCCGGCAGCGCCGGCGATTCGCCTGTCACAGTTGGAACCTCTGCCGACCCAATCAGCCCGCGTGATTCCCCTGCGCGTGGCAGTTGCCGCAGTCATCTCGCCGCGCGGCACGGTGGAGAGCTATCGACCCCTGCTCGACTATCTCAGCCGGCGCTTGTCGCGCCCGGTCGAACTGGTGCAGCGCCGCACCTACGCTGAGGTCAATGACCTGCTGGAGCAGGGCGAGGTCGATGTGGCGTTTGTGTGCACCAGCGCATACGTGGCCGGCCACGACCAGTTCGGCATGGAGCTATTGGCCGCGCCGCAGGTCAATGGCGCGGCGGTCTACCACTCTGTGTTGATCGTGCCGGCCGGGAGCGCAGCGCGCAGCATGGCCGATCTGCGCGACAAAGTATTCGCCTTCACCGATCCGATGTCCACATCAGGCCGCATGTACCCGACGTGGTTGGTGCAGCAACTCGGCGCGACGCCGGACACCTTCTTTGCTCGCACCTTCTTCACCTACAGCCACGATGACGCCATCCGCGCCGTGGCGGAGGGGCTGGCCGATGGGGCGGCGGTGGACAGTCTGGTGTACGACTTCGCCATCCGGCGCGACCCGGCGCTGCGCGACAAGACGCGCGTCATTCACCGATCGCCTCCCTTCGGCATCCCGCCGGTGGTGGTGCGCCCCGACGCGCGCCCGCAACTCAAAGCGGAACTGCGACAGGCCCTGCTCGACCTCAGTGACGACCCGCACGGCGCCGGCAAGGCGGCGCTACAGGCCATCGGCGTCGATCGCTTCGTTCTTATTGACGATAGCGCCTACGATTCGGTGCGCGACATGTTGAATCGCGCGGGAGCGCCTGCGCCATGACCGTTGGATGGCTCCGCCCCTGGCTTGATCGATTGTGGATGCTGGCCGGCGCGGTCAGCATCCGCACCAAAATCCTGGGCATCGTGCTGGCGCTGGTGTTGTTGCTTGGTCTGGGCGTGACCTTGCAGGTGCGCCAGACAGTCGTGCGCACCATGGAGGCGCAGCTCCAGGAGCAGTCGATTTCGGTGGCGCGAGACCTGGCCGCCCGCGCCACCGATCTGCTGCTCATCAACGATCTGTACAGCCTGCATCAGTTGTTGCAGGCAACCCTGGCGAACAACGCGAATGTGCGCTATGCCTTTGTGATCGATCCGCAAGGGCGCGTGCTGGTGCATACGTTTGGGAATGGGTTCCCGATCGGGCTGCTGGACGCCAATCAGGCGGGGCCGGACGAGCATCACCGAACGCGCCTGGTGAACACGGACGAAGGGCCGATCTGGGACACGGCTGTGCCCATCTTCGAGGGCCGGGCCGGCGTCGCTCGCGTCGGCCTGTCCGAAGTCATGGTCAATCGGGCGGTCGAGTCGGTCACCGGCCAGTTGTTGCTCACCACTGTCGTTGTGTCTCTGATTGGCATCACAGCCGCCGCCTTTCTCACCTGGCTGCTCACGCGCCCCATCCTGAATCTGGTGCAGGCGGCCAAAGCCGTCGGGCGCGGCGATTTCACCCAGCAGGTTCACCGCTGGGCCGACGATGAGATTGGCGAGCTATCGGTTGCATTCAACGAGATGGTGGCGGCGTTGCGCCGGGCCGGCGAAGAGCGCGCCGAGCGCGAGCAATTGCGCGCGCAATATGTGAAAGCCGTGATTACAGCCCAGGAAGACGAGCGCAAGCGCATCGCCAGGGAACTGCACGACAGCGCCAGCCAATCGCTCACCTCGTTGCTGGTGGGGCTGCGCACGATGAGCGGGCTGTGCAATCAGCCTGAGGTGCGCGACCACGCGGAAGCCTTGCGCGCGATCGCCGCGCACACGCTGGACGAGGTGCACACCCTGGCGCTGCAATTGCGGCCCAGTGTGCTGGACGACCTCGGCCTTCAGGCGGCGATCGAACGCTATGTGGCCGACTTTGGCGCGCGTTATCCCATTCATGTCGATCTGGCGCTGCGCGGGTTGAGCGAAGGGCGCCTGCCCAGCGAGGTTGAAACGGCGCTCTACCGCATCGTGCAGGAATCGCTGACCAATGTGGCCCGGCATTCCGGCGCGCGCGCGGCCAGTGTGATGATCGAGCGGCAGGATGGCCAGGCGCGCGCGGTCATTGAGGATGACGGGCATGGATTCGATCCAGCCCTGGCCGGGGTTGCTGATCAGCGTCTGGGTCTGTACGGCATGCGTGAGCGCGCCGAGCTATTGGGCGGCAAACTGACTATCGAGTCGGCGCCGGGGCAGGGCGCCAGCGTGTTTGTCGAAATCCCCTGCGCATAAGGCTCAACGGACGCTCTCGCGCTGTGGCAGCGCGCTGCGCCGCAGGCAATCGTCAGGCGCCGACGCGCAGCGCGTCGTTGATCCGAATGGCGACGAATAGAAGCGCAAAGGTGATCAGCGACAGCATCAGCACCAGTTGGTTGGCGGTTGCCATGTCGTTGGCCTGCACGGCGTCGTACACGGCCATGGAGAGCGTCTGCGTGCGGCCGGGGATGTTGCCGGCCACCATCAGGGTCGCGCCGAACTCGCCAAGCGCCCGCAGGAATGCGAGAATGCCGCCGCCGGTCAAACTGCCTCGAATCAAGGGGAGTGTGACGTAGCGCAGCACCTGCAACTCATTGCATCCATCGACCCGCGCCGCGTCCTCGGTCTCTCGATTCAGCGCAAGGATGCCGGGCTTCACTGTCTGGATGACCAGCGGAAGCGCGGCTATGGTGGCGGCAACGATGGCGCCCGTCCAGGAAAACACCAGCGTGAAACCAAAGGTCTGCTCGAAGAGCGGGCCGATGCCGCGCCGGCCCAGGGCGTTCAACAGGTAGAAACCCAGCACGGTCGGCGGCAGGACCAGCGGCAGCATGGTCATCCCTTCCACGAACCACTTGCCGCGAAAAGAGACGCGCGCAAACACCCAGGCCAGCGCAGCGCCGGTCAGCAGCGCCAGGATGCCGGCCCATGCCGAAATCCAGAGTGACAACTCCAGCGGCGTCCATTCTCGATTGAACAACATGGCTGGCACTCAGTCGTCCGGTGAGCTTGCCGAACCGTAATCAGCGTGGAATTTCATCCGGCAACAGGAATCCATACCGGCGCATGATGGGCCGGCCCTGATCGCCATTGACAAACGCTGCAAACGCGGCGGCGATCTCTTTGTTTTTTGAAGCGGCCACAACGCCAAGCGCCTGATCCAGCGGCTGATGCAGGCGGTCGTCGATCAACGTGTAGTCGATCTCGGGCACACCGGCCACCGACAGCGCCACGATGCCGACCGGCGCGTCGCCGGTTTGCACAAACTGGAGCGCCTGGCGAACATTCTCGCCCAGCACGAGTTTGGGCTTGACCGCCTCCCACACGCCGGCCGCCTCCAACGCCTGTTTCGCCGCAATGCCATAGGGCGCGTGATCCGGGTTGGCGATCGCCACGCGCAGGATATCAGGGGCTGTCAGGTCTTCCAGCCGGCTGATCTTGAGAGTGGATTGCTTGTTCACGGCCAGAACGATCCGTCCGCGCGCGTAGAGGGCGATCGAGTCCGGCGCGATCAACCCTTTGTCTGCCAGCGCCTGCGCATACTGGATGTTGGCCGCCGCCAGCAGGTCGTAGGGCGCGCCGTGTTCGATCTGTTGCGCCAGTTGCCCCGTGGACCCGAACACAAGCGTGACGGTGCGGCCGGTCTGCGCTTCAAAGAGCCGGGCGATGTCGGTGAACGCAAACTGCAAGTCGGCTGCTGCGGCAACGGTGATCTGCGCGCGGGGTGGCGCGCCCGGCGTGATGGCCGGCGCCGCCGGCGCGCTTCTGACACACCCTGCCAGCAGGATCGCCATCGCGGCGCTTGCAGGGGCAAAAGCTCGCGCCATTGTGATTCTCTTGTTCAATTTGCACGCTCCCGCATCTCGTCCTCAGCCCTTCGACAGGCTCCGCTTCGACAAGCTCAGCTTCGACAAGCTCCGCTTCGACAAGCTCCGCTTCGACAAGCTCAGCGGACGCCGGCGGTTTGAGGCGTTTGCCTGTCGTGGACGCGGAGCGAATTGTCGCATGTTTGTCTGCGCGCCACGGTGTAAGATGAAGCACTATGTCCGATGCTTCACCCGCTCGCATTTTGCTGGTGGATGATCACAGCGTATTGCGCGCCGGCCTGCGGCTGCTGCTCAACAGCCAGCCCGATTTGATCGTGGCCGGCGAAGCCGGCGACGCGCGCGAGGCGCTGGCGCTGGCTGAGTCGTTGCAGCCCGATCTGATCCTGCTCGATTTGACCATGCCCGGTCTGAGCGGCATCGAGGCGCTGCCGGCGCTGCGGCGCCTGGCCCCATCGGCGCGCATTCTCGTTCTCACCATGCATGACGACGAGAGCTACCTGCGTCAGGCATTGCGCAAAGGCGCCGCCGGCTATGTGCTGAAGAGGGCCGCCGACAGCGAGTTGATCAACGCCATCCAGGCCGTCCTGCGCGGCGAGGTCTATGTTCACTCCGCTTTGACCCGCTCGTTGTTGAGTGATCTGGTCGCGCCGGCGCACAAACCCTCGCCCGGCCCGGCCCACGATGAACTCTGGCAGACGCTGTCTGAGCGCGAGGCCGAGGTGTTGCGTCTGGTGGCGCGCGGCTATACCAACGCCGAGATCGCGGAGCGGTTATCGCTGAGCGTGAAAACAGTCGAGACGTATCGGGGGCGCGGCATGGAGAAGCTGGGTCTGCGCACACGTGCGCAGTTGGTGCAGGCTGCGCTGGCAAAGGGCATTCTTGAATAGCAGCCGGCCCGGCTGCTTTCCTGTTATGCTTTGCTTCACTTGGCGTGACAAGTCTGCCAGCGAGAGGATATTGCTGCCCCGGCCGTGAACGGCGCCCATTCTGCCGGAGCAGTTGCAACTGACGTTAGAATTACAAGTGATTCTTCGACGCGCCGCCTATAGAAAGCGCCTGAGCGCTCAAGGTGTTTGCGCGCATCTGACTGGACGGCAGGCGGCGAAGCTGGTTTGAGAAGCAAGAGAACATGCCATGAATGCAGAAGATGTGCTGGCCACATTGAGAACAGTAAAGCCTGTGATTGTCAAACGCTACAAAGTCAGGAGTATTGACTTATTTGGCTCTTTCGTTCGCGGACAGCAGACGGCAGACAGCGATATCGACCTTCTGGCAGAGTTTGACGACAACGCTGATTTGTTCGACCTGGTTGGACTGGCTTTGTGGCTGGAAGAGCTATTCCAGCGACCGGTGGATGTCGTGCCCAAAAGATCTCTGCGCGCAGAACTGCAAGACACTGTTCTCGAGCAAGTCATCACCGTATGAGGAACTATGCGCTTTACCTGAAGGACGTTCTGGCAGCGATAGAGAGTATTGAGACCTTTATCGCAGGAATGGACTTCGATACGTTCCAGGCAGACGACAAGACCACCAGCGCTGTAATACGAAAACTTGAAGTCATTGGGGAAGCGGTAAAGCAAATACCCGATGAGGCGCGCCAGCAACATGCCACAATTCCATGGAAAGAGATGGCAGGCATGAGGGACAGGCTGATCCACTTCTACTTTGGCGTGGATTACCGTCTGGTTTGGAAAGCGATTACAGAGCGGTTGCCCCAGGTCAAGCAGGAGATTGGAGAAATGCTGGAAGATGCGGGCTGACACCGTTGCAGCGCCCCGAATTTCGCCCACGCAAAACACCGGTCACACCTTGTTTCTGCTTGACATCCTTTGCGGCCGGCGTACACTCCTGACCAGGCGATGAAGCTCGCCGTGGGGTTCCACCCCGTTGCCGGGGATTCGGTCCGCAGGGCCGGACGACCCGGGCAATAACCGTCGGTTCGACTGATAGCTTCTACCGTAGATGCGCGCACGGTAGAAGCTTTTTTGTTGCCGCCTGTCTGCGGCGATGGCGCGTGATGAAGTCGGGAGCTATTCAAGGAGTTGCCCATGAACCGGTGGTTCACCACAGCGAATGAAAATAGGGTGTGTCGCCGATGACGGCCAACGAATGATGTCGGATGATTGCCTGGTACCGCGAGTCCG
>DAOTYS010000201.1:0-16538 GCA_034434575.1 Thermoflexales bacterium
ACTTCATCGCCGAGATCAACATCACGGCGCTCGAAGCCATGAGCGCCGGCGAGCCGCGCCAGGTGCGGCCATTTGTGCAGCAATACACCGTTCGGGATGGGCGCCGGCTGAATCTGCTCGGCGAGGGGCGTCTGATCAACCTGGCGGCAGCCGAAGGCCACCCGGCGGCAGTGATGGACATGAGCTTCGCCAATCAGGCCCTGGGCGCCGAGTTCATGCGCCAGAACGCCGGCAGGCTCGCCCCGGACGTGTACACCATCCCCGAGGAGATCGACCGCGAGATTGCCCGCCTCAAGCTGCACAGCCTGGGCGTCACGATCGACACCCTCACCGACGAGCAGCGTGAATACCTGGCCAGCTGGCAGGAAGGCACGTAATTGCTGCTCCGGGCAGGTTCAGGCGTCGGACTTCACTCGAGGAGTCCGACACCTTTTTATCTGCCGGTGATTTTTTGCCAGATATTCGGCTTCCTCAAACGCCGCCGATTGAATTCGATCGCCGGGTGTTCCGAATTGGCCTGCTCCCACATCTGCAACCAGGACCGCGCGGCATCCGGTCTGCCTTTTGCCAGCCAAACTTCGATCTGTGCCTGGCACAGCGACGCGAATTCGCTCGTGTGCAACCGCTTGCGCGCCAGCAGCGGTTGGATCATCTTTTCGGCTTCCTCTGGCTTGCCTTCCCGCGCCAGTATCTGGGCGACATTGGTGATTCCAAAGAAATAATCCGGGAAGCGCTGATGCAGGTCGAACATGACCTTCCGCGCCTCTTCGTATCGATCCGTCGTGTTGTAAACGCTGGCCAGGTTATTGAGCAGATCCGGCGAATCCGGCTCGATTTGAAGCGCCTGTTCCAGCAGTTCTTCCGCGCGATCCCACTGCTCGTTTTGGATGGCCAAAATGGCCTCGTCGCCCAGTTGCCTCACTTTGTCAGAGTGGGCTATGGATGGCGGCGCGTCGCCGCTGATTTGAAAGCCCATGGTCAGCACATCTTGCCATGCGCCTTTGATCCACAGGCGAACCGGCCCGACCGGCGCAGCGTCCGCCTCAGAAAGAATGCGTGACGCTTCCACGCGCATCTCGTCGGACCCCCGCTGGCCGAGCATGAACGCTTGCAGCGCCGCTAGTGTCTCCGGCGTCTTGATCAGTGAAGCCAGCATCAGGGCAAATTTGCAGCCGGCCGGGTCGCCACGCTCCAGCAGGATATGCAGGATGGCAGTCAATTCAGGGTGCTTCTGAACGAGTTTCTGCACCGCCTGGCTGAGCGCCTTTTCTGAATCCTTGCGATTGGTCGCCGGCGACAGAATGGCATTGATGTCGTTGGCGAGTCGCGCGCTGATCCAGTGCCGCATGTCGAAGGCCCAGGCGCCGTGACGCTTGCCCGGCGGATTGCGCAAGTCGTCCAGGTTGTCGCGCGCCAGGGTGAAGGCTGGCGAAATCTGAAGCGCCTTGTTCCACAGACTGCGGGCCGCCTTTTCGTCGCCCTTGCGGCAGGTTGCCGCGGCGGCCAAATGGAACACCATTGGATTGTGGCGCACTGGCTCTTGAAAGCTGTCGCTGCGGCTGGCGGCGGCGAATGTTTCCAGGACGGCGTCATCGTCTCCCAGTAAGCTGAACGCCTCCAGCTTCTTCAGCCAGGCGTCGTAGGTGTCCTGAGATGTGGCCCTGAGCCGGTCGGCGTAGTGTTTAGCCTCGTCAAGCCGTCCGGCCAGGCACATGAACTGCACAAGGTTGCCCAGCGCGTGGAAGTTGTCCGGCGCAATAGCCAGCGCCCTTTGCGCGGCGCTGACGGCCTGGGCGTGATCGCCCTCGGCCATGTAGGCCAGGCTGATGTTGTTCAGCGCGGGTGGGAAGTTGGGGTACGCTCTCAGCAGGTCCTCGCCGATTCGACGAGCACCCGCATAGTCGCCCCGATTCAACCGTATCTGCATCTCTTCGTGCAGAGCCGCCGTGTCTTCGTTGGCCGGCAATCCCACTTCAGCCAACAGACCCGCCAGGTGTTGCTGCAGATCGGTCAGCGTTGACCGGACTTCGGCTGCGCGGGGGTGATCGGGCCAGCGTGAGAGGAAACGCCGGAATGCGCGCGCCGCCATGACGGGGTAGGCGTTTTGCAGGTAGCTGCCGGCCAGCCCCAACGCAATGTCGGGATCATCAGGGCGCAGCTTGCTGAGCCGATCGATGTATTGCAGGTATCGTGCCTGGTCCCCTGCATCGAGACTGACGTTGACCAGGGCGGTCAATATTTCGTCTCGATTCGGACTGCGCTGCAGGAGCGATTCAAGCAAATCAAGCGCCTCGGCGTAACGTTTGCGCGAGGCCAGATCTCTGGCCTGATCCAGATGCTCAGACAGCTGGCGGGAAAGGCCGGGTGTTGAAAGAGATCGGAATCGAGACTTGTTCTTGGGCATTTGAAATTCTCTTGCTCACTGTTCCATCACACTGGCGGCCAGCTCCAGCAGATATTCCGCTGCGGCCGGGTTCGCCGGCTGCGGCAGATCCAGTTGCTGTGAGATTGCGCCGGCAATCTGCATCGCCAATGTCGTGCGCTGATGAGCCGACATGTCGCCCCGCCGGGCGATGAACTCGCGCGCCAGATTGCGCCGCTCCCGATCCAGCCGGTGAATCGGGAGCGCGGCTGCCTCTGCGGCGGCGTGTTCGGACAGATGAATGGCCGGCGTCAGCGAACGCGACACTTGTGACAGCGACATCTTGCGGCCCTCGCGCACGACCAGCGTCCCGGCGGCGAAGTCGCCCAGCCGCCTGGATTGACTGCTGAGAAACATGGTCACCAGGCCAGTCACATAGAACCCCGGAAACAGATCGACCAGCCGCATGATATTGCGAATGACAATCTGCCCCGGCGCGGCGGGCGCGCCGTCGATCCGGATCACGCGCAGGCCCACCAGTCTTTTGCCCGGCGACTGGCCGCCCCACAGCAGCTCAAACAGGATGTAATACGCCCAGTACAGGACGAACGTGAAGCCGATGTAGACCGCCTCCAGCGCGCTGGAGAGCGCGGGGTCCGAGATGCGCCGATTGATCTGGCCATAGACGATGGACACGCCGATCGCCATGACGAAGTAGGCGAGAAAATCCGCAAAGGCCGCCATGAAGCGCGAGCCGATGCCGGCGATGTCATAGCTGAAGCTGATGCGCTCCGGCGTGGCGACGATGTGCCGTTCATCCATGCGGCGATTATAGGGGCGCGCAGGGACAGGCCGGCTTACGCCACCCGCGCCTGAAGTTGATCCAGTTGCGCTTGCAGCCGGCCGGGCAGGCGCGTCCCGTATTGGGCGAAGTACTGGCGGATGTCCTCGGCTTCATGCCGCCAGTCTGCCGGATCGACCTGGAACAATTGCTCCAGGTGATCGGGCTGGATATCCAGGCCGGCGAGATCGAGTTCGCCCGTCTGCGGGTGAATGCCGATGGGTGTGCGTTTGCCTTGCGCCCGGCCCTCGACCCGCTCGCACATCCATTTGAGCACGCGGCTGTTCTCTCCGAACCCCGGCCACAGCCATTTGCCTTCGGCGCTCTTGCGAAACCAGTTCACGTAGAAGATGCGCGGCGCC
Organism: Thermoflexales bacterium; assembly: GCA_034434575.1. Taxonomy (GTDB): domain Bacteria; phylum Chloroflexota; class Anaerolineae; order J036; family Brachytrichaceae; genus Roseilinea. The sequence continues at coordinate 3,566 of DAOTYS010000201.1, forward strand.
TTGCTGCCCAGCCGGTCGCCCATGTCGAACCAATGCTGGAAATAGTCGGCCATGTTGTAGCCGCAGAAGGGCAGCATGGCGAAGGGATCGCGGCGCAGCTTGCCGATGGCCTCGATGTTGGCGGCTGTGGTTTCGGAAGCGACTGTCGCGCCCATGAATACGCCGTGGTCCCAATCGAAAGCCTCTGTGACCAGCGGCATCACTTGCGAGCGCCGGCCGCCGAACACCAGAATGTCGATGGGGACGCCGGCGGGGTTCTCCCAGTCCGGCGAGATGACCGGGCACTGCGCAGCCGGCGCCGTGAAGCGCGCGTTGGCATGCGCCGCAGTGTGGCGCTCGCCGGGATGCCAATCGCACCCCAGCCAGTCGATGGCGCGCGCCGGCGGCTCGCTCATTCCTTCCCACCACACGTCGCCGTCGTCGGTCAGCGCGCAGTTGGTGTAAATGACATTCGCTTTCAGCGTGTCCATCGCGCTGGGGTTGGATTGATAAGAGGTGCCGGGCGCCACGCCGAAAAAGCCTGCCTCTGGATTGATGGCCCGCAAACGCCCGTCCGTATCAATCCACATCCAGGCGATGTCGTCGCCGATGCATTCGGCCTTCCAGCCCGGAATGGTTGGGCGCAGCATGGCCAGATTGGTCTTGCCGCAGGCCGAGGGGAATGCGGCGGCGATGTGGAACTGCCGGCCCTGCGGATTGGTCAGGCGCACGATCAACATGTGCTCGGCCATCCAGCCTTCGCGCCGGGCCATCGCCGATGCGATGCGCAGGGCAAAGCATTTCTTGCCCAGCAGCGCGTTCCCGCCGTAACCGGAGCCAAACGACCAGATCAGGTTTTCTTCCGGGAAGTGGCTGATGTATTTGTCCTCGATCTGCGCGCACGGCCACGGCTTGTCTTGCGCGCCCGGCGCCAGCGGCGCGCCGACCGAGTGCAGGCAGGGCACGAATTCGCCGTCGGCGCCAAGCGCGTCCAACACGGTTGTCCCCATGCGGGTCATGATGCGCATGTTGCACACCACGTAGGGGCTGTCGGTCAGCTCGACACCGATGCGGGCCATGGGCGAGCCGAGCGGTCCCATGCAGAAGGGGATGACATACAGCGTGCGGCCGCGCATGCAGCCGGCGTACAGTCTGCGCATTTCGGCTTTCAACGCATCCGGCGCAACCCAGTTGTTGTTCGGCCCGGCGTCATCGCGCGAAGATGTGCTGATGTAGGTGCGGTCTTCCACGCGCGCCACGTCGCTGGGGTCTGAGCGGAAGAGAAAGCTGTTGGGCCGTTTGTCGGGGTTGAGCGGGATTGCCATGCCGGCGGCAACCATGTGTTGCATCAGCCGGTCATACTCTGCTTTGCTCCCGTCGCACCAATGGATGTGGTCGGGCTGGCACAGATCGGCTACTTCCTGAACCCATTGACTCAATTTGGCGTGTGTGGTTGGCGTGTTCATAGTGTTGTGTGGCAGCAAATCAGCGTATCGTCGCCCGAGGTCGTGCGCGGGCATGGATGGCGTAGACCTTTTGTCCAGCAGCCAGGACGATCAAAGCCGAAACGATATCATATTCCGGTCAAATCAGCGGGCGCACATTGCGCAACTGTTCGGCCAGCACTTCCGACTTCTTCTTCTTTTTGGCCGGCTTGGGTTTGACCAGGGGTGTGACCGGCTTGTAGTCTGCCGACGGTGCCGGCTCTTTGAATACGTCTGCCCAGTTGTCGATCTCGCGGGCGCCGGCCTGGGGCTTCTCGGCAGAGGGGCGGTCAGACACCGCGGCGCGCAGCCGCTGGATGAAGTCTGTTGAAGACTCCACGCGAACGCCGGTCATGCGGGTGAAGTTGGCGACTGCCGCGTCAGAGGTGACCACGATCCAGCCCTGTTTGTCTTTGATCTCGCCCACCATCATGCGGATGAGGTCGTCGGCTTTGCTGCCGGGCGGCGCGTAGTGCGCGGTCACGTTGCCGGCGCGGATTCGCCCGGCCCCGATGCGCGGCGTCGCGTCGGCGGGATTGGGGTCGAACACGACTGTGACGCGCTTGTTGGCGCGATCGGCAAACTGCTTGAGGCGCGCGATCAACTTGTCCTCGTCATGGGGATCGCTCAACGACAGGTCTGGCATCTGGCCGATCAGGTTGTGGCCGTCGATCAGGAATGGCATGGATGGATTTTAGCAGTGCGAACGATTGTTCTATAATCCCGCTCATGGCGGCGCACGACAAGGTCCCCGAATCTCGCCTGGTGTCCGGCGAGAACCAGCCGGCCGATGACGGCGCGCTGGACCGCGCGCTGCGTCCGCGCACACTCGACGACCTGATCGGCCAGGATAAGGTGCGCGACAACCTGCGCATCCTCATCCACGCCGCCCGGGCGCGCGGCGAGGCGCTGGACCACATTTTGATCTACGGCCCGCCTGGGCTGGGCAAGACCACGTTGTCGCATGTCATCGCGCATGAGATGGGCGCCAGCCTGCGTGTCACATCCGGCCCGGCCATCGAGCGCGCCGGCGACCTGGCCGCCATCCTCACCAATCTGCGCAAGAACGATCTGTTGTTCATCGACGAGATTCACCGCCTCAACCGCGCGGTCGAGGAAATCCTGTACCCGGCCATGGAGGATTACGCGCTCGACATTGTCATCGGCAAAGGCCCCAGCGCGCGCAGTGTGCGGCTGAAGCTGCCGCCCATCACCGTGGTGGGCGCGACCACGCGCCTTGCCCTGATGACCGCCCCCCTGCGGGCGCGCTTTGGCGCGACGTTCCGCGTGGACTTTTACCCGCTGGACGCCATGGAGCAAATTGTGGCTCGCGCGTCACGGTTGATGAACACCGGCATTGACCCTCTGGCGCAGACCGAGATCGCCCGGCGCGCGCGCGGCACGCCCCGCGTGGCGCTGCGCCTGCTCAAGCGTGTGCGCGACTATGCCCAGGTCAAGGCCGACGGCCTCATCACGCCGGCGCTGGCCGTCGAGGCCTTGCAGTTGATGGAGGTCGATCCGCTTGGCCTCGACGACCTGGACCGGCGCGTCTTGCGCACGATCATTGAGAAGTTCGCCGGCGGGCCGGTGGGGCTGGAGACAATCGCCGCCAGCATCAGCGAGGAGAGCGACACCATCATGGATGTGGTCGAGCCGTATCTCTTGCAGCTTGGATTTCTCGACCGCACGCCGCGCGGGCGCGTGGCCACTCAGCGCGCCTACGAGCATCTGGGGCTGCCCTACGAGCCGCCCCGGCAGCCTGGCCTGTTGTGAGCGACCCGTCGCCGAGACAGGCGCTGCCCCTACACCTCCTGCACAGACGCTTCGTCAATGCGGACGCGCCGGCCCTCGCGCGTGGACACGTAACATGCCAGCGTCATGCGCAACACCGCCCGGCCCTCCTCGGCGGTGGCGATCGGCCGGCGCTTGCCATGCAGAAACTCCGAGATCGGGCCGGCCAGCCCCGCAATGCGATGCCCGTGGTTCGGCGGCGAGGCAATCTCGCTGTGCGTCCATTGTTTGCTGGCCGACAGGTACCACTTCAGGCCGGGGGCGTTTTCTGGCCGGGGCACGTTGCAGCTCGGCACATCGCCATAGTTTTGAATGATGCTGCCCTTTTCGGCGATGATCTCGACAGTGTTCTCAGCAGCCGGGCAGGTGAACGAACACACGACCTCGGCGATCGGCCCGCCGGGGTAGCGATAAATGGCAATGCCGTTGTCCATCGGCACGCGCGGGTCGAACAGCGAATCGATCTCGGCGGTCACCGTCTCCGGCGCGCCCAGCAGCCAGTAGATGAAATCGATGGCGTGGGAGGCGTCATCGGCCCAGATGTCGCGGTTCAACGCCGGCTTGCTGTGCCACAGCGAGGTGAACGTTGGCCATTCGTGCGTGTTCAGCGCGTGCCGCCGGCGCACCATGAAAACCTTGCCAAACTGCCCGCTGTTCAACAGCGCTTTGATCTGGAGGTTCTGCGGATCGACGCGCATCTGCCAGGCCATGCTGAAGGGGACGCCGTGCCGGCTCACTGCCGCCACGATCCGGTCGGCTTCAGGCAGGGTCAGCGCCATCGGCTTTTGCAGGATGATCGCCTTGCCGGCTGCGGCAGCCTGCTCGACCAGTTCGGCGTGCAACGAGGTTTCCGCAGCCACCACAACGGCATCGACGCCGGCCTGAGTCAGCAGCGCCTGCGCGTCTGAGTAAGGGGTGAATCCATACGTCCTGGCATTTTGTTCGAGCCGGGCTGCATCGTGGTCCCAGCCGGCGGTCACGGCGATGTCATGCGCCGGGGTGTCGCGCCACTGGTTGCAGTACAGGTTGACGTGTCCGTGCGCGAAGCCGAGAATACCGATCTTGACAGGCATAGATTTCTCCTTTTTGGGGCCGGCGCAATTCCAAAGATGCGCATCTGGCGCGCATAGTGTGCCACTTTTCGCCGCATCGGGCGGCTTCGGCGGCTGAGCTTCGGCGGCTGAGCTTCGGCGGCTGAGCCTGTCGAAGCCGTCGAAGCCGTCGAAGCCGTCGCCGTGGCCTGAGCTTGTCGAAGGCAACGGCGACACGCTCAGGGACAAGGGACAAGCCTGGCGGCTTGTCCTACTACGGCGGCTGAGCTTCGGCGGCTGAGCCTGTCGAAGCCGTCGAAGCCGTCGCCGTTGCCTGAGCTTGTCGAAGGCAACGGCGACAGGCGCCGCTTCGACGCGCTCAGCGACCGGCAACGGTCAGCGATACAGGCCGGCGCGTTGGATGTACGCCGCCACCGTTTCCGGCATCACATAGCGCAGCGGCCATCCTGCGCGCACCCGCCGGCGCAGATCGGTGGAGGAGATGTCGATCAGCGGGGTATCCATCCAGTCAACGCGCTGCAGGATGCCGGGCAGCGCGCGCTCGACTGCGCCGGCGTCGATCACCGTGCCGGGGCGCTTGGCCACAGCCAGCCGGGCCAGCGCCGTCAGCCGTTCGGGGTGGCGCCAGCGGGGCATTTCCATGAAGGAATCTGCGCCCATGATGAAATGCCAGATGTGATCGGGATGCCGGCTGCTGAGGATTTCCACCAGCTCGAAGCTGTAGTGCGGGCCGGGGCGTTCAACATCCACCCGGCACAACTCAAAGCAGGGATTGCCCTCGATGGCGAGTTGCAGCATCGCCACGCGATGCTCGGCCGGCGTGATGTGGTCGCCCTTGTGAGGCGGGTCGCCGGCCGGCGCGAACCACACCCGGTCGAGCCGGAGTTGGGCGCAGGCCTGATCGGCGATGACCAGGTGCCCGATGTGCGGCGGGTCAAATGTGCCGCCCAGAAGGCCGATATGCATCTTTTCGATTTTGGGTTTTGGATTTTGGATTGAGAATCCCCAATCCCCAATCCAAAATCCAGAGTTCACTCCCCCCATTCCAGTTCGTATTCGCCGATGTAAATGGTGTCGCCGGGCTTGACCCCGCGCGCTTCCAGCTCGGCGGTGATGCCGCTCCGCTCGAGAAAGCGCTGAAATCGCTGCGTGGCCTCGTCCAGATCCCAGCGCGTGGTTTCGACCCGCCGCAACACCATCGGGCTGTGAATGCGGAAGCCGCCCCCCTCGCGCGTGATCTGGAAGCCCATCTCGCTTTCAGTGGGTGTGAGTTCTTCAAGGGCGACTGGCTCTTCATCCGGCAGCGGCGCCAGCGCATCCAGTGTGCGCACGGCCTGTTCGAGCAGGGCGCGCACGTTCCTGCCGGTGGCAGCGGAGATGGGCGCCGCGTCGCGCAACGGCGACGCCGGGTTGTTTTTGCAGTACAGCTCGTAAGCGGCCTGCGCGTCGGGCAGATCCATCTTGCTCATGGCCAGCACCTGGGGTTTGTCGATGAGGCCATGGCCGAATGCGGCCAGTTCCTTCTGGATGGTGTCGTAGTCGCGCAGCGGGTCTTCGCTCAGTCCATCGATCAGATGAATCAGCACGCGGGTGCGCTCGATGTGCTTGAGGAACTCGATGCCCAGCCCGGCGCCCTGGCTGGCGCCTTCGATCAGTCCGGGGATGTCGGCCAGGACGACGGTGCGGGTGGCGTCGATTTCGGCCACGCCCAGATTGGGCTGCAAGGTGGTGAAAGGATAGTCAGCGATCTTTGGTTTTGCGGCGGTGAGCGCGGCGAGCAGGGTGCTCTTGCCGGCGTTGGGCATGCCCACAAAGCCGATATCCGCGATCAACTTGAGTGTAAGGATCAGATCGCGCGCCTCGCCGGGTGTGCCGTTTTCGGCCATCTGCGGCGCCTGGTTGCTGGGGGTGGCAAACATCGCGTTGCCGCGCCCGCCCCGTCCGCCTCTGGCCACGATCGCTTGCTGATCTTTGGCCACCAGGTCGGCGATGATGGCGCCTGTGCTGGCGTCGCGGACGACGGTGCCGGGTGGCACGCTGATGTACAGGGCCTTTCCCGACCGGCCGGTCTGGTTTTTGCCCCGGCCCGGCTTGCCGTCTGGCGCGACAAATCGGCGCTGATAGCGGAATGGCGAGAGTGTGTTGAGGTGCCGGTTGACGATCAGGATCACGTCGCCGCCGCGTCCGCCGTTGCCGCCGTCCGGCCCGCCGCGCGGCACCATGGACTCCCGCCGGAAACTGACGACGCCGTCGCCGCCGCGTCCTGCCACAACCGTGATTTGTGCTTCGTCGTAGAACATGGGAACATGCCGCCCCCAACGTTCTGTGCGGTCTTCAGGGGGCAGCGCGCACGATACCACACTCACGACCTGCTGATGACGTAAACGGCGATTCTGGCGAACAGCGCCGGCCAGCGACGAATGCGGCCCCGGTCGCCGACGAAGACGCGCTGCTCGATGCGCGCGCCGGCGCACGCCACAAATGCGGCAAATTGCGACAGGGTGATGGACCGCGCGCGCGGTTCGCCTGAGCACAGATCGTGGCCGGTGCCGCCCCCGCGCAGCGCCCGCCAGCGATGCGCCCAGTGGCCGGCGTTGTCGAACGAGATCACAGCGCGCTTGCCCACGCGCAACATCTCCGCGCAAACGGGCAGGGGCCGGTCGAGGTAGGCCAGTGTTTCGCTCAGGATGACGTAGTCGAAGACGCCATCGCCATAGTCGGCCAGGCCCTCTTCGATGTTGCCCTGTCGCACCGACAGGCCGCGGGCAATGCAGGCGCGGACGTTGGCCTCGACCAGCTCGACCCCGCGCGCCACCACCTGGCGTCGCTGGACGAGCAATGCCAGCAGCAGGCCATCGCCGCAGCCCAGGTCGAGGACGCGCGCCTTCGGAGGGATAAGGTCAATGATGGCCTCTAGATCGAGACGGTGACTCGCCAATCTGTTGTCTCCACGCGCTTGAGGAAATCGCGCGTAATCTCGGCCAGCCGCTCCACTTCCAGCAGGAATGCGTCGTGGCCGTAATCGCTGTCGATCTCGACGTAGGTGGCGTCGAGGCCGTTCTGCAGCAGGGCGCGCACCAGCTCTTTGGACTGCCATGACGGATAGAGCCAGTCGGACGTATAGCTGACCACGAGGAAGCGTGTATCTATGACATGTTTGAACGCGCCGGCCAGAGAGGGCAACCCGTAAGCCAGATCGAAATAGTCCATCGCCTTGCTGAGGTACAGGAAGGAATTCGCGTCGAAGCGTTTGGTGAACGCATTGCCCCGGTAGCGCAAATAGCTCTCCACTTCGAATTCCGTCTCGAAGCTGTAGCCGAATTTCTCGTTCTTCAGCCGGCGTCCGAACTTCTCGCGCATTGAGGCGTCGCTCAGAAAAGTGATGTGGCCGATCATGCGCGCCACGGCCAGGCCGGCGTTGGGCGGCGTCTTGCCGTAATAGTCGCCCTTGTTCCAGTTTGGGTCGGCGTAAATGGCCTGGCGGGCCACTTCATTCAACGCGATGGTCTGCGGCGATAGCGCCGCGGTGGCGGCCAGAATGATTGCGCTGCGCGTGCGCTCGGGGTAGGACACAGCCCATTGCAGCGCCTGCATCCCGCCCATGCTGCCGCCGGTGACCGTCAGCCATGAACTCAGGCCCAGGTGATCCATCAGCCAGCGTTGGGCTTCGACCATGTCCGGGATGGTGACGATGGGGAACGAGAGGCCGTAAGGCCGGCCGGTTTGCGGGTTGATGGAAGCCGGCCCTGTGCTGCCAGAGCAGCCGCCGATGGTGTTGGAGCAGACGATGAAATATTTGTCGGTGTCAAACGCCTTGCCCGGCCCGACCGCGTCGTCCCACCAGCCCGGTTTGGGGTCGTCCGGCGTGTGATACCCGGCCACGTGCGCGTCGCCGCTCCAGGCATGGCAAATCAGGATCGCATTGCTGCGATCCTGATTCAGTGTCCCATAGGTTTCGTATGCGAGCGTGATCGGCCCCAGCGTCGCGCCGCTGTGTAGCTTCAACTCACGCTCGAACGTGACGTATTGGGTTTGAACGATCATGCTTTGACAGACGCAACGGCCTTTGCCAGCGCCTGATCCAGGTCCCAGATGATGTCGCGCACGTCTTCCAGGCCGATGCTCAGGCGCACAAAGTCGTCGGTGACGCCGGTGCTGACCTGCTCCTCCGGCGTCAACTGTGAGTGCGTGGTGGTGGCTGGATGGATTGCCAGCGACTTGGCGTCGCCGATATTGGCGACATGTGAGAACAGCTTCAGGTTGTCGATGAACGCCCGGCCGGCTTCGCGCCCGCCCTTGATGCCGAACCCGATCAACGCCGTCAACCCTTTGGGCGCGATTCGTTTGACTTCTTCCTTCTGCGGATAGTTCGGCAGGCTGGGGTGAATGACCCAGGACACGTGCGGGCTTTGGGTCAGGTGCGCTGCCACCGCGTTGGCATTGGCAATGTGCCGCTCCATGCGCACCGGCAGCGTCTCCAGCCCCTGGATATTCAGGAACGAGTTGAAGGGCGCCTGCGACGCGCCGATGTCGCGCAGCAACTGCACGCGCGCCTTGATGATGTACGCAAGCGGCCCGAGCGCCGCCGAATACACCAGGCCGTGGTAGCTCGGATCCGGCTCGTTGAACTCGGCGTGCCGGCTGCTCTTCGACCAGTCGAACTTGCCGCTGTCGATGATGACGCCGCCAATCGACAGGCCGTGCCCGCCGATGTACTTGGTGGTCGAGTGCACCACGATGTCGGCGCCCCACTCGAACGGCCGCACCAGGTATGGGGTGGCGGTGGTGTTGTCGATGATGAGCGGCAGGCTGTTCTCGTGCGCGATTTTCGCCACTGCCTCAAACGGGAAAATGTCCAGCTTCGGATTGCCAACAGTTTCGCCGTAGATCGCCTTCGTGTTGGGGCGAATCGCTCGCCGGAAATTCTCCGGGTCGGTCGGATCGACGAAGGTCACCTCGATGCCCACGCGCGGCAGGGTGTAGTGGAACAAATTGTAGGTGCCGCCGTACAGCGACGCCGAGCTGACGATGTGATCGCCGGTTTTGGCCAGGGTGAGGATGGCCAGAGTCTCAGCGGCCTGGCCGGATGACGTGACCAGCGCGCCTACCCCGCCTTCGAGCGCGGCCAGGCGCTGCTCGGCCACGTCGTTGGTGGGGTTCATGATGCGCGTATAGATGTTGCCGAACTCCTTCAGCCCGAACAGGTTGGCGGCATGATCGGTGTTCTTGAACTGATAGGACGTGGTCTGGTAGATCGGCACAGCCCGCGAGCCGGTGGCTGGGTCGGGTTGCGTTCCGCCGTGCAGACAAATCGTGTCGAAGTGAAACTTGTGCTCTTCAGCCATTTGAACTCAAACTCCTCAATAGATCAACAGATCCAAGCATATCCCTCTGCGATACAGACCTTTCATGGGCGGGCGCCTGGCGGGGCCCCGTGCCGGCGGCCGCCCAGAAAGTTCTGTTTGCATGCGTCCTGACGGCGCATCCTGCGCAGTCACGCCCCATCCAGGCATTGGCAGTCCGCCGGCTGCTGTCAACAAGAAACCCTCTTGCGTGGATACGACAAGAGGGCTTTACCAGTTCGCTTCGCATTTGCCTCTCTTATCTTCCAGCCGATTGCTGCCGGAGTTGGCACCTTGAACTCAGGTTGCCGAGGCTTCACAGGGCCGGTCCCTCTGCCTCTCTGGATAAGAGCCGACGCTCAGGTTGAGCGCGCATATTCAGTTTTCAGATTGCGCGGTATCCTACTCGCCGGGGCGTTTCTTGTCAAGCCCTGATCTGCGAGTAGAATCGAGCGCAAGGAGAGGCGGGTTCATGAAAGCGAATCGTGGCTTGTCCATCATCACAGCATTGCTGGCCGGCCTGATCATCGGCCTGTGCGCAGGCGTCTACATCTACTATGCGTGGGTTCCCCCGGAACAGATTCTCCGGGATTCGCCGCCCTACAACCTTGCCGTTGGCAAGGAGTATCCGCAGTACCGCGAGGTCTACGCCGCTCGCGTGGCGAACCGCTTCCGCGCGCTGGGCGGGAACGAAGCAGCGTTGCAGGAAGCCTACGATCTGCTCGGTGTGACCACGGGCGACGTCACTCTGAACAATGCCTATGAGATGATCCGGTTGGCGAATGAGGTCGCTCGGCTGGATCTCCAGCGCGATCCCGCGCTGCGGCGCTTCAATGAGAATGATCAGATTGCCCTGACCGCGCTGGAGCAGGCGCTGGATACGGTGATTCGGAGCGGACAGGGACCAAAGCCCGAAGACATTCAACCCGGCCCGCCGGCCCAGGCCCGCGCCCGTTCGCGCCTGATCGGCGGTCTAATCGTGTTGCTGGTGAGCGTGGTCGCCGGCGGCGTGGTCGTTCTGGTGGATCGGGCCGTTGGCACCGTGGTCAAATCGTCGAACGGCGCGCCGGCATACGCAGCCGCTGATGCCAGGCCTGCCGCATTCATCTCCGAAATGTCTTCCGCCGACGCCGGGCGCGTTGGCGAACCGCGCGCGCCATACGCGCCTGCGGCGCCTGCTTTCACCCCAGGCCCGGCGCCCACAGCCGTCACTGCGCCGGCTTCCGAGGCGCCGCTGATCTCCTTCCCGCCGTGCACATACACGCATGGGGACGACCAGTTCGATGAGGACTTCGCCATCAACGGCGCGATGGGTGAATTGATTGGCGAATGCGGGGCAAGCATTGCCGATCGTTTGGGTCTTGATACGCCGGCTCGCGTCTCGGCGCTGGCGGTGTGGGTGTTCGACAAGAACGATTTTCAGAGCACGACCAAAGTGCTCATGAGCGAGTACGCCTACAAAGAGCCGACCATTCGCAGCAAGCTGACCGCGCGCGGCGAGCCGGTGCTGGCGCAGAACAACGGCGTGATCGAGGTGCTTACCTCGACCCTGCGCGTCCACATTCAGGTCACCGGCCTGCAATACAACACTGACGGCAATCCGCCGAACGGCTATTTTGAACGGGTCACGCTGAACTTCACCGTGTATCGGCGCTCGGCTGGCTGAAAGGTTGTACTTGTAGGGCAAGCCGCCAGGCTTGCCCAGAGTCGCCTGACTTTCCCAGAACCGCCAGGCTTGCCCTACCTGTTTCGATCAAACACAGCCACCGTTTCGACGTGGTGTGTTTGCGGAAACAGATCGAGCGGTTGCGCATAGCGCAGTGTATAGCCATAGCTCACCAACCGCCCGGCATCGCGCGCCAGCGTGGCCGGGTCACACGACACATACACCAACCGCTCTGCTCCGATGGCTGCGATTCTCGACAACGCCTCGGCATCGACGCCGGCGCGAGGCGGATCCAACACCACGCGCTGCCATGCCCGCCGGCGCGCCTGCGGATCGAGCAGGCCGGCTCGCACATCCGCCGCAATGACGTTCACGTTGGCGCGCCCCTGCAGGTTGTCCAGAGCGTCGTTCACCGCCCTCTGGCTGGACTCGATGCCCAGCACATAGCCGGCGCGCTCGCTGATCGGCGCGGTGAACAGGCCGGCCCCGCAATACAGCTCCAGCACGTTCTCGCCCCCGCTCAATGCCAGCGCCTGCAGCGCTTCTGCCACCAGCCGGCCGGCCATTACCGTGTTCACCTGAAAGAACGATGTCGCTGAATAGGCATACTGGAAGTTCCCGATGCGCTCGTGAAGCCGGGGATTGCCGGCGATCACACGACTGTCTTCGTAGCTGCTGCTGATGACAATCGATGCGCCCGGCGACGCGGACAGGCCGGCCAGATGCCGGGCAGCTTCGTCGATGCGGTCGCTGTCCATCTCAAACACCATCATGCGCTCGCCGGTCGTCACACCGGCCCGCAGGTGTATCTCGCGCAAGCCTGTGGGCGGATCGACGCGCGCCTGGATCAGATCGCGCAGCAATTGCTCCACAGATGGATCGAGGATCGGACAGGCGCGCACCGGCGTCACACGCTGCGAGCCGGCTTCGCGGTAGCCGATCGCGCCATCCGCCGCCACGGCAACCTGCGTGTGGTTGCGATACCCATAGGCTTGCGGGCAGGGGATGCACGGCCGCACCTGGGGATTGGGCAGTTTGCCGATCTGTGTCAGTTGCCGCCGCACGATGTCGGTCTTGAAAGAGACTTGCGCCTCATACGCAACGTGTTGCCACTCGCATCCGCCGCACACGCCAAAGTGCGGGCAGGGCGGCGCGACACGAACGGGCGATGCGCGCATGATCTCGACAGCCGCGCCGCGCGCCCAGGTCCTGCGCCGCTGCGTGATGGCCGCTTCGACCATCTCGCCCGGCAGGCCGTAACGGACAAAGCACACCAGGCCGTCGGCCCGGCCAACGGCCTCGCCGCCGGGCGACATCTCCGTCAACTCGACGCGCATACGACAGATTGTAGCTTCGTGCTCGCTCGGCCTTTGGCGATAGGGTGTTGGGAATGTTGACGCAATGACGCCCCTGCTTTGACATCTCTCGGCGCGGATGATACAGTCGGCGCGCACCAATGGACACTTTGGGCGAGTCTGTGCCGATTGCTGAACAGCCTGCTTTCGCAGCGGGGCTGGTCTCGGACTACGGTGAAGTGGCGCTGGCAGATCTGGCTGCAAATCGCCGGGTGTTCGACCGGCTGGATTGGTGGCGTGTGCAGGAGTGGGCGGCCAGCGATGCCTTCATCGCCGTTGGGCGCGAGCGGGACTTGCTTGGCGC
>DAOTYS010000202.1:0-10108 GCA_034434575.1 Thermoflexales bacterium
GCACAGGCGCAGCACCTCGCCGCTGGCCAGGCGCTGTTCAAATTCGGCGGCCTGGGCCAGCACGGCCCGAATTTCGTCCTTGCTCAGATCCGCAATGCCGATCAGGTCACGATTTTTGAGTGAGTTCATCTGATTTCACGCTCCGTTTGATCTGGTCCGCCCACACGCCGGCGGGAGGCAAAATAAAAGGCCTTTGGTGTTCCAAAGGCCCGGTGAATGCTGACAGACGCGCGCAACGCGCAGCATGCGCATTTTCCGATGCAGTTCGCAGCCGGCCGCGAACCAGGTTGCCGTCCACACATCGGAGCAGGATTCTAACACGCGCAGCCCGCTCAGTGGGGTACGGTGCGATCGGCGAGATGCGACCGCCGGCGCCGGCGACAGGCTCAGGCGCCTTCGACAGGCTCAGGCGCCGGCGACAGGCTCAGGCACCGGCGACAGGCTCCGCGAAATGGGGTATGGCACAATCGGCGGGATGCAACGCTTGACCCATGGCGAGATGGCCTATTACCAGTTTGAATCGCTCCTGTCACCCGGCCTGAAACATGGCGTCTTTACACGTCTGGGGGGCGTGAGCGAGGGGTGCTACCACTCGCTCAACCTCAGCCGCAGCACCGGCGACACGGCCGAAGCAGTGACTGAGAACCGCCGGCGCATGTACGCCGCCCTGTCGGCGCAGGCCGAGCGCGCCGTTACCTCGTGGCTGGTGCATGGCAACACCGTGCGCGTCATCACCGAGGAAGACCTGGGACAAAACGACGTTCACGCCGATGCAATGGTGACCGACCGGCGCGGCGTCGCGCTGACGCTGCGCTTCGCCGATTGTGTGCCTGTGTTGTTCCACGATCCGGCGCGCGAGGTGATCGGCATCGCCCACGCCGGCTGGCTGGGCATCGAATGCGGCGTGTTGCCGGCCACGGTGCGCGCGATGACAAGCGCCTACGGTTGCCGGCCCCGCGACATCCGCGCGTGCATCGGGCCGTCGATCGGGCCGGACAAATTCGAGGTGGGCGAGGATGTGGCGGCGCGCATCCAGTCTGCCGTGCGCGAGCCGGTCACCCTGGCCGGCAACGGCAAGCCGCGCGTCGATCTGTGGAAGGCGGCGCGCTCCCAACTGCATGACGCCGGGGTGGTCAACATTGAGATAGCCGGCCTCTGCACCGCCAGCAACACCCTGGAGTGGTTTTCACATCGCACCGAGAAGGGCAAGACCGGGCGCTTTGGCGCGCTGATCGAACTGGCCGGCTGACAAAGCGCAGGTGTCGGACTCCTTTGAGGAGTCCGACACTTGAATCTGCTCAAAGCTGCGCGTCGCGCATCGTTTGCCAAACAATCGCCCAGACCGTACACTGTCGCTTATGGCACAGCGTATCCACCTCGCCGGAGATGGCGGGCCTGGGAAGGACATGACGCATGAGTATTGATCAAATCCTGTCTTCCGCCGAAACGCGCATTCAGGCGCATCGCACGGCCGAGGTCGCGTTGCGGCTGACCGGCCCGAACGGCCAGCCGTTGCCGCGCGCTGAGGTCGAGATCGCGCTCACACGGCACGCCTTCAAGCTGGGCGCCAACGCCTTTCACGTGGGCGGCATCGAATCCCTCACGCTGCGGGAAGGATACGAGGAGCGATTTGCCGCGTTGCTCAACTACGCCACGCTGCCGTTCTACTGGGGCGGCTACGAGCCTGAGCCGGGCCGCACGAATGAGCGCCGGCTGGAGGCGATGGCCGACTGGTGCGCCCAGCAGCGCATCACAACCAAGGGCCATCCGCTGGCCTGGCACGAAGTGTTCCCGGCGTGGGCCAATGCGCTCGACGACGCCGAGGTGTTGCGCCGGCAACACGCGCGCGTCAACACCATCGTCGCGCAGTTCAAGGGCCGCATCGACATCTGGGACGTGGTGAATGAAGCCACCGTCAGCGCAAACTTCGACAACGCCATCGGGCGCTGGATTGCGCGCGAAGGCGCGGTCTCGTGCGTGGCGCAGGCGCTGACGTGGGCGCGCGAAGCGAATCCGTCCGCCACGCTGCTGTACAACGACTTCAACATCTCACCGGCCTTCGAGCAGGTGTGCGCCGGCCTCGTCGAACGCCGCGCGCCAATTGATGTGATCGGCATCCAGAGCCACATGCACAAGGGAACGTGGCCCATCGAGCGGGCGTGGGCCGTCTGCGAGACCTATGCCCGCTTTGGTCTGCCGCTGCACTTCACCGAGTTGACTGTGCTGTCGGGCCGGCTGAAAGCGGCAGACGACAACGACTGGCACTTCGTTCACGCTGACTGGCACAGCACCGCCGAGGGTGAGGCCGCTCAACTCGACTATGGCAGCCGGCTCTATACGCTGTTGTTCAGTCACCCGGCTGTCGAAGCCATCACCTGGTGGGATTTCGCCGACTACGGCGCGTGGCAGGGCGCGCCTGCCGGCCTGCTGCGCAGGGACATGACCCCCAAGCCGCTGTATGACTGGCTGATGGACGCCTTTCACCGCCGCTGGACGACGCGCGCGCGGATAACTGCCGATGATGCCGGATGCGTCAGCCTGCGCGCTTTCTACGGCGACCATGCGGTGACGGCGCGCCTGCCTTCGGGGGATGTTCTGCGCGGCCAGTGTTCGATCACCCGCTCCACCCAGGCCGGGCTTACTGTGACGCTGGTCTGAGCCGGCGTCACACGAGGACTGCAAGATGCTCACCAATGCCGACATCCACATCCGCGATCCCTTTGTTGTGCCTGCGCCCGACGAGGGCCGCTACTACCTGTTCGGCACCCCCGGCGCCGATTGCTGGAGCGGCACGCCGGTCGGCTTCGATGTCTGGCACGGCCGCGATCTGGAGCATTGGGAAGGGCCGTTCCCGGCGTTTCGCCCCGAGCCGGGTTTCTGGGCCGACCGCAACTTCTGGGCGCCGGAGGTTCATCACTACGCCGGCCGCTGGTATCTGTTCGCCAGCTTCAAGTCCGCCGAGGCGCGGCGCGGCACACAGATTCTGGCGGCGGACTCCGTGCGCGGGCCGTATCGCGTTCACAGCGACGGGCCGGTTACGCCGGGCGCGTGGGAATGCCTCGATGGGACGCTGCACATCGATCAGCAGGGCCAGCCCTGGATCGTGTTCTGCCACGAATGGGTGCAGGTGCATGACGGCGAGATATGCGCCATGCGCCTCGCGCCCGATCTGAGCCGGGCGATCAGCCCGCCGCAACTGCTCTTCCGCGCCAGCGCCGCGCCGTGGGTCAGAGCTGTTCAGGGTCAGATCGATTTCGTCACCGACGGCCCGTTTTTATATCGCGCCCGCAATGGCGACCTGCTGATGCTGTGGTCCAGCTTCAGCGAGAGCGGCTACACGCTGGGCATTGCGCGCTCCGCAAGCGGCGACATCACCGGCCCGTGGACGCAAGACGCCGAGCCGTTGTATCGAGACGACGGCGGCCACGGCATGTTGTTCACCACCTTTGAAGGGCAACTGATGCTGGCCGTGCACAGGCCCAATCTGTCGCCGGAGGAGCGGCCCATCTTCGCGCCGGCGCGCGAAAGCGATGGGCGCCTGTCGCTGATGCGCTGATGGCTCACGCGCTGGCAGGTTCAGCGCGCGAACGCAAAACCCCAGCGAAGGCAGTTCATGGCTTTGTCCTGACGATGGCGCCTTCGGGCGGGGTAAAGCCGGGGCCGAACTGGTACATCGCCTGCCACGGCTGGTATTTGCTCACGATGCGCTCGTTGATGAGGGTCTGGCCGGCGCGGGTGACGGTGCGTCGCACAGTGATCGTGGCGCCATCGACGGCGTATTCCACCTGGCGCACCTTGCCTTCGCCCAGCTTGCCTTCCGGGTCCGGCTCGTAGATGTCCGGTCCGTGCGGCACAACGTTCTCGATCACCGGCTCAGAGAACGACACCTCGCGCCCGTCGCGCCTGCCATAGAACTTGAAGGTGAGCGTGGCCCGCGCCTGGTCAAAGTAAGTTTCGATCAGCAGATGCGCATCGGTGTCGTTGAAGAACTTCATGTCCACCAGCGGCGAGAAGACGGCAGCGTCGAATCCCGGCCCCATGCCCCGCTCGTAGTAGCTCACGCGGTAGCCATGGGGATAACGCTCGACGATGGGAAAGCCGGCGCGCAGCGCAGCCTGATAGGCCGTGGTGGACACCTGACACACGCCGCCGCCCACGCCTTTGATCGTGCGGTCGCCGACGATGATCAGCCCTTCCTCAAATCCCTCGTCCGCGCTGACCGCGCCCAGGAAACGATTGAATGAGAACGTGCTCTGCGGCGGCACGACGACGCCGTGAAAGCGCGCCGCGGCGACGCGAATGTTCGCCAGCCGGGCTGAACTCGACCCCTTGAAGAAAGTGGTCGCCTGGGTAATCAGCTCGGTGATGCCGAGGTCTTGGGCGGTGGCCGTTGCCGGGATGGGCGGCGGCGTGGCATTGACCACCAGCATGACGCGATGCTCCAGCTCGTTGCTGCGCAGCGCCGCAGCGATGGCGTCAAGGGTGGCCTCGACGTTCAATATCCGTTGGTCCCGTCCTCTTGAGAGAGGCTTCAGCGCGCGCGTGGCGTCATCGAAAACGAAGCGCGCGTTTTCGGGCGTCTCGTTGACGGCGGCAGCCAGCGGCTCGATCATGGGTCGCAGCCGGGCGCGGTTCAGGGTTACGCTCAACTCGGTCTGCGTGAGGGAGAGCGTCGTTCCGAGGGTGGCGCTGATCTCCTCGAAGATCAGGTAGTTGGGAATGTCGGCGCGCAGGATGCGGAACGCCTCGACCGGCTCAATTGGCTCGCCTCTGTCGTTCCAGCGCGGCGCCATCACCACCAGGTCGGCGCTGGCTGCCTGCGCCGCAATCGACGCGGCATTGGCGGCGCTGAGCACGCGCGGCATCACGGGAATCGTCGGCAGGGCCAGATCGAGCGGCTTGCCGGCGGCAAGCGCAACGCGAATGAGGCGCGATGCGCGGTTCGTGTCCAGTGCAAGGCCCGTCTGAGCAGGTATTTCGCGGACGACGCCGCCCTCAAACGACACCCCGGCGTCGCGCGGGCCGACTTCGGCTTCCTCGGCCAGTTGAGACAGCACCCGGTTCAAGACACCCTCGTCCATCAGCGCAACTGGCGCAATTTCCGCGCCGGCCCACCATGTTTGGATCTGGGTCAGCACGCGCTCTGCCAGATCGTCGGCGCGCCCGATCCGCATCGCCCGTTCAGTGGTCGCAGCGGGGTCAATGTTCAGGCCCAGGTCAGAGGCGCGCAAGGTGACTGAGCGATCGCTCATGCGCAAGGTGACGAGCGGCGCGCGCAGAGAAGCGGCTGCGGCCTGAGCCAGTTGAAAGACTTCTTCGGCGCGCTTGCCCGACAGGTCAACGCCCTGAAAGCGCACGCCGGGGAAAACACGATCGGCGTAAGCCACTTGCAGACCGACCAGCGCGATAAGGCTGCCGATGAGGGAGACGACGAGGGTGGAAAGAATCAGATATGCCGGTCGGATGATAGCCTGGATCAATCCGAGCATTACGTCTCCCGCACACCTTTGGCCGCCAGCAGCAGGGCGTGGGCGTGAGTGGCGACGCCATCCCAGTCGCCGGCGTCGACCAGGCGCGCCGGCAACAACTGATCGCTGCCCAGGCCCACAAGCTGGGCGCCGGCGGCGACGTACTCGCGCGCCTGGGCCGGCGCAACCATGCCGCTCACCCACAGCGGGATGTCGGGCAAGGGGCCGCGCAGCGCCTTGATATAGCCGGGGCCGCCGACCGTGCCGACCGGGAACACCTTCACCACGTGCGCGCCAAGCCGCCAGGCGTGGACGATCTCGGTGGCCGAGAGGCCGGCCGGAATAGCCACGACGCCGGCCTCCCGGCAGGGGCGAATGATGTCGGTCTCGCAGATGGGCGACACAATGAACTGCGCGCCCTGCGCGATGCAGTCGCGCGCATTGGCGGCGCTCATCACCGTGCCTGCGCCGATCATCACATCTTCGGGCGCGCTATCCGACAGCGTTTTCACCACTTCGAGCGCGCCGGGGATCGTCATGGTGATCTCGACCAGCTTGAAGCCGGCGCGGATCAGCGCGTGGGCAGCTTTTAGTGCGCGCTCCTGGCTGTTGGCGCGAATGATGGCAACCAGTTGCTCGGCGAGCATCCGGCGAAGGCGCGATTCAATGGGCAGCATGGTTATCGGGCGCTGAGCGCAGGAATTCTCACGGACGCTGGGCCAGCGGGACGTAGTGCAAATCGACGGGGCCGACGTATTCGGATTGCGGGCGAATCAGGGCGCTGTCCTTGTATTGCTCGATGACGTGGGCGCTCCAGCCGGCCACGCGCGAGCAGGCGAACATCGGCGTGAACAGGTCGATCGGGATGCCGAGATAGTACAGCATCGACGCGCTGTAGAAGTCCACGTTGGGGTAGATTTCGCGGTGGCGCAGCACCGAGGTCTCGACCAGCAGCGACATCTCGTAGAACTGGGGCATGTTGACCTTGCGGCCCATGCGCTGCGCCCAATAGTTCAGGTGGCGCGCGCGCGGGTCGTTGTGCTTGTAGATGCGATGGCCAAAGCCCATGATCTTGCGCTTCTCAGCAAACAAGGTGTCGATGTACGAGTCCACGCGCGTGACATCTCCGATTTCGAGCAGCATACGCATGGTGGCTTCGTTGGCGCCGCCGTGCAGGTTGCCCTTCAGCGCGGCCATGGCCGACGTGATAGCCGAATGCAGATCGGCATTGGTGCTGGCGACCACGCGCGCCGTGAAAGTGCTGGCGTTCATGCCATGGTCGGCCAGCAGCACGAAATAGGCGTTCAGCGCCGCCACAAAGTCCGGGTCTGGCGTGCGGCCATCGAGCATGTACAGCGTGTTGGCTGCGTGAGACAGATGCTGATTGGGGGGAATCGGCTCCTGCCGCTGGCGAATGCGCTGATACGTCGCCAATAGCGTCGGCAACTGGGCGATCAGGCGAATCGCTTTGCGCTCGGTGGCTTCAATCGAGATGTCTTCGATCTCGGGGTCATAGAACGAGAGGGCGGAGATGGCCGTGCGCAGAGCAGTCATGGGCACGGTGTCGGGCGGCATGGCGCGGAACAAATCGACGATCTGGGCGGGGATCCATCGGTTTGCCGCCAGACGCTCATTGAACGACGCCAGTTGAGCGGCATTGGGCAGGCGGCCATAGAGCAGCAGATAAACCACTTCCTCGTAGCTGGCGCGCTCGGCCAGTTCGTGCATGTTGATGCCGCGATAGATGAGCGTGCTGCGCGGGCCGTCAACGGAGCTGATTTCGGTCTGCACGGCGACGACGCCGGCCAACCCTTTCACAAACGGGGGCTTCGCAGGTTGAGCGTTTGCAGCCGCGTCGTTTTTCACCGCTGTGCTTGCGCTTGACATATCCTTCACTCCTCAACAATGTGCGACTGATTATAAGCGCGACTTGCGGCGAACCGCGCAATCGGGCGCGTTACGCCGGCGTCAGCTCAGCCAAAGCGGGCCGGCGCCGTTCAAACGTGGCGATGTGGGTGAAGCCGGCCTGGCGCGCGATCTCGGCGGCCAGTGTCAGGCCGGCGGTGATGTCCTGCGGGCGGTGAGCGTCGGAGCCGAGCGCCAGCACCCGCCCCCCCATCTCGTGAAACCAGCGCACAACGATGGGCGGCGGGCAGGGATTGCTCAACCCTTTGCGCAGCGAGCCGGTGTTGATCTCGATGCCTTTGCCGCGCGCGATGAGCGCCTGCAGGGCCGGGCGGATTTCAGCCTCGAACTCGGCGATGTCGTACACCTCGCCGGGCGGCGCTTTGAAGTAACGGGCCGGGTAGTCGAAATGGGCGACGACATCGAAGTTGCCGTCGCGGGCCATGCGCTCCATTTCGCGGAAGTAGGCACGAAAGGACTCGCGCCACCGGCCGGGGCCAAACTTGTGCGCGAACTCCTGGCGCAGGGTGTTGGTTTGCTCGTCCAGCCAGTGCAATGAGCCGAGCGCATAGTCCCAGGGATAGGCGGCCAGCGTCGGCGCGATCTGCGCGGCGTAGCGGTGGGGCTCGCTGATTTCGATGCCGGCGCGGATGGTCAACTGGCCGGCGAACAGATCGCGGCAGCGGCGCAATTCGCGCCAGTAGGCGTCGTGGTTGAGCGTGTGATAGCACTCATCGCCGGGGTTGTGCTCCTCGTGCTCGCAGAAGGCGATGTGCTGCGCGCCGGCGGCGATGGCGGCGCGGCACATCTCTTCCATGCTGTAGTTGCAGTCGCAAGAGAAATGGGTGTGAACGTGGTAATCGACGCGCATGGCGCGCGATGGTAGCACAAACAGTCACAATCTCAGGCGAGCGTTTGGCAGCCTAACCGAGGGAGAGATGTGCACGCATCTGGACGTCGATAGCGCGCGGGCCGCGAGACACCATCCCCACCGGCGCGTCGAGGGCGGTTTCGATGGCACTCAGGACTGTCTCTTCCTGCGGCGAGACGCTGTCCAGCGCCGGCTGAACGCTTCCCAGCGACTCGGTCAGCCTCGTCCGTTCCACCAGAGAGAGACCGCGCTGATCGGGGAGGCGCGTCAGCCAGCGCCCTGCCTGCGCCAACCCATTTGCGGCAGCGTCAGACGCAAGCGCGTAGGCTCGACAATATCGCCACTCATCCAATCGGGAAAGCAGGTCGAGGTGAGTCACAGCCAGCCAATCCACCCCGCCTGTAATCTGCAGGGCATAGCGCGTCAGCACGGCATCGAACCAGCCGTAGCGCACGGCGCCCTGCCAGGGATTGGACTGATTGTGTTCGGAGATTAACAGCCTCAAGGCTTCGGTTTGGGTGGGCAAAGGGCCTGGCCCATGACGCACCGCGTAACAGCGCAGGACGCCGATGCGACAGGCGGTTGCGCCGGGCAGCAGGGCGCGCAGGATCGCTTCGGCATTGTCCGTGGCGCAGTTCGACCAGGTGGTGTAGGGGTGAAAGCCGGCTTCTGCATCGAGTAACACGCCCTGCGCGCCCTCGAAAATGACATGCCCGGCTGCTTCCATCCACTGCTTCAGAACGTCATCCGAGGTGACCAGCTCCAGCCGCTTGATGCGCTCGATGGAGACCAGCCAGTTTTCCAGCGCCTCATCGCAGGTGAAAACTTCGAGTTCACGCGCAAGCAGTGGATCGGATTTGCCGGCGCACAAGGGCCGGATGCACTCATATTTGCGCGCGCGGATTTCCCGCAATTTGTGGCGCAGGGCGCTCGAGCGGGTCAAATCGGCCGCGCGCAGGGCAGTTTCAGGACTGGCCAGGGCGTCTTCCACCGTCTCCCCCACGCCGACGCCGCAACTGCCGTGCCGCGCCGCGCCGCGCGCAATCTCCCGAATGCGATTGGCGGCCTGATGAAAGGGAGTGATGACCAGCGCCTGCTCGCTGATGCGCAGGCGGGAATACACATCCGGCGCCCCTTTCTGCTGCAGCAAGTCGCCTTCCACCAGCAGCGCAGCGGGGTGAATGACGACATAGCGGGAGAGATACGTCCTGACACCGGCGACGAACATGCCGGCGCCAAACTGCGAAAACGTGTGATGACGCCCTTCCGGCGTCACCACGTTGTGGCCAGCCTGCGCCCCGCCGTTGTAGCGCACCACTACGCCCCCGCCCAGGCGGCGAGCCAGGAAGTCCGTCAGCAGACCTTTGCCGGCATCCCCGAAACCGAGATCAACCAGAAGATAAACGCTCAAGGATCACAGGCGAATCTGCGCAAGCGGGAGCAGGGACTGCATCACGCTCTTCTCGCGGCTGGCCGGCATCCCCGCCTGGCGCAGGAGCGAGGCAAGCTGATTTACTTCACCCACCAGACCTTCACACAGCAAAATGGCGCCCGCTGTCACAAAACAAACATCCTCTGAAGATCGCAGGCAGAGGACATGGTCGCCAAACAGGTTCCGCCATGTCCGTTCGCAGGTTTGGGCGCGCTTGCGATCAGGGATGACAAAAAACGGGGTGAAGGTTTTTTGCAGCTCAGCGACGACTTCCTCGCAGGGGATGTCCTCATCGAGGCGATCCCCGACCACGGCTTCAACGACGTGCCGGGAAAGCATCGGGTACGGAACCTCGTCGCCTGTCATGAAGAGGTAACCGCGTTTGTTTCGTTTGACAAAGCAATCCATTTCAGTGTGGGCCGCCAGGAAATA
>DAOTYS010000203.1:0-5470 GCA_034434575.1 Thermoflexales bacterium
TCGCGCGCGAATCCAGGGCCTATGTGGACACCGGCCCGGTGCTCGAACGCGCCTGGGCCGAACAGTGCGGCCTGGGATTCGTCGGCAAGAACACCTGTCTCATCCATCGCGCGCGCGGCTCCTATTTCTTCCTCGGCGCAATCCTCACGCCAATGGAGATAGAGCCTGATGAAGGCGCGGTGCGCGACGTCCTGATCGCACCCCCTCAAAAATCTAAAATCAAAAATCAAAAATCAAAGTGCGGTTGCGGCAATTGCGTCCGCTGCCTGACGGCCTGCCCGACTCAGGCTTTTCCGGCCCCGTTCGTGCTCGACGCCCGGCGCTGCATCTCGTATCTCACCATCGAGCTGAAGGGCAGCATCCCGCTCGATCTGCGCCCGTTGATGGGCAACTGGATATTCGGCTGCGATGTGTGCCAGGATGTGTGCCCGTATGTCCGGCAGTATTCCCGCCCTGCGCGCCGCATGGGTGATCTGGGGCTGCGCGAAGATCATATCGCGCCGCGCCTGCTGGATGCGCTGACATGGGATCGCGCCGCGTTCAACAGCCGGTTCAAGGACACGGCGGTGCTGCGCGCGAAACGGCGCGGGCTGCTGCGCAATGCGTGCGTGGCCGCCGGCAACTGGGGCAGTCCAGAGGCATTGCCCGCTTTGACCCGCTTGCTCGAAGACGAAGAACCCCTCGTGCGTGAACACGCGGCCTGGGCCATCGCGCGCATCAACGGCAGCCCACACGCCGAAATCTGAAACTGAATCGCCCGCACAACTCGATATGAAAAACGCTCTCCGAATCGCTTTGCTCGCCGCCCTGTGCTGCATGATGCTGATGCCTGCTCACAGCCGAGCAATGAGCCTGTCAAACCACGACCGCGCGCCTGACCCGCAATCCAAAATCCAAAATCCAAAATCCAAAATCGAATCGTCCGCTTTGCGACAGGCGCTGCAATCCGCCACGCCCGGCGCCAGACTGCGCGTGATTGTGCGGCTGCGCGACAGCCGGCCTTCGCCCATCGCCACCGCCCTGGCGCAGGACGAGCCATTGGATACACTGCCGCGCGAACAGGCGATCATACGCCGGCGCGCCCTGGCCGCGTCGCTGCAACAGCGCGCCCAGGAATCACAGGCCAGTCTGCGCGCTTTCCTTTCCCGGCCCGACATCGCGCCAGAGATCAGCGACATGCGCTCGTTCTGGATCTTCAACGGCGTGGCGCTGCAGGCCTCGCCAGACGTTATCAGGGCCATCGCCGCCCGCGACGACGTGGCGTCAATCAGCCCGGACGAATGGCGGCAATGGATCAACAGCCCTCCAGTACCGAGTACTGAGTACGCAGCGTCGAGCACGCCGGCCTCGCCCCTCAGCGCGCGCCCTGCGTGTTGCTGCCTGGGATTAAAGCAAGCCGGCGGTGGGGCAAGCCCGGCGGCTTGCCCTACACAATTTCTGCGTGCGCCGATCAGCGTGACGCTCAGCAGCAGGCTGTTGGGCAGTCCCCCCGGCCCTGGCGAAACCACCTGGGGCATCGCCAAAATCCGCGCCGACCAGGTTTGGCGCGGGCTGAACATCACCGGCACGGGAGTGGTCGTGGCGAACATCGACAGCGGGGTGGACTGGAATCACCCGGCGCTGAAGACGCGCTATCGCGGCTGGACTGGCGGGCCGGCGTCCGATCACCTGCACAACTGGTTCGACGCGACAAACGAATCGGCGGCCTACCCCAGCGATCTGAACGGGCACGGCACGCACACCATGGGCACGATCGCTGGCCAGGACGGGGTGGGTGTGGCGCCGGGCGCGCGCTGGATGGCCGCCAAGGGGCTGAACGGCGCGGGGTACGGGCTGTATAGCTGGCTGCACGCCGCGTTTCAATTCATGCTGGCGCCGGGAGGCGACCCGGCCTACGCGCCGGATGTGCTCAGCAACTCCTGGGGCAGCGAAAACGGCCTGGACACAGAGTTTTCGGCGGACATTGCAGCGTTGCGCGCCGCCGGCATTGTGGTGCTCTTTGCCAACGGCAACGCCGGCCCGCGCGCTGGCACGGTTGGCTCGCCGGCCAGCCTACCCGGCGCGTTTGGCGTCGGCGCGACCGATTCCGATGATGATGTGGCTTACTTCTCCAGCCGGGGGCCATCCCCTTTCGGGCCGGTGCGGCCGGACATCAGCGCGCCCGGCGTCGACGTCCTCTCCACATTCCCAGGCGGGAGTTACGCCACAGCCAACGGCACGTCCATGGCGACGCCGCATGTGGCCGGCGTCGCCGCGCTTCTGCTCAGCGCCAATCCTGCTTTGACAGCAATCAGTGTGACCCGCGCGCTCACCGGCACGGCTGTGCCGCTTTCCACGACCCTGCCCAACAACGACAGCGGCTGGGGGCGCGTGGACGCCTGGAATGCCGTGCTGTCGGTCATCAGCACTGGCGTGATCACCGGCCGCGTGCTGGACGGTGCGCAGCCCATCAGCGGGGCGCTGGTGATGGCGCATTCGGGCGCGCAGCAGCTTCAAACGCTGGCGGGCGCGGACGGGAGGTACTCGATGCCCGCGCCCTTCGGCATCTACACAGTCACCGCCGGCGCGTTTGGTTATCAGCCGGCCACCTCGTCGCCGCGCATCGTCATCACGAACAGCGCGACCGTGGTCAACTTCAATCTGACTGCTCTGCCGTCCGGCATTGTGCGCGGGGTGGTCACCGATGTCGTCAGCGGAGTTTATCTCACCCAGACCGTGCTGCGCGCGCTGGGCACGCCGGAATCATCGCTGGCCGATGGCGGCTCGCCCGCGCGCTATTACGCGCTCAATCTGCCGGCCGGCGTGTACACCATCGAAGCGCGCCTGCTGGGCTACCGCGTGCAGACCCGCACCGTCGCCGTCAGCGATGGCGTCATCAGCGAGCTGAACTTCGCCCTGACGCCCACACAGCGCATCGCCTTTGTCGATAGCGGGGCGTGGTATTACGGCAGCGCAGCCGGCCAGTATCGCCGCGCGCTGGATGACCTGGCGCTGGCCTACGACGAGCTGCGCGTCAAGCGCGCGCGCGCAGACACGCCGACCATCACCCAGCTGCTGCGCTACGACACCGTGATCTGGTCGTCGCCGTTCGATTCGCCGGAATACATCGGCGCCGGCAATGTCATCTCACGGTATCTGGCCAGCGGGCGCAACCTGATGCTCAGCGGTCAGGATATCGCCTTCTACGACGGCGGAGGCTTTTTGTGGCATCCTTACTTCTCACGCTTGAACGCCTATTACCTTGCCGATGACGTTCCATCGCGCGTCGTCACCGGCTCGCTCGGCTCGCTGCTGGCGGGAAAAGTGTTGACGATCAGCGGCGGCGACGGGGCAGACAACCAGGCGCTGGTGGACGCGGTGAGAGTGGTCAACCCGGACAACGGCCACGGGCTGGGTCGATATCGCGCGGACGGGCCGGATCTGGAGACGGCCGGCGTGTATGCGGCGCAATGCCTGAAACACCGCTCGGCTTTCTTCGCTTTTGGATTCGAGAGCATTAACTCGGCTCATGATCGGGCGGACACGCTTCAGCGCGTGTTGAACGCTTTCGACGCGCCGCGCCCCACGCTTGGGGTCGAGGCGCTCTCGCGCGACACCTATCACACCGGAACGCCGATCGGCGCGCCGGGGAGCGTGATCACGCACCTGATCCGTATCCGCCACACCGGCGAGGCCGGCGTAACCGACACCTTTACGCTGACGCTCAGCGGCAACCAGTGGCCGACCATCATCAGCCCGACGCTGGCCCAACTGGCCCCCTGCTCGAGCACGCTGGCGCTGATCACGGTCACGATTCCCATTTC
Source organism: Thermoflexales bacterium (assembly GCA_034434575.1). Taxonomy (GTDB): domain Bacteria; phylum Chloroflexota; class Anaerolineae; order J036; family Brachytrichaceae; genus Roseilinea. The sequence continues at coordinate 3,804 of DAOTYS010000203.1, forward strand.
TGCGAGCTGGGACGCGCGCGACGCGGTGACTGTCACGGCCAGATCGGGCATTTCTCCGGCAGTGACGGCGGCCGTGCAGTTCAACAGCAAGACGCCGGCCGGGATCCTGCTGGTGGATGATGACCGCTTCTATCAGCGCGAGCAGGACTATTTGGACGCGCTGGCCGCGCAAGGCAACCGCGCCGATCGCTGGGACACGCGCTGGGGATATGGGCTTGCCGACTCGCCGTCCATCACCACCCTGCGCCTGTATCCCGTGGTGGTGTGGTTCAACGGCTATGACTGGTTCGACCCCATCCAGCCGGCGGAACAGGACGCGCTGAGGCAGTATCTGGACGGCGGCGGGCGACTTTTCTTCTCGTCACAGGCGGCGCTGTTCTACACGGAGTTGAGCGTCTTCAACCAGAACTATCTGGGCGTGGCGGCAATTGACTATGACGACACCTTTTCGAATGTGGTGGGCGCGCCGGGCAATGTGATCGGGGACGGCTTCGGCGGCGGCAGTCTGCTGGACGAAATGAACCGCTTCCCATACTTCTGGAATCTCAGCACAGCCGTTCAGCCCATGACGGGCACGCAGGTGATTCTACGCGGCGACAGCGGCCAGCCGGCTGGCCTGGCGCGCGCCGGTGCCGCAGGCAGCGCCGCCCCAGACTGGCGCGCGGTGTTCATGCCGTTCGCGTTCGAGGCATTGACCGCCACCGTTCGCTCGGACCTGATGAACCGCAGCGTGGGCTGGTTGTCGTGGCTGGGGCAATCGACGCTGACGCCGGACCGCGAGCGCATCGCCGCTGGCGACAGCGTGACTTTCACGATTGTCCTGCGCGCAGACGGGGCGATCTCAGCGGCGCTGGGGATCACGCCCGGCGTGACGATCTCAGCGCCGGTGTCGGGCGATCTGTTTGTCATCTCATCCACGTTGGCCGGCTGGAACGCGCATCACGCCGGCGCGTGGTCGGGCGATCTACAGGCCGGCATGACGCTGACGTGGACTTTCGTGGCCACCACCAGCGCGGGGCTGTCTGCCGGAGACGCGCTGACCGCCGATCTGCATGTGAGCATCCATCAACCAGACCTGCGCTTCACACAGCAGTCCGTCGTGCGCGTGGACAGGCCACATCTGGTCTCATCGCTGGCGGTCGAACCGACGCCGCCGGCGTGGGGCGGCATCCTCACAGCCACGGCGCGGGTGACCAACGCGGGCGGCATCGCCGCGCCGGGGGCCTGGGTGACCAGCATCGTGCCGGTCGCCCTGACCTTGCTCACGCCCACGATTCAGGCGCCGGCGGCGGGCAGCACGTTCGTGTCGCGCAATCGCATTGTCTGGGCCGGCAGTCTGGGCGCCGGCGAAGCCATTACCCTGACCTACCAGATCAGCGCGCCGGCGCTGGGCGGGCCGCAGCGCGATTTCTATCATGCCGTGGTCATCAACGATGGGACGGACGCGCTGAGCCAGAGCGCGCGCTGGATCTCGCCCGGCGCTCACACGCGCTTCCTGCCGATCGTTGTGCGGTAGGCAGGGCAAGCCTGGCAGTCTGGCAAGCCTGGCGGTCTGGCAAGCCTAGCAGCTTGCCCTACAACGACAACGCCTGTCCGATGGCAAGCCCAACGGTCTGGCAAGCCCGGCGGCTTGCCCTACAACGACAACGCCTGTCCGATGGCAAGCC
>DAOTYS010000204.1:0-7701 GCA_034434575.1 Thermoflexales bacterium
TGCTTGCCATAGTCAGCGCAGGCTTCGTTCGGACAGAAATCACCAACATGGGCGAACCCCGGCATCCTAACCTCCTGGCTCCAAGGATGCCCCCATCGTAACCTGTTATCCGTAAACACTCAAGGGGGAGACTATCGGGGATGCCGCCGCCGGGCCGGCCGGCTATCATTCGCGCCATGGATCAAATTGAGCTAAATTCTGCTCCTGCCGCGCCGGCAGGGATGTCTGTCGATCGGGGAGCGCCGCAGGCAACGGATGCCCCGTTATCGCTCAGCCGGCACGCGGGCGCCGGCGCAATGCTGGCCGCAGGAATTGGCGCACTGTGGGTTGCGCACTACCTTGTAACGACCCAGTATGGGTATACTTTGTTTGGCACATCGATTTTCGAATATGTGATTGGTATTTCGCACGGCATTGGCGAAAAGGCGGCAGAAGCATTGTTTGTGGTGGTGACGCGCTTTGTGTTGGTGTTTGGGCTGGCCTGGGGGCCGCTCACCTTCCTGATTGCGCTGGTCAGCCGGCGCTAAAGGCGAGGGAGTAACCCGCATAGAAGCACTATTGCGCACAGGAGAACGAATGGAACAAGCGGTGTGGAAAGCGGCGCTGGCGGGGTTGTTGCACGATGTGGGCAAGTTTGCGCAGCGGGCCGGCGCCCGTGGCGGGCGCATCTGGGATGCGCAATCCAAAGCCGATTTCGGTTACTACCACGCTCTGTTGACTGATGACTTCTGCCAGAACTATGTGCCCCAACCCTGGCTGGCGCAGGTGCGGCGTATGGCGGCCAGTCATCACCGCCCACAAGACCACGACGACCAGATCATCCGCCTGGCCGATCGCCTGTCTGCCGGCGAGCGGGCCGACCCTGTGGACGACCAGGCCGGCCGCACAGCGCATCCGCGCCAGTTGCAATCCATTCTGACCCTGATCGAGATCGACGGCGATAAGGCGCCCGGCCCGGCCTATTGGCCGCTGGCGCGCCTGGAGGCTGCTCGCCAGGCGCTCTTTCCCGCTGCCGCGCTGCCCGAAACTGAGGTCTGGAGTCGCTATCGGGCGCTGTGGGACGAGTTTTGCGAGCAGGCCGCTGCGCTGCGCGACGCGCACACGCCCGCCGGCAACCTGGCGGTGTATCTGGAGAGCCTGCTCCTGCTGATGCAGCGTTACCTGTGGTGCATGCCCTCGGCCTATTACAAGGCTGTTCCCGATGTCAGCCTGCTCGATCACAGCCGGATGACGGCGGCGCTGGCGGCGCTGCTGGCCGGCAGCCCGCCCGAGACACTGACCGCGCTGACGACGGGCAATCTGGAAGACAACACCACGCCGGTGGCGCTGCTGGTGGGCGGCGACCTGAGCGGCGTGCAGGACTTCATCTACACCATCACCTCGCGCGGGGCCACGCCCGGCCTGCGCGGGCGCTCGTTTTACTTGCAGATGCTGGTCGAAGCGGCGGTGCGCCTGATTTTGCGCCGGCTGGACCTGCCGATCACCAATCTGGTCTATGCCGGGGGCGGCAACTTCTACCTGCTGGTTCGGCCCGCTGACGCAGACGCTCTGGTCGAGATTCAGCGCGAGATCAGCCGGGCGCTGCACCGGCACCATCGCGCGGCGTTGTATCTGGCGATTGCGCAGACGCCCCTGCGCGCGGCCGATTTCTTTGGCGGGCGGGTCGGCCGGGTGTGGGACCGGCTGGGGCGCCGGCTGTTGCGCGTCAAGCAGCGCCGTTTTGTGGAATTGGGGCAGGGCCTGCGCGATCTGTTTGCGCCGGAAGGGCGCGGCGGCAACGAAAGCCACGAATGCCAGGTGACCGGCCTGGAGCACCCGGATGTGGTGGTTGATGAAGGCGTGCGCAAGTCGCCGGCGGTGCTGTCCTATGAGGACGTGGGCGATCGACTGCGCCGCGCGCGCTATCTGCTCTTGCGGCGCTTCGAGCCGCGCCCCGCTGCGCGCGAGCTGGGCGATTGTCACGAGGCGCTGGGCGAGCTGGGCTTCGGCTTTGCGCTGGCCGATGCGCCGGGCAGCCTGCCGACGCCCGCCGGCGCCGAGACGCAAACGGCGCTGGCGCTGGATGATGACGCAATGTCTGCGCTGCGCCCGCTGACCAGCCGGGCGGTGGGCCGGCGCATGTTCGTCAACGTCACGCCCACCGTTACGCCCGATCAGATCGCGCAGGCGCGCCGGCGCGGCATCCCCGATCTGCCCAAAACAGACCGCGAGGTGGTCAAGCCCTTCGCGCTGCTGGAAGACGACGCGGAGGGCATCAAGCGGTTGGGCGTGCTGCGCATGGACGTGGACAACCTGGGGCGCATCTTTGCGGAAGGCCTGGGCCAGCGCGCCACGCTGTCGCGCGTGGCTTCGCTCAGCGCGGCGATCAGCTTTTACTTTGAAGGCTATGTGGACACGCTGGCGCGCGAGGTGGACGGCGGGCGCAATGTGCTGTACTCGATCTACTCCGGCGGCGACGACCTGTTCTTTGTCGGCGCGTGGCCGGCGGTGGTCGTGCTGGCGCAGCGCGTGCGCTACGCGCTGACGGAATACGCCGGCGGGCATCCCGGCCTGCATGTCAGCGGCGGGGTGGCGCTGGCCGGCAGCAAGTATCCGCTGTATCAGGCGGCGGAAGACGCCCATCAGGCCGAGCGGGCGGCCAAGACGCTGCGACGCGTGGTTGACGGTCGCGCGCGCGACAAGGATGCGTTCGCCTTCCTGGGCCAGGCGCTGCCGTGGGAGCGCTTCGGCCCTGCCGACGCGCGCGGCCTGGACACAGCAGCCGGCCTGTATGCATTCCTGCGCGCGCTGGCCCGCGACAGTCAGAACAAGGCGCTGATCGGCAAGCTGGCTGCGCAGTATCTGGCTTACCGCGAGGCTGAGCAGCGCCGGCGCGAGGCCGGCGCCGATCAAACCCGCAATGGCGTTGACCAGCCGCTCTATGGCCCGTGGCACTGGCGCACTGAATATCTGCTGGCCCAACAGGGCCGGCGCATGGGCGAGCACAGGGCGCAGATCGATGCGTTGCGCCGGGCGTTGCACGACGACGCCTATCGCGGCATGGCCTGGCTGGGCCTGGCCGCGCGCTGGGCGCAACTGAGTTTGAGACAGTAGCCAACGCGGTGGACAAAATTCCCGCGACCCGGTTTGATTGACAGAGGAGAGAACTCGAATATGCCCGCAATATCCGACACCGACTTAAAGACCATCATCACCGACCCCGACGGCGCGCAGAAGCTGGTGCAACAGGCCGAGCAGTTCGGCAAAAAGCTGGCGGACGCCAGGTTGACCACCAGCCAGATACGCGCCCTGTTCGGCGAGGTGCGCCAGATCCAGGCCCTGTGGGGCATGGGTGACGATCAGCGCGCCCGCGCCCGCCGGCGGCTGATTCTGCTGAAGCCCAAGATGGCCTATCGCGCCAAAAAAGAGTCCGGCGCAGCCGTGCGCGATCTGGTCGAGGTGTTGACGCCGGCGGTGAACCTGGTGGCCGAAGAAAAGGACCCCGCCCGGCAGAGCGCCAACTTCAACCGATTTGTGGAATTCTTTGAGGCCGTGCTGGCGTATCACAAGGCCAGCGGCGGCAAATGACAGCACCGACAGGAAGGACGGCATGAAGGACAATTCAAACCGGCGCATCACGTTGTTGGGGCGCATTTTTTTGACGTTCGACATCGAGGCTGTCACCGGCCTCTGCATCGGCGGTTCAGATGTGGGGGTGGAAATCGGCGGCGTGGACAAAACCGTCATCCGCGACAAAATGACCAGCCGGCCCTATATCCCCGGCTCCTCGCTGCGCGGCAAAGTGCGCAGCCTGCTGGAGAAATACCTGGGTCTGGAGCAGAACTACCGCATCAATAACGGCTTCATCCATTCCGCCAAAACGGAAGAGCAATATCAGCGTTCGGCGGTGTGCCAGATATTCGGCGTGACCGGCGAGAACGAGTGGGCCCGCCCCGCGCGGCTGGTGGTGCGCGACACGCGGCTGAGCGACAAAAGCGCCCGCGACCTGGACGGCAAGACCGATCTGCCCTACACCGAGGTCAAGGTGGAAGTGGCGATTGACCGGGTGACCAGCGCCGCCAACCCGCGCCAGATCGAGCGCGTGCCGGCCGGCGCGCTGTTCAACGACGCCGAAATGGTCTACAGCATCTACGACGGCGACGGCTGCGACAAGGAAAAGGACATCCAGAACTTGAAGGTGCTGGTGGACGGGCTGTTGCTGCTGGAAGACGATTATCTGGGCGGCCTGGGGTCGCGCGGGTCGGGCAAAGTGCGGCTCAGCAACATCCGCGTCGAATGGCGCGGCCAACCCGACTATCAACAGCGCCAGTCTCTGCTGGAGGGCCGCAGCGCCTATGCGTCTGCGCAGGCGCTGGCGGCGGACATTACGGCCTTGCAGGAGAAGGTGCGCGCGCGGCTGAGAGCAAACGCATGACGGCGATGCAGGTCACACCCTATCGGCTCACCTTTCCGCACGGCCTGCATATCGGGGTCAGCGGCGTCGATCTGGAGGAGAGCGGGGTGGTTGCGCGGGCGGACACGCTGTTTGCGGCGCTGCTGGACGCGCACGGCCGGGCCGGCCACGACGCGCAGGCGTTCGCGGCGCCCTTTGCCCTGGCGCCGCCCGATCCGCCGTTCACCCTCACCTCTGCCTTTCCGTTCGCCGGCGGGGTGCGCTTTTATCCCGCGCCGGTAGACCTGACGGAAATCGTCAGCGCGCAACAGTTGGCGCAGCGCGGCAAGGCCATTCGCGGCGTGCGCTACTTGTCCGAAGCGCTGTGGCGGCGCGCGCTGAACGGCGAAAAGCTGGACGGCTGGCTTTTTCCGGCGGACGAAAACGCCGAGCCGATGCAGGGGGTGGCGCTGCAGGGCGGCGAGTTGTGGCTGAGCGCCGAAGAGGTGGAGCGCCTGCCCGACCCGTTGCGCCCGCGCAAAGGCCGGCTGCGCGCCCTGCGCTTTCGCCGGCTGTGGGCGAACGCGCGCGTTCCGCGCGTCACGGTCGATCGCCTGACCGGCGCCTCGACCATCTTTCACGCCGGGCGCGTGTCGTTCGCGCCGGGCTGCGGGCTATGGTTCGGGGTGCGCTGGCTGCGGCCCGATCAACCCATCACCGCCGGCGGCCCTGCCTGGGAAGCGGCGCTGCATCGCGCGCTGTTGACGCTGGCCGACGACGGCATCGGCGGCGAGCGCAGCGCAGGCTATGGCGCGTTTGACTGGCAGGCCGATGCGCCGTTCGAGTTGCCGGCGCCGCAGGCCGAGGGGCGCGCTTTTCTGCTCAGCCGCTATCATCCGCGCGCCGAAGAGTTGCCGGGCGTCATGGACGCCGAAGATTGCGCCTATGCCATTGTGTCGATCGGGGGATGGCTGCGCGCGCCGGGCGTCCCCGCGCAGCGCCGCAAGCGCATCGCCATGCTGGCCGAGGGCAGCCTGGTGCGCCTGCCGGCGGAGCTGGCCGGCGATGTCGCTGACGTGAAGCCCGCATACGAGGCCGCGACAGGCGAACCGCCCCATCCGGTCTATCGCTATGGCATCGCGTTTGGGGTGGCCTGGCCGGGCCGCCCTTCGGGAGACGCTGAATGAAAGCCGACTATCGCCTGCTCAGCGCCAGCGTGTCGCTCATCACCCCGCTGCACATCGGCAGCGGGCGCGAGCTGTTGAACGAATACGACTACGTCATCCGCAGCGGCAAGACGTGGCGCATCAACGAGAATGTGTTGCTGGAAGCGCAGCCGGTTGACGACCCGCGCCTGGTGGCGCAGATCAGCGCGCGCCCGCCCGGCGAGCTGCTCGCCGACGCCGATTTTGACCCGCAGAATGCGCAGGGGCTGTTTCGCTACATCATCAACGGCTCGCCCAGGGCGCGCGGGCCGGGGGCGCAATTGCTTGAGCAGTTGAAAGACGCCTTCAACCGGCCGTATCTGCCGGGGTCGTCGCTCAAGGGCGCGATTCGCAGCGCCCTGCTGTGGCACGCCTGGGGAGCGCGCAAGCTGCGCGCCGAGACGGGCCGGCTCGACCGGCGGCGGGAATGGGCCGGCCAGTTCTATGAGCGCGCGTTGATGGGCGACACGCCGAACACCAGCCTGATGCGCGCCCTGCATGTGAGCGACAGCCGGCCGGCCGATGTCTCGCGCCTGATGGTAATCAACGCGCGTGTGATGAACCAGGATGGCGAGCTTGGCTCGCCGATCGAGCTGGAGGCGGTGGCGCCCGACACCGTTTTTGACGGCATCACGCTGAAGATCGACCTGGCCTTGTTTTCAGAGTGGGCGCGCCGGCGCGAGTTGCAGTTGCAGGGCCGCGAGTGGCTTGAAAACCTGGCTGCCCTTGTGAACCAGCGCGCGCAGGAGCGCGCGCGGCGCGAGGCCGCATGGTATCGCGGCATCCGCGAGGCGAGGATGCTGGCCGACTTTTACAATCAGATCGCCGGCGCGAAGCTGGAGGCCGGGCAGTTCCTGATCGAACTGGGGTGGGGAACCGGCTGGGAGAGCAAGACCTTCGGCAGCCGGCTGCTGGAGAACGAGGCGTTCATGGAGCGCGTCATCGTCGATTATCGGCTGGCCAAAGGCGAGCGCGAGCGCGGCGATCCGTTCCCAAAGAGCCGGCGAGTGGTGATGCGCTTCAGCCGGGACGCGCAGGGCAACGTGAGTGAGACGCCGGCGCGCCCGCTGGGCTGGGCGCTGATGCGGCTGGCAGGGGGCGGGGCACCGGCTTAGATGCAGCAGCGGGCTTTTGTGGACGACAGATCACTTGATCGCGGAGTAAGGCAATACGATGAGAAAAGTCATCATTACATTTCTGGGTGATCGCGGCGCTGTAGAGACTAGGTATAGCTTTCAAGGCCGAGAATATGTTGGCGGGGTGTTTCCACAGGCTCTGCGCGATTTCTGTGAATATGACCAAATGCTGGTGTGTGTGACGCCAAAGGCCCGCGAAAAGACCTGGCCGGTGCTGGAGTCCCTACATGATCCCAGAATCGAGGCCGTTGATATCCCTACTGGCGAGACGACAGAGGAGATGTGGAAAACCTTTCGCACCATCGCAGAAAAGGTGGGCGAAGGCGACGAAGTGACATTTGACATCACCCACGGTCTGCGGTCGCTGCCGTTTCTGGTCTTTCTCTTCGCTGCCTATCTCAAGACGGCAAAGTCGGTGAACATTCGCGCTGTCTACTATGGTGCGTTGGAACTGCAGAACAAGGAACTAGGCAAGCCGGCGCCGGTGATCAACCTCTCCGAGTTCGTCTCGATGCTTGACTGGATTACGGCAACTGACCGCTTCATTGACCTGGGCCTCGGCAACCGTTTGTCCGAGCTGATCTGTGGCACATTGCCCGAGGTTGCACGTGCTATCGACGACACATCCCTTGCTCTGCAGCTCTCCAGGCCGTTGGGAACGATGGAAGCGGCGGGCAAATTGCGCCGTGAAATCGAGGAGGTAAAACAGAAAGAGGTTGTCCTGCCCCCGCCGTTTGACCTCTTGTCAGATAAGGTGCGAGACGCCTACACAGGGTTTGCGCTTGCTGATCCCAGGTCAGACGCAAACACGGTCGAAAATCTGCGCAGGCAGGTCAAGATGGTGGGCTGGTACGTTGACAGGTATCAGTATGTCCAGGCTGCCACGCTGTGGCGCGAGGCTTTGGTTTCCCTGGTTGCGTATGCGTGTGGATTCAAGGCTGAGGAGATCTTCAACAAAAACAAACGCAAAAAAGTTGAAGATGCTTTG
>DAOTYS010000205.1:0-1530 GCA_034434575.1 Thermoflexales bacterium
TCGGCTTCATCCGGCCAGCGCCGGGCGATGTCCCACAGCCGGGCCACCGCGCGCAGATTCCTGCCGGTGTACAACGAATCAACTGTCGCAAAGCCGTGCGCAATCGCCTGACGCGTGTTCAGCCCGCTCGGCAAGGCAGCGGTTGGATACCACAAACCCAACGACGGATCGACTGTGCGCGTGGCCTCAATCAGATCAAGGTCATATTCATCCGGGGACGCCTTTGACTCCCGCAAGCCCGAGCGACAACACCGATAACCGACCTGGACAGGATAGAGCCTTGTGCGGCGCAACCCCCGCTTTAGCACGCGCCGCCCGCAATGCGGGCAATCAAATTCTGTCAGTATTTTGCTTTGCCGCACGTCACTGCGTTCATCCCTGGCGGCGTCCCAAAGCACAAACTCTCGACCGCAATGCGAACATTCCAGCCCATAGCTCCAGACCATGTATTCCATGGGGACCAGGCGCCCGCACGTCCGGCAATGGGTGCCATAAAGACGCGTCTCTTCATCTCTGCACGAAGCCAGAACACGCCGATATGCGTCATCGTATCGTCGCGTCTCAATCGGCGTCAGATAGTTGTAAGCAATGAAAGTCGCAGCCGGAGACAGATCGATCAGAACGGGCACACGGCCCGTCTTCAGACAGGCCACGCCGGTCATACCAGAGCCACAGAAGGGATCCAGCACCATATCCCCCGGCCTTGTGTGCTGTTCGATTTTCTGAGCGATTGCTTCCGGGGGAACCTTCGTATGGTAAGTGTGCGCATCGTAGACATGCGTGTTTTTTCCGGCCACAATGACAGCCGGCAGATCGCCGTCTGCGCCAGCGCAAATGTCAGACTGCGTTGCATGCGATGCGACAAACCGGCTCAGGAATGGATTGGCGTGCGGCGCGTAACGCTCGGAAGCTAAACTGCCAATAGACCGCGATCTATCCAGCAACTCCAAAGGATTGCCGTTCGGTTTTTCGGGAAACAGGGACGAATCAGGCAGTCCGCCTGAATATCCATCAAGCATCAAACACCACCCGGCCCCGCACGATTGTCTGCCGCACGTTCAGCCCTGCGTCCAGAATCACCATGTCGGCATCCTTGCCCGGCGCCAGCGTGCCCTTGCGATCGTCCACGAAGATCGCGCGCGCCGGCGTTGTGGCGCACATGGTCACAGCATCGTTGAGCGAGCAGCCCGAGGCGGCCATGATGTTGCGAAAAGCGGCGTCCATCGTCAGGGTCGAGCCGGCCAGGCTGCCGCTGGCCAGGCGCGCCTCGCCGCCGCGCACATAGACCGTCTGGCCGCCCAGGTCGTATTCGCCGTCGCCCAGGCCGGCGGCGCGCATCGCGTCGGTGATCACCGCCACGCGCTGCGGCGACTTGGCGCGCACCACGATCTTCATCACCGCCGGATGCACGTGGATGTTGTCGGTGATGAGTTGCGCCACCAGCTCGTCGCTCGACAGCGCGGCGCCGGCCCCGCCCGGCTCACGGTGGTGCAGCCCGCGCATCCCGTTGAAGGTGTGCGTGGCCTGATT
>DAOTYS010000206.1:0-4091 GCA_034434575.1 Thermoflexales bacterium
GATGACGAGCTTCTTAAACATCGGTCTTCCTCACCGGATAGATGCCCTCCGAGGGGAGAGCAATTGCAACTAATTATGTTACGTTGCGCGATTCTCTCGAATCAAACCGGACGGATTGTACTAAGTTATCTTTATAGGAAAATTAAGAAGCTATTAAGATTATTCTAAATTTCAATTAAGATCGCACCGCCAGTTTGCCCCTCCCTCCGTTTGCTCGCTCACCCTCGCAGAGCAGCCCTCTCCCAACCAAAAAGTAGCCTGGCGTTTGGCGTGTTTTGTTGCACAATTTGCTTGGTCAGAAAAACCGTTGCTGCGACTGCCAGCCTGCCAGGTGCCAGCTCAGGGCCTTGCTCAAGCTCATGCAGAAAGCAGCATCCGTCAAATCGCCCACTGTGTTATGTTGCATGTTTTGTGCTTCATCGCTCGTTTGTGCGCAAGGGTGGTCAGCGCGCTACTCAGCGCGCTGTTGTCGGTCTTGCCTGCCCACGCCGGCCAGACAGATTTCATCCGCGCGGAGTCCATCCGCGCTGTCCCGTCGGCCACGCCCTCCCCGCCGGCCAGCCTGACCGTCCCCGCACTGGGTGTGCGCGATGCGCCGGTGGTGACCTTGCCGCTGGTCGATGGCGGCTGGGATGAATCGCAGCTTGGCGCGCGCGAGGTGGGCTTGTTGCAAAGCGCGGGCCGCTGGCCCGGCGATGAGCTGGCAATGGCATTGGCCGGCCATGTCACGCTGGAGGGCGAGCAGCGCGGCCCGTTCTACGGATTGGGCAGCCTGCGCCCCGGCGCGCAGATCATCCTGCGCGTCGGCGACGGCCGCGACTGGCGCTATCACGTGACCGGCCAGTCGCTGTTGCAGCCGGGGGATGTCAAACGCATCTTTCGCCGCGATGGCCGGGTCCTGTTGCTGCTGACCTGCGCCGCCTGGGATGACGCCCAACACACCTACCGCTACCGGTTGTTGCTCGAAGCGCGACTCGACCCATTGGATTCCAACCGCGCGGATTTGATCCGCGCGGACGGCACAACGCCCCCTCCACTGCCCGGCGCGTATTCTGCGCCTCACACGCCTCAACCGTCGCCCAGGCGCATCTATCGCCTCGAATAGCCGGCCCCATTGCGGATTGCGGATTGCGTATACTGCGGACTCTGCCATGAGCCGATCCAAACGGTTTGCCATTCTTGCCGGACGGGACATCAACCAGGAGACCTATGTCGAGCCGTGGCCCGAAGCCGGCCTGGTGGTGGTCGATAGCCCGCGCGACCCGTCGCCCAGCCTGCAACTGGAGCAGGGCCGGGTGGTGGAGATGGACGGCAAATGGCGCAACGAGTTCGACGCGCTGGACACATTCATCGCCGATCGCAGCCTGGATTTGGGCGTCGCGGAAGAGGCGATGGCCACGCCGGCGTTGCGCCTGGCGCGCATGCTGGTGGATATCCATGTCCCGCGCGCCGAGATTCAACGGCTGGCCGGCGGTTGCACGCCCGCCAAACTGGTCGAGATCATCCGGCACATGAACGTGTTGGAGATGATGATGGGACTGGCTAAAATGCGCCAGCGCCGCGCGCCGGCCAATCAGGCCCATGTCACCAACCGGCGTCATCATCCGGCTTTGCTCGCCGCCGACGCCGCCGAGGCCGCCTTGCGCGGCTTCGCCGAGGTGGAGACGACCGTCGGCATCGCGCGCTACGCGCCCTTCAACGCGCTGTCCATCCTGATCGGCGCCCAAACCGGCGCGGGCGGCGTGCTCACGCAATGCTCGGTCGAAGAGTCGCTTGGCTTGCAACTGGCCCTCAAGGGGCTGACCAGCTATGCCGAGACGTTATCAGTGTATGGAACCGAGCGCGCCTTTGTGGATGGCGATGACACGCCCTGGTCGAAGGCGTTTCTGGCCTCAGCCTACGCCTCGCGCGGGATCAAAATTCGCTTCACTTCGGGCACAGGGTCGGAGGCGTTGATGGGCCACGCCGAAGGCCGCTCGATGTTGTATCTCGAAGCGCGCTGCCTGATGGTCACGCGCGGGGCGGGCAGTCAGGGCGTTCAAAACGGATCCATCTCCTGCATTGCGCTGCCCGAATCGCTGCCGGGCGGTGTGCGGGCCGTGCTGGCCGAAAACCTGCTGGCCGCCATGCTCGGCCTGGAAGTGGCTTCGGGCAACGACGCGCTGGCGTCGCACTCGGCGATCCGCAAAACGGCCAAGCTGATGCTGCAACTGATTCCCGGCACAGACTTCATCACCTCCGGCTACAGCGCCGTGCCTCGACGCGACAACCTCTTCGGCGGGGGCAACTTCGACGCCGAGGATTTCGACGACTGGAATGTCTTGCAGCGCGACATGCAGATCGACGCCGGCCTGCGTCCGGTGACTGAAGCGCGCGCGATCGAGGCGCGGCGCCGCGCGGCGCAGGCGATTCAAGCCGTGTTTGCCGAACTGGGCTTCCCGCCCGTGACAGACGCAGAGGTGGAGGCGGCGGCAACCGGCCACAGCAGCGACGACATGCCGCCGCGCGATGTGGCGGCTGATCTGGCGGCGGCCGATCGCTTTCTGGCCGGCCCGGTCACCCTGCTCGACATCGCGCGGGCCTTGCAGCGGCGCGGCTTCGACGACATCGCCGCCAATGTGTTGGAGATGGGCCGGCAGCGCGTGGCCGGCGATTATCTGCAACCCGCCGCGATTTTTGAAGCGCGCCAGGATGCCCGCCGCGCCGGCGGCGAGGCGCGCTTTCACGTGCGCAGCGCGATCAATGATCCAAACGACTATCGCGGCCCCGGCGCCGGCTATCGCGTCGAGGGCGCGCGCTGGGAAGAGATTCAGCGCATTCCGCAGGCCCAATCCCCGCGCGACTTCATCGACCCGCACATCGGCCATCCGCTGGCGCAACTGCGCGAGATCGGGCCGGCCCGCGTCGTCACACAACCCGAAGTGGTAGTCGCTGTCGGGCCGGCGTTTGGAGCTGCTCTCACGCGCACCATCGGCGGGCTGCCGCACGAAGATGTGCTGGCCGCCATTCTGACCGGCATCGCCAAAGAGGGTTTGTTCGGGCGCGTGGTCAAGGTGTATCACAGCTCCGATCTGGCCGCCATTGCTCACGCCGGCGCGCGCCTGAGCGGATCGGGCATCGCCATTGGCCTGCAATCGCGCGGCACAGCGATGATTCAGAAGCACGGGCTGCCGCGCTTGAGCAACCTGGAACTGTTCCCCCAATCGCCCAGTCTGACGTTGCAAAGTTACGAGCAGATCGGACAGAACGCGGCGCGCTATGCCAAAGGGATGGTCGTGACGCCTGTGCCGGTTCAGGTGGACAACTGGGCGCGCCTGAAACTGATCGTCAAGACGACCCTGCTGCACCGGCGCGAGACCGAAGCCGTGCGCGAGCAGCCGCCGGTCGAATTGTGGTTCGACTGGGAGCCGGACGTGTGACGATTTTGGATTTTAGATTTGGGATTTGGGATTGATGACGAACGCTTATCCACTGAGCGAGAACGCTGCCGAGCGGGTGAAGGCAGCAAGCGGGAAGCCGCTGGCGGAGATCACGCCGGATGCGCTACAGGCCAGCGAACTCAGCTTTGCCGATTTGCAGATCAGCGCCGAGACATTGCGCGCACAGGCCAGGATTGCGCGACAAGCCGGCTATGCGCAACTGGCCGGCAATCTGTCGCGCGCCGCCGAGTTGACCGCCGTGCCAAACGACGAGTTGTTGCGCATGTACGAGGCGCTGCGGCCGGGGCGCTCGACCTATGCTGAGATGATCGCACTGGCGACGCGGCTGGAGCAGGTGTACGGCGCAGTCGAGACAGGCCGGCTGGCGCGCGAGGCCGCCGAGGTTTACCTCCAGCGCGGTTTGCTGAGGACAGACGACAGATGACAGACACCCAGCGCCTTTGACAACTCTGCTCCTGTCGCCCCTCAACCTTCCACCCTCAACCCTCAACTCTCAACCCTCAACCCCCACACACCGCTTTGCGCGTATAATCGCGCCCGGCGCTGTCCCCAAAATTCCTGGGTCACCCTGAATCCGGGGCTGCGAAGTTGTTGGGCGCGCGAGAAACGCGCCTTCTGATGTGGAGGGTTCTGCATTGGCAAATGACTTCG
>DAOTYS010000207.1:0-8912 GCA_034434575.1 Thermoflexales bacterium
CGCCAGCCCCAAACCAATTGCCCTGCGCATTGGAGCCCGGGATGAGGCGACCAGCGCGTATGCCGTTCAATCCTCGGAGTCGCCGTATGTCGTTCAGGTGAGCAGTTTCACGGTGGAGCCGTTCATCCAGCGCGCCCGGCAGGACTTCCTGGTTCCACCGCCCACGCCCACAGCCGGCGCCGCAGAGACCGGCACACCAACGCCGGCCAGCGCGCCTTAAGATTCCATCCCGGCAGGCTCACGCCTGGGGCTGCCACAACGTCTGCTCAACAAACGGCGTGACATGCGGGGCGCCGGCGGCATAGCGCGCGCGGCGGCTGGACAGCTCCACCACCCACGACCAGAGCGTGGTCAGCGCGCCGCCGGCGCCGCACACCGGCGCGCTGCGGTCGGCCATAATCATCTGGGCGATGTCCAGCAGTTCATCCACATCGCGGGCGTCTTCCAGCCAGCGCGCCGGCTGAGCAGCCAGAAAATCGGCGCGGCAGGCCGAGTTGCGCGTCACCCGCCGGCCCTGCAACGGGCGCATGTCGGGATGCTGAAAGTGGTTGGTCGCCGCCAACGCGCCAGACGGCGCCTCGCCGCGCGCGCGGGTTCTGCGGGGATCAGCTTCAACCACAAAAGCTTCTCGCGGATCGGCCAGCAGGTAATTTAAGGAACTTAAATGGGGAATGCGGGTGAGCAGGTCAACCGCCTCGCGCGCGGTTTGGCACAGCTCCAGCGCCAGCCGGCCCACCAGGTGAAAGGGGACGCCGGGGCGAATCTCAGCCGGGGTGTCGGTCATGACGACGTGCAGCGACACAAACAGGCCGGCCTGATTGAAGCCGTCGTAACGGCCGCACGGCGCGCCGCCGCGCGCGCCCAGCGTCGCCTGGGCGCAGCCGGGGGACGCGGACGCAGGCCGAAAGCGTATGCGCTGTCGCCGCGCCTGCATCGGCCAGTAATCGTAGTTGCGGCCGATCACGGCGCGGCCATGCCCATGCCAGGCGAATGTGGAACAGCCCTCCGGGCCGAGGCGAAATCGGGCTTTCAGATCGACGCGGCAGCATTGTTGCCAGAGCGCATCCGCGTCCAGGCGCTGCGCATCGGCGTAGGCGTGGAACTCCTCCATCAACGGCGGATGCAGATCGCGCACCACCGCCGCGCACGCGCGCGTGAACGACAACGCGGCGACCGGCGCCCACCAGGGCTGCATCGCAAATGGGGGATCGCTGCGGCCCAGAAGCGCGCCCAACTCGGCATGGCTGCCGGCCAGGTCAAAGAAGCGATAATCCGCCGGCTCCGGCGTCCATTGTCGATCGTGCGTCATACAGCGCGCATTCGCTTCACTTCTGCCGCGAGTTCAGCACCCGCTTCACGTCAAACACATTGCGCACCTGACCCAGTTTGTTCATCGTTGTGGACACGGCGTCGGTGTGCGTCAGCTCCACCTTGATCCAGATCGTCGCTTCGCCCAGCTTGAGATCGCGGCGCACGATGCGGCAATCGATGATGTTGATGCGCAGATTCGTCAATACGCCGGTCAGATCATGCAGCAAACCCTGGCGCTCCACGGCATGCACCAAAAACTGCACCGGATAGGTGTCTCGCGGATTGCCTTCGTAGGTGACTGCGATCAGGCGTTCGGGTTCGGCATTGGCGACATTCTTGCAATCGCGGTGATGCACTTTGACGCCCTGGCCGCGCGTGACATAGCCGATCACCGGGTCGCCAGGGAGAGGGTTGCAGCAGGGGGCCGGCGCGCCATACACCCCGTGAACGCCGGTGATCAGCCAGCCGCCTTTGCCCGGCGCCGGCTGGGGCCGCAGCAGCGGCGCGACAAAACCATACAACCCTTCCTGGCGCTCTTTCTCGCGCCGGCGCTCTTCCTCGAGGATGCGGGCTGAGACGCTCGCCAGAGAGATCTGGCCATAGCCCACTTTCTCCAGAAAGTCATCCACTTTGTCTTTCTGGGCCTTCTCGACCATGAACAACTCATAGACGTTGTCCAGGGTCATCCAGTTGGCCACCGCCAGGCGCTTCATCTCGCGCTCGATGCGCTCGCGGCCGGCGGCGATGTTTTGTTCGCGGTCCTGCTTGCGGAACCACTGGCGGATTTTGGTGCGCGCGTTGGCCGTCACCACATAGTCATCGCCCTCCAGCCAGTCGCGGCTGGGGGTGGCATTGGGACGGGTGATCACCTCGACCTGGTCGCCGTTCTTAAGCTTGTAGGTCAATGGCTCGAACACGCCATTCACGCGCCCGCCCCGGCAATGGTTGCCGATGTCAGTGTGAATGCGATAGGCGAAGTCGAGCACGGTCGAGCCGGCGGGCAACTCGATCAACTTGCCCTTTGGCGTGAAGCAGAAAACAGTGTCCTTGAAATGATCGGCTTTGAGGGCATCCACGAAGGATGTCGCGTCTTCTTCGGCGCTGCTGATCGAGCGAATGGCGTCGCGCAGCGTATCCAGCCGGCGCTGATAGTCCTCATTCAGCATGGCCGATTCTTTGTATAGCCAGTGCGCCGCCACGCCGAATTCAGCCGCCTTGTGCATCGATCGGGTGCGGATCTGCACCTCCAGCGTCTTGCCGTCGTCGGCAATCACCGCTGTGTGCAGACTCTGGTAGTGATTGTCCTTCGGCATGGCGATATAGTCGTCGAATTCGCCCGGAATCGGCCGCCACAGCCGATGCACCACCCCCAGGACCACATAGCACAGTTGCACAGCCGGATCGGTGAAACGATCCATTGCCCGGCCGTTGCCGTTCAGCGGCGCAGCCAACGCCGGCGCCGCCGGCGCGCGCGGTTCGGCGTTCGCCGCATCACTCGCCGGCTCCTCCACATCCGACCCATCCTCGATAATCACGCGGATGGCGTGCAAATCTTTGATCTGATCAAACGAGCGGTTCTTGCTCTGCATCTTGCGCCAGATGCTGTAGATTTGCTTGACCCGGCCCGTGATCTGGACATTGTGAATGCCGATTTCGGCCAATGCCTGGCGCAGTTTGTCGATAAAGCCGGCCACAGTCGCTTCGCGCTCATGCGCCCCGGCCTCCAGCTTCTGGCTGATTGATGCGTACACCTCCGGCTCGGCATAGCGAAAGCCCAGGTCCTCAAGTTGCTGCTTCCACTCCCAGATGCCCAGACGGTTGGCCAGTGGCGCGTAGATTTCCAGCGTCTCGCGGGCGATCTTGCGCTGGCGCTCCGGCGAGAGCGCGTCCAGCGTGCTCATGTTGTGCAGCCGGTCGGCCAGTTTGATCAAGACCGCCCGCACATCATTGACCATGCCCAGCATCATCTTGCGGATCGACTCGGCCTCGCGATCGGTGCGATAGCGCATGGTCTCCGATTCGGCCCCGCCCGCCGGCGCGCGCAGGCCGGCCGCCACAGGCTGCGCCTCGAACTCTCTCTTGATGCCCTCGCGCTGGCTGAGCTTGGTGACCGCATCGACCATGTTGGCGATCTCATCCCCAAACTGCTCGCGGATATCTTCCAGCGACACCGGCGTGTCCTCGACGACGTCATGCAGCAGGGCCGCCGCAACGGTTTGCGCATCGAGATTGTGGCACGCCAGAATGCCGGCCACGGCCAGGGGATGGGTGATGTAAGGATCGCCGGTGGAGCGCTTTTGGGATGCGTGCGCAGCTTCGGCTATTCGATAGGCGCGCGAGACCAGCTCCAGCCCGGCCATGTCGCCGCGCGGCAACATGATCTCCAGCAGATCGCTCAACGTCCTCACCGAACAACTGCCTGGTTCGCCGCTCATCCCTCACTATCACCCAACACACGCACAAGCGTGAAACCAATTGTAGCCGACTGACATTGCCCGGCATCCGGCCGAGTTCACATCGCAGCGGCGGACTGGCGTCACTGCCTGCAAATCGAGGCCCCGGCGTGTCGCTGGCCTTCCTGCCGCTCGCCCGGCGATGATGCAACCGGCATCCTCACCCCCGGCCTTTCTCCGGTCTCTGGGGGAGAGAAGTCGGGGGTGAGGGGCGCTTCGCCCTACTTCGCCTTCTTCGGGAAGCGCGTCAACACCGTGGCCGGCTCCGGCACAAGCGTTCGGCTGCCCAGCGGCGCATTCGGTGTCAGCGGCGCGGGCGGGCGATCGGGCAGCGCCAGCACGCCGATGGCCATGCCCTCTCTGGCGTTGAGCGCTGCATCGAGCGCAGCCATGCCCAGCAAGTAGCCCTCACTATCGAGCGCGCACGAGGTGACGGACCCAATCACACGACCGCGCGCATCCACGACGGGATCGCCTTGCCTGGGCGGGCGCACACCCTTCTCATTCATGCGGAAACGCGACAGCTTGAGGCCGGGCTGAGCGGCCTTCTGATAATAGGCGCGCTTGCCGATGAAGAACGGCTTATAGGCTTTCACGTAGCCGCCAAAGCCGATGTGGAACGGGGCCAGGTTCAGCGGGCCGGCCAGTTCGTGGCCATAGAGCGGCAGGCCGGCTTCGGTGCGCGCGCTGTCGCGCGCAGCCAACCCGGCGGGCTTCACCCCAAACGGCTCGCCTGCTTTGAGAATCGCCTGCCACAATTCAGCGCAGCGGTCGGGATGGACGAAGATCTCATAACCGATCGATTCGCCGGTGTAGCCGGTGCGCGCGATGAACACATCCAGCCCGGCCAGCGTCGCGCGCATCACGCCGGTGCGCGGCAGGGATTGCAGCGCGCGCCGGGCTTGCTCTTCATCAATCAGGGCCAGCAAGGTGGGCAGCGAGGCCGGCCCCTGCAGCGCAATGTCCACGCGCCGGTCGTCGCCGCTGGCCGGGTCGCGCAGGTCGCGCAACTCGCAGCGCGACACGCGCGCGCCGGGATTGGCCGGGTCGATGACTGCGCGGCCCTCGTTCACCGCCGTCAACCACGCCCAGTCCTTGTCGTTGTTGGCGGCGTTTACGACAACGAGATACCGTTCCGGCTCCAGGCGATAAATCATGATGTCGTCGATC
This sequence comes from Thermoflexales bacterium, assembly GCA_034434575.1. Taxonomy (GTDB): domain Bacteria; phylum Chloroflexota; class Anaerolineae; order J036; family Brachytrichaceae; genus Roseilinea. Next base: position 4,935 of record DAOTYS010000207.1, read on the forward strand.
ACGTCGCCGTTGGGGTCAAGCAGATAGGAGTACTGCGAGCCGCCCACTTTCAGATCATGCGCGTCGTTGGCGGACACCGCGTCGAGAAAGGCGACGGCATTCGGCCCGCGCGCGTCCAGCACGCCCATGTGACTGACATCGAACAAGCCGGCTGCCTTGCGCACTGCCATATGCTCTTCGCTGGCCGAGGTGTACCACACCGGCATGTCCCAGCCGCCAAATGGAACCATGCGCGCGCCCATCGCCTTATGCGTCTCATACAACGCCGTGCGCCGCAACGCTCGCGCTTCACCTGCCGTCTGTTGTCTGCGCTCTGTTGTCTCTAGTCTGTTGTCTGTGCTCTGTTGTCTGTTGTCTGTGCTCAGTCCCCTGTCCTCTGCCGTCTGCGCTCTGCCAATGAAATACGGCTTGTGCGCAGCGACGCTGGCATCATCAAGCGCAGCGGGCAGTTGGCGCGCGTCAAAGCCGGCTGCGCTGACTACTTTGACAATGACCGGCCCCGGCAACTTGGCGTAGACATCGCGCTCATCAAACTGCACATAGCCGTCGGATAGGGCGCGCAGCCAGCGCGCCACTCGCTCCAGGCGGTTTGCCGGCACAGCCAGACGATAGGTTGCGCCAGCGTTCAACACAATGGCCGGCGACATGGGACTGCCGTCGCGCTCCAACAGCCAGGCCGGCTGCGTCTCTTCGACGGCCAGCGCCTGCACATCACTGGTCAGCGCCAGTTGCAAAAATGCGCGGGCATGTTCGCCACTGATCTCCAGCGCGCTTAAGCCGGAGGGCGAGGCCGGCTCGACCGGCGTGACGCTCGTCCACACATGCGGGTAGTCGTCGCGCGGGACCTCGGCGTCCATGCCGGCTTTCTCGCACAGCCGGCTGATGCGCTGCGCCCCCTCCAGCAGGGCGTCGAAATCGACCCTGGCGCGGTGCGTGGTGGCGCGCGCGCTGGTCAGGGTGAAGGGCTTCGCCGTTTTCAGGATGCGCGCAACAACGGCGGCGATCTCGCGCATATCCTCTTCATTCAAGCCGCGTTGCGTCACCCAGGGCGTGCCAAAGCGCAGCGCGCTGGGCCGGGTTGCGTCGCGGTCGCCGGGGATCGTGTTGCGGTTGCAGACAATGTTGGCCAGGTCCAGGATGCGCGCAGCGGCGTCGCCCATCAGGGCCACACCGTTCAGCGGGGGCGCGGCGGTGCGGCAATCCACCAGCGCCATGTGTGTGTCGGTGCCGCCATGCACCACGCGCAGCCCGTTGTCGGCGAAGGCCTGGGCCAGCGATTTGGCATTGGCCACAATCTGACGCTGCAAACTACGGAACGAGTCGGTGCGCGCCAGCTTGAAGGCAACAGCGATGCCGGCGATTTTGTTCATATGCGGGCCGCCCTGTTCGCCGGGGAAAACCGCGCGGTCGATCTTGCGCGCCAGTTCGGGGTCGGTGGTCACGATGACCGCGCCGCGCGGGCCAAGCAGCGTCTTGTGCGTGGTGAAGGTGGTGACGTGCGCGACGCCAACCGGATTCGGATACACGCCGGCGATCGCCAGGCCGGCCACATGCGAAATGTCAGCCATCAGATAGGCGCCGCAGGCGTCGGCAATCTCACGGAACTTGTGGAAGTCCGGCGCCCACGGATAGGAGGTGTAGCCGGCGATGATCATCTTCGGCTTTTCGCGCAGCGCGATCTCGCGGATGCGGTCATAGTCGAGCAACTCGGTCTTCTCATCCACCTCGTAGAAGACCATGCGGTGGTGCCTGCCGCTGTGGTTGACGGGGCTGCCATGCGACAGGTGGCCGCCGTGCAGCAGGTTCAATCCCATCACAACGTCGCCTTCGTTCACCAGCGCCTCGTACACCGCTGTGTTGGCGACCGCGCCGGCCAGCGGCTGCACATTGAGATAGAGCTGTTCGGGTGACAGGCCGGGCGGACAAATCGCCTCCGCCCCGCGCCGCTTGCACAACTCCTCGATCAGGTTGCAGTACTCCACGCCTTTGTAGTAGCGCCGGTCGGCGTAGCGGCGGTACAGCGCCAGTTGCAGGTCATAGTCCAGAATCTCGGCCTGGGACAAACCGTGCATATCAGGGTGGGCATAGCCTTCTGCATACAGGTTTTGCAGCACAGACCCTTCGGCCTCGCGCACGGCAGCCGGCGCGCTGGATTCGCTGGGGATCATGATGAGCTTGGCAAACTGGCGGGCGTGTTCGTGCCGGATCAATTCGGCCACTTCAGGATCGACGCTGGCCAGATCGCCACGGGTGAGGTAGTCGGTCACTGTTGGATGCTCCTCATTTGGATTTTAGATTTTGGATTTTGGATTGAGCCTGGCATCTCCCGAACAGATGTCAGAGATGGGATTGTACGGCACAGTCGGCCGGCGAATTGGGAACAGGCGCCTGGATGGGGCAAGAGAGTTGCCTGCTGCGCGTCAGCGCGCGCCGCGCCCCGCGCATAGGGCCACTGTGCAGGATGCCGGGGCGTCCGCGCCACACCCTGGAGCGCCTGAATGCTGGTTCAAATCCGCGCTGCAATATCGTCGCCAACCTCGACCGTGGTGTTACGCCCGCCCAGATCCGGCGTGCGCACCCGGCCTTCGGCCAGATTGGCCGCCACCGCCGACTCGACAGCCTGCGCGGCGGCCGGCTGGCCCAGCCAGTCCAGCATCATCGCCGCGCTGCGGATGGCCGCGATCGGGTTAGCGATGCCCTTGCCGGCAATATCCGGCGCGCTGCCACGCACCGGCTCGAATAGCGACGGATACCTGCGCTCCGGATTGATATTGGCGCTCGGCGCAAGCCCCAGGCTGCCCACGATCGCCCCGCCCAGATCACTCAGAATATCGCCTAACAGGTTCGACCCTGCCACCACATCATAGATCTCCGGTTGGCGCACGAAGTTCATGCCCAGCGCGTCGATGTGGCACTTGTCGCACTGCACGTCGGGATAATCGGGCGCGACCTGCGCGAGCACGCGATCCCACATCACCATGCCGTACTTGAAGGCGTTGGACTTGGTGGCCAGGGTCAGATGTTTGCGCCGCTTGCGCGCCTGCTCGAACGAAAAGCGCAGAATGCGCTCCACCCCTTTGCGCGTGTGGATCGACGTTTGCAGGGCCACCTCATCGTCCTGCAACGGCTTGAAGAACCCGCCGGCATCCACGTACTCGCCCTCGGAATTCTCGCGCACCACCAGAATGTCGATGTCGCCAGGCTGTTTGTTGGCCAATGGCGTGGCGACGCCGGGCAGCAGTTGCGCCGGTCGCAGGCACACATATTGATCGAACGCCTGGCGCAGCCTGATGAGCGGGACCAATGTGACATGATCGGGCAGGTTTTTGGGATCCCCAACCGCGCCGAGAAAAATGGCGTCGAAGGACTTGAGTGTGTCGAGGTAGTCGTCGGGCGCCACCTGCCCGGTTTCACGCCAGTACCGGTGGCCCCAGGTGAACTCGGTCATGTCAAGGCGAAAACCAAAACGACGCTCGGCAGCGCGCATGACCTTGACCGCTTCAGCGGTCACATCGATACCGATGCCGTCGCCGGGATAGAGCGCAATGGTGTAGTGGAACATGTTTCGATTTTGGATTCTGGATTGCGGATTGTGGGATTTGAGGCGAATGATCGCACAGAACAAACTGCGCCGAAAAAACAGCGCCCGCCGGCATGTGATCCGGCGGGCGCGCTCCGAACACGCGCGTGTGCGCCGCTCAAGCGGCCTCAGAAGCCGGGGCCGACTGCCGGCTGCGCAGCTTGCGCCACACCCACAGCGGGCCGCCGATCAACAACGCCAGAACGAGCACACTCAGATACTCGATCATCGGAATGCGAATCACTTCGCTGAAAAAGGCAAGCGGCCGGCCCCAATACACCAGGGTTGCCAAAGCCCCGAATACAACCGTAAAGGCGATCAGCCAACGGCGCGACAGGCCCAGCCCCCACATCTGGGTGATGAGAAAAATCGCCGCAAAGCCAAAGAGGAACATGGGC
>DAOTYS010000208.1:0-9824 GCA_034434575.1 Thermoflexales bacterium
ATCGGGCCAGCCTGCGCGGCCGCCACACCGCTCTGAAAAAGCGCGAGCTTGCTGACGAAACCGTTCATGGGCGGCACGCCGACCAGCGCCATGCCACCCAGAAAGAACAACACGCCCGCCGCCGGCGCATACCTGCCCACGCCGCGCACCACGCTGAACGAAGCCGTCTTGACCGGCGCGCGGCTGGCCAGATACCCGCTCAACATCAGCATGGCGCTCTTGATCAGCGCATGGTTGAAGGTGAACAGCACTGCCGCCGCCAGCGACAGGGGCGTGCCCCACCCCACGCCGACATAGATGAAACCGATCTGCGCCAGGGTGGAGTAAGCGAACATGCGCTTGGCATTGTGCGTCCCGATCGCGCCCAGCCCGCCGAAGATCACGCCGGCGATGCCGGCCACGATCAGCGCGCCGCTCAGCCAGCCGGCGTGCGGCGCAATAAGCGTGGTCAGCCGCAAAAAGCCGTACACGCCGATCTTGACCACCACCGACGAGAGCATCGCCGAAACGGGCGTCGGCGACGCGGTGTGAAAGTCGGGCTGCCAGAAGTGGAACGGCACAGCGGCGCTTTTAATCATGAACGCCACAGCCAGGAACACAATGCCGGCGGCGAGCAAGGGCCGGCTGGGATCTGCGCTGATGCGCTGCGCCAGGTCCGCCATGTTCAGCGTGCCATAGCTCACGTAGAGGCAGCCGATGCCGAAGAGCAGGCAAAACGAGGCAACTGTGCTGATGAGGAAGTATTTGAAGGCCGCTTCGGGGCCATAGCGGTCGTCGCTGATCGCGGTCAGCGCCACGCCGGCAATCACCATCAGCTCGACCATGACAAACAGATTGAAGATATCGCCGGCGAGCAGGCCGCCGGTCAGGCCGGTGGCCAGCGCCAGGAACAGCGGGTAAAAGGTGCTGTGATGCACAGCCTTGTCTTTGGCGCCCAGCGCGTAGAGGAAGCCGAACACAAACACCAGTTGCGCCATGAAAGCCAGCGTGGCGGAGAGCGCGTCCGCCACCAGGGTGATCCCGAAGGGCGCCGGCCAGCCGCCCATCTGGAAAACGATCGGCGCGCCGGCGTCGCGCACGAACCACAACACAGATGCGCTTGCGGCGCACGCGGTCAACATGGCGCCAAACGACCACCACGCCTGCGCGCGCGGCAACCGCCGCAGGAGCATGGCAACCGCCGCAGCCGTCAATGGAATAAGGGCAGGCAGAATAACCAGTATCGCGTTCATCATGCACTCTGCTGTTGCCGACAGTCTGGCAGAAACGCGCGGCGCATATTAGTGGCTCAAGCCGCGCACGTCGTCGCTATCGCCGGTGCGATAGCGCGAGGTGATCACATAGAGCAGCGCCAGCATAAACGAGAAGCCGCCCATGCTGATGACGATAGCCGTGAGGATCAACGCCTGCGGCAGCGCGTCGCTGCGCTGGCCGACGGCTTTGGCATAGGCTTCGACCACGCCGTCATACGCGCCGATGGACAGCAGAAACAGGTTAACCGCGTTGCTCAAAATGACCAGCCCAATCGCCACACGAATGACGTTCCGGCGCAACAACTGGTACAGGCCAATGCCAAACAAGGCGCCAATGGCAAGCGCGCGCAAAATCTCCATGCTGTATTACTCCAGTTCTCCTTCGGGGTGACCGAGCGTGTCGATGATGAACAGCGCGGCGCCGAGAACGGCCAGACAAATCGCCAGTTCAAACAGGAATGATGTGCTGAGATAGAAGCCTTCGGGCAAAGGCAATCCCAGCGCGGCGCCAAAATCAAACGGCGAGAAGAATGTTCCGCCCAGGAAGATGGGCGCGATCGACCCGGCAATCACGGTCAGGAGGCCCAACCCGATCAACGCGCCGGGGCGCAGCACTTTCAGGCGTTGCCTGGTGACCTCGTAGCCGAAGACGATGTACCAGAATCCGACCGCCAGGCTGACGGTCACGCCGGCGGTGAACCCATCTCCCGGCTCGTCATGGCCGTGAATCATCTGCACCGCCGCCAGCACAAACGCCAGCGGCAACGCGGCCCAGGTCAGCGCGTGCGTGAACGGCGACGCGCGAAAGGCGTCAATGCTTTGGCGCAGCAGTGATTCGCTATCTGGCTGCGCGCGCTGGGCCTCGCGGCGCGTCATGGCATAGCGCAGCAGTGTGAACACGCCGATGCCGGCCATGCTGAAGACGGTGATCTCGATCAGCGTGTCGAAGCCGCGAAAGTCCACCACGATCGCGCCCACGATGTCGGCTGCGCCGGTCAACGGTTTGGCGTTCTGCTCGTAGTAGGGCGTCACCACTGATTCGCGCGGGCGGGACGCGAACGCATACAGGCACATCACGGTCACCACGGCGCCGGCGATGACGGCCAGAAGCGCATTGCGTATCACGCAGGCGCGGTCGCTGTGATTGAGCGCCTCAGCCCGGCCGAGCTGGGCAGCCGGCAAATGCGACAGCGCCAGCACAAGGATCACCGTGGACAACAGATCGACCACCACCTGCACAAGCGCCACATCGGGCGACGGCTCCAGCGCGATCAACACGGCTACCGCAAGCCCTGAAGCGCCGAGGACAAGGATCGCCAGCAGGTCGCGCCGGATGGTCACGGACACAAAGGCCGCAGCAACGGCCAGCAACAAACTGAAGGCCCGCAAGAGGCCCATCGGATCGAGCAGATCCGCAATGAAGCGCTCGCCCAGGCCGACCAGGGGCGGGCTGGCAAACACCTGCGACAGGTTGCCAAACAGCGCCACCATGCCGAACAGGGCGGCCAGAATGACGGTCAGGTAGGCGCGAATGCGGCCGCCCTGCGTTCGCGTGGCCAGCGCGGCCAGCCGATCAATGGCATCCAACGCGCCGGCATAGATGCGGTTCATGGACAGGGCCGGCAGGCCGGCGATGGAGCGGATCGGGCTGCGCGCCCGGAACAACACCACCCCCAGCGCGATCGCGCCCGCGCTCAGGATGAGCGGCAGATTGACGCCGTGAAACAACTCCAGCGAGACTTTGACTTTTGCGCCATAGGCTGCCGAGGCGGAAAGGGCCAGCAGATCCGTAAACACCGCCGGTTGAAAGACCGTGATGATGACCGACAGGGCAGCCAGAACCGCCGGCCCGATCAACATCAACAGCGGGGGGTCGTGCGCAGGCAACTGCGCCTCAACATGGGGATGAGCGGGCCTGCTGCGGTCGATGGTCTCCACATCTTCAGGGTCATCGCGCCCTTCACCGGTCAAAGGCAGATCGACCACGGTTTTGAAGAAGCCGGCGCCGGCGGGGGTCACGAAGGTGTCGAGCGCCAGCGTGCCGGCCTGAGCAAAGATGAACGCGCCGGTCAGGACGGTTGCCGCCGGCAGAATCACGCGCATGACGGCCGGCAACACCTCTTCAATCTCAGCCGCCAGCAGCGCCTCCTTGGCCAGGAAGCCGAACAGCGGCGGCAAGCCGGCCATGGACAGGGCTGCCACACTGCACACGACAAAAGTCAACGGCATGGCGCGCCAGATGCGCCCCAGCCGGCGCAGGTCGCGCGTGCCGGTCGCGTGATCGACGACGCTGGCCACCATGAACAGCGCGCCCTTGTACAACGCATGCGCCAGGATGCCGATGACCAGCGCCTTGAAGGCGGCGGGGTCTTCCTCGCCGATCAACATCACCAGCACACCCAACTGACTGATCGTCGAATAGGCCAGCACGGCTTTCAGGTCCACCTGGCGCAGACCGATGATCGCGCCCATCACCATGGTTGTGGCGCCGGTGATCGCCAGCAACCAGAACCATAGTTCGGTGTTGCCGAGGGCCGGGTGCAAACGCGCCAGGATGTACACGCCGGCTTTGACCATGGTGGCCGAATGCAGGTAGGCGGAGGCCGGCGTCGGCGCGCTCATTGCCGTCGGCAGCCAGAAGTGAAACGGGGCCTGCGCGCTCTTGGTGAACGCGCCGAAGGCAATCAAGCCCAGCATGACCGGGTACCAGGCGCTATCGCGCAGCGCGGCGCCGTTGCTGAAGATCGCGGCCCAGTCCGTTCCGCCACTGATGGCCGAAGCAAACAGCAGGCCGGCCAGCAGCGCGATGCCGCCGCCGCCGGTGATGAACAACGCTTTGAAAGCGCCTTTGCGCGCCTCCTCGTCTTTGGTCTTGTAGGCAATCAGCAGGAACGAGGTGACGCTGGTGCCCTCCCAGAACACGAACAAAGTGATGACATCGCCGGCCAGCACCAGGCCCAGCATCGCTGTCATGAACAGCAGGGTGTACAGGAAGAAGCGGGCGTCCTGGGATTTTGGACTTTGGATTTTGGATTTTGGATGTGAAGGTTGAGCGGGATCGTGCGGCGCGTGGTGATGCGTGGGCGCGAAATAGTAGCCGGCGTAGATGAGCACCAGCGCGCCGACGCCGGTCACAATCAGCCCAAACAAAGCGCTGAGGCCGTCGAGATAGAGGCCGGCGTTCAATCCCAGCGCCGGCAGCCATTCCACGCGCCAGGTCAGGACTTCTCCCGCGAAGAGGCGGGGCAGTTGGGCAGCCAGCGCGACGAACGCTGCCGCCGGCGCAATCGCCAGAACCCAGCCTAGAATCACGGAAGGCAGGCGCCTCGCGGCCGGAAGCGTCGCCAGTGCAAGCGCGGCGATGGCGCCGGCCGCGCACGCGATCAATGGAAGCGTCAGTGTCAACGTCAGCGTCAACATGAGGCCCAACTATACAGGCAGGTCAGAGGATGGATCGGCGCTTCGCATGTTGGATGCCGGCGGCGCGCCTCGCTGTTGCGCCAGATCGTCGCGCGCGGCGTTTTGCATCGGGATGCCCATGCGATACGCAGCCGAAGCGAGCGCGTGCGACACGGCCGGGCCAGCGATGATGAGCAGAACGATCAGCACGAGCGCCTTGCCGATCCCCAGCGATTGCAGCGCGACCGCTGCCACGACCAGCAGCACCGCGCCAAAGACGCTGACTTTGCCGGCGGCGTGCAACCGCGTGTACACATCGGGCAGGCGGATGAAGCCCAGCACGCCGATCAGCGAAAACAGGCTGCCTGCCACAATCGCCAGCAAGGCGGTGGCCTGCAAGATCAGTTTGAGTGTCGAGTCCATGTTGTCATCCTGTCAGAACATGCGCTGCTCGGCCAGATAGCGCGCCAGGGCCAGTGTGCCGATGAAACTCAAGGCCGCCACGACCAGCGCGACATCCATGTAGAGGTCCTGGCCGGTGAACAGGGCGATCAACACCAGCGCGCACAGAATCAGGACGCTCGCCAGTTCCACGGCCAGCAAGCGGTCCACCGGGCTTTGGCCGCGCGTGATGCGCCACAGCGCGACGCCCAGCAGCGCGGCATGCAGGATCAACGCAGCCACAATCGCAGTGTTCAGAATGTCGTCCATTGCGTCACCACCTTACATTGCGCGCAGCGCGCGTCAGCCGCCGAGCACGGCGCGCACATACTGCTCCGGCGAGCCAAGCCAGGCCACGGTCGCATAGGCCAGGCGCAGCAACGGTTCGGCCCAGACGCCCAGCGCCAGGCTCAGCCCGATCAGAATTGTCGGCGCAATCAGGCGGTCGCCATAGGGTTTGGTCTTTGCGCCTTCGGGCATGGGCGCCCACCAGATGCGCTGAAAAGCGCGCACGACATAGACCAGGGTAATGACGCCGGCCAGGCCAATCGCAGCCAGGGGCAGCCAGGCTTGCGCGTCCACACCGCTTTGAAACAACATCAGCTTGCCGATGAAGCCGTTGAGGGGCGGAATGCCGGCCAGCCCCATGCCGCCCAGCAAAAACAGAACGCCGGCGAGCGGCATCTTCTTGCCCACGCCGGTGATCACATCGAAAGCGGCGGTTTTCACCGGCGCCCGGCTGGCAACGCTGCCGGCCAGCATGAGCATGGCCGCCTTCAGCAGACTGTGATTGAAGGCGTACACCAGCGCCGCCGCCAGCGCCAGCGGCGTGCCCCACCCGATTGCCACCAGGATGAACCCCAACTGGCCCAGCGTCGAGTAAGCCAGCATCCGCTTGGCGTCATAGGTGCCCACAGCGCCCAGGCCGCCAAACCACACACCCACTGCGCCGGCGACCACGAGCACGGCGCGGATCACTTCGGCTTGCGCCGGGAACAGCAAGGTCGTCATGCGCAGGAAGCCATAGATGCCGAGCTTCACGACCACCGAGGACAGCACGGCGTGAACCGGAGTCGGGGCGGCAGTGTGAAAGTCGGGCTGCCAGAAATGAAACGGCATCACCGCCCCCTTGACCATGAAGAACGCCATCAACAGCGCCAGGGCCGGCAACACCAGCGGCGGCGACGGGTCGGCGGCGATGCGTTGAGCAAGATCGGCGATGTTCAGCGTGCCATACGACACATACAGGCTGCCGCACGCCAACAGCAATGAGATCGACGCCACCAGGCTGATGTAGAAATACTTGTAGGCTGCCTCCGCGCCGAAGCGGTCATCGGACATGGCGGTGAGCGCCGCGCCGGAGAAGACGAGCAGTTCGGCAAACACAAACAGGTTGAACAGGTCGCCGGTCAGCATGGCGCCGGTGAGGCCGGTGGCCAGCAGCAGAAAGAGCGGGTAGAACATGGGGTACTGCGCGCATTGATCGCGGCAGCCCAGCGCGTACAAAAAGCCGCCGGCCAGCACGAGCTGGCACATCACCACCATCAGGGCAGAGAGCAAGTCGCCAACCAGCGAAATGCCAAATGGGGCCGGCCATGCGCCCAGTTGGAACACCAGCGGCCGGCCATGCCCCCACACATCCGCCAGCAATAGCGCAGAAAACACCAGCGACGTGAGCATCGCGCCGAATGACCACGCCGACTGGAGGCGATGCCGGCGGCGCAGCGCCACCGCCACAACAGCCGCCGTCAGCGGCACGATCACTGGCAAAAGCGCGAGCAGTTCATTCATGGACGCCACCTCAATGCCTGAGACCTTTCACTTCATCCGAGTCGCTGGTCTTGTAGCGCAGCGAGAGCACATAGACCATGGCCAGCACCACCGCAAACGCGCCCAGGCCGATCACGATGGCCGTGAGAATCAGGGCCTGGGGCAATGCGTCGCTGCGCTGGCCGGCTGCGTTGACATAGGCCGGCGCCTCGCCGCGATACGCGCCGGCAGCCAGCAGAAACAAATTGATCGCGTTGGTGACAATCGCCAGGCCCATCGCTGAGCGGATCAGGTTTCGGCGCAGGAGCTGAAAGACCCCTATCGCAAACAGCAGGCTGATGGTCAGCGCAACAAGAATCTCCATCATGGTGTTTTGTTCTCCTCGGGCAGTGTGACTACCCCTTGTTCTCTGAGCGCGGCAATTTCGCCCATTTGCTGCTCTGTCTCGCGGTCGGTGTCTCTGGGGTGTCCGAGCGTGTCGAGAATCACCACGGCGCTGCCTGTGACCGTCAGGGCGATCGCCAGCTCGAACAGGAGCGCCGTGCTGAAATAGACGCCGGTTGGCAACAGCGCGTCGATGCCGATGCGTCTGCCGAAATCGACCGGCGAGAAAAACGCCCCGTTGATCAGCGCGGCTGCCACGGCTGAGAGCAACGCCAGCCCCAGACCGGCGGCGATCAGGGTTCTGGGGCGCAGCCAGGCCAGCGCGCGCTGAGTTGTTTCATAGCCAAACACGACGTACCAGGTCGCCACCCCCAGGCTGACGATGACGCCGGCGGTGAAGCCATCGCCGGGCCGGTCGTGGCCAAGCACGACATGCGAAGCGCCCAGAATCATCGAGAATGGCAACAGCAACCTTGCCAGCGCGCGCACGAATGAAGACGCGCGCGGGCCGCCGATCCCGCGAAACCGCAACAGGGTGGGATCGGGCGGAGGCGCCGGCTCGTCACGATCGCCGGCCTTGCGCGAAGCGTAGCGCAGCAGGGTGTAGATCGTCAGGCCGGCTGCCGCAAACACCGCCACTTCAATCAGCGTGTCAAAGCCGCGAAAATCGACCAGAATGGCGCCCACAATGTCATTGGCGCTGGTCAGCGGTTTGGCGTTCTGCTCGAAGAAGGGGGTGAGCTGAGAGTCGCGCGGGCGCGTGACCAGCGCCGTCAGCGCAATGGCAAACATCACAGCGCCGCTGCCCAGCGCGATCAGCACATCGCGGATCAGGCCGGGGCGCGACTGGCGATAGGTGAACTCGGCGGCGCGGGCGCGCTGTTCGCGCGGCAGCCGGGTCAGAGCCAGCACCAGCACGACCAGCGTCAACGTCTCCACAACCACCTGCACCAGAGCGATGTCCGGCGCCGGCTCCAGATTCATCAGCACGGCAATGGTCAGCCCGGAGACGCCCAGCGCGAAGATGGCGAACAAGTCGCTGCGCAACAGGACGCTGGCAAGCGCCGCCAGCGCAATCACGATCAGCAACACAACTCGCAACGGGGCAAGATGATCCAGTGCGTCGATGCCGACCGGAGTGAGCGCAGGCACGGTCAGCCGGCCAATCGCCACCAGCATCGCCCCCAGGCTGATGAACATGATCGCCAGATACAGGCGCAGCCGGCCGGTTTGCGCGCGCGTCACGACCCAGGCCATGCCATCGATCAGCCACAACGCGCCATCGTAGAGCGGGCCGAGGCTCAGGCGGCCGGTGACCCGTTCGAGCAATGGGCGAACGCGATGCCGCACGCTCAACAACACTACGCCCAGCGTGACAGCCACGATGCTCAAGAGCAACGGCACGTTGATGCCGGTCCACAACGCCAGCGAGACCTTGACTTTATCGCCCCAGGCTGCCGTTGCTGCGCTGGCCAGCAGGCCGGCCAGCCATTCCGGCTCCGGCAAAACGCCCACGGCCAGCGACGCCAACGCAGGGATAGCCGGCATTAACCACATTGGCCACGGCGCTTCATGCGGATGAAGGTCTGCGCGCGGCCGGCCCAGAAATCCATCCAGCACCACCAGCCCGGCCTGGGCCAGAATCAGCGCGCCGGCAATCACTGCCGCCGCCGGAAAGATCAATTCAACGACTGGTGGCACGGCCGGATGTGTAGCCGTCGCCAGCAAAGTCTCTTTGGCGAGAAAGCCGAACAGCGGCGGCAGGCCGGCCATCGACAGGCCGGCGATGGCGGCAATCGCAAACGTGAACGGCATGGCGCGCCGCAGGCCGCCCAGATGTCGCAGATCGCGCGTGCCGGTCTCATGATCCACGATGCCGGTCACCAGGAACAGGGCGCTCTTGTACATGGCGTGCGCCAGGACGCTCACCACCAGCGCCTTGAAGGCGATCTCGGTGTCCTGGCCGATCAGCATCACCAGCACGCCCAACTGGCTGACGGTCGAATAGGCCAGCAACGCCTTCAGATCATGCTGTTTCAGGCCGACGTAAGCGCCGATCAGCATGGTTGCGCCGCCGACCAGGCTGAAGAGCCAGAACCACAGGTCGGTGTCGCCGAGGGCCGGGTTGAGGCGAGCAAGCAAGTACACGCCGGCCTTGACCATGGTGGCCGAATGAAGATAGGCGGAAGCCGGGGCCGGGGCGCTCATCGCGCCGGGCAGCCAGAAATGGGCCGGGGCCTGGGCGCTCTTGGTCAGGGCGCCCAGTGCAATCAGGCCAAGCATGACAGGATAAAGATTGTTGGCGCGCAGCACATCGCCACTGCGCAAGATCACATCGAACTGCGTGCTGCCGCTCAAGGCCGCCACAAACACCAGCCCCGCAAGCAGCGCCACACCGCCGCCGCCGGTGATGAACAGGGCGCGAAAAGCGCCGCGCCGGGCGGCCTCATCCTTGCTCTTGTAAGCAACCAGCAAAAACGACGTGATGCTGGTGCCTTCCCAGAACATGAACAGCGTGATGACATCGCCGGCCATCACCAGGCCGAGCATGGAAGTCATGAAGAGCAACAGGTAGAG
>DAOTYS010000209.1:0-3685 GCA_034434575.1 Thermoflexales bacterium
GGGCGGGATGGAATGATCGGAGGCGAAGACCAGCCGCGCCCCGCGCGCTTTCATGCCGTCGATATAAGCGGCCACTTCGCGCCGGATCAGATCGCGGTCGTTCGTCTCGAAGATGCGCACGTCCAGCCCGCCGACAAAGCACAGCCGGTCGCCGTGCTTTTCTGCGAACGCAAAGGGGTCATTGCCGTCGGCTTTGCGCTCCATGGGATGCAGTCCGTCAAAGCCGGCTTCGACCACCAGCGGCAACACTTTGGCCGTGCTGCCGCACGAGTGCAACACCACCGGCAGATCGTAGCCGTGGAAGAAGTCCACCATCTCCCGGTAGTACGGGAAGATGAGTTCGGCCAGCACTTTGGGCGAGGCGAACGGGCCATTCTTGTAGCCCAGGTCTTCGTACAGCCACATGCCATCGGGCAAACCCACATGCTCGAAAAGATAAGTGAAGCAGCGCTTGTACAGGTCGGTGTGCACGCGGTTGTAGTCGCGAATCCAATCGGGATCGAGCAGCAGACTGGTGTACAGCGTCACGTCGCCCAGGCTCTGGCGCATCGCTTCCCAGATGAACAGATGGCCGTAATGCGTCCAGGCGTTCGCCGCGCGGGCGGCCTCGAAGTTTTTGCGCGTCTCGTCCAGGTCTCCCAACCGCCTGACATCCCATTCGAGCAGATGAGGCCGGTAGTCGCGCTCCCAGACCGCGCGCGAGGTCATCAGGAAATCGACGTGCTCCGGCGTGCCCGACTTGTGCTTCCAGTATTTGAGCGCGGCGCCGGCGCCGTTGCGCTTGACCTCCCATTCGTCGGTCTCCTCAATCAACTCGGAGTGGCCGCGCAGCGGCATGATGTCGAACCAGCCGCCCACGCCGACCATGTCGTAGCCGAAGTGTTCCCAGGCCGGCACAGGCTCCTCGTACTCACCCGGCTCCGTCACCTCCTCCCAGCGGCCATCATCGCGGCGCCAGCGTTTTTTGCCGGCCTCTTTGTAGACCATGCGGGTGGGGTAGCCCTGCCGCACCCAGGCGGCGATGGTGTCGTCCCAGGGGCCGTCCATCAGGCCGACACGCCAGGTTTTGCGTCCGCGCAACAGGTTGTCGATCACAACGCGGGGCGAGTCCTTTGGAGGGTGTTGAACATCCATGCCGCATGGTATATCACGGCCCCTCAAAACCGCGCGGGCTGATTGCGCTCACACCTCGCACACCAGGAGCGGGATCTCCATCTCCTCGCGGGTCAGGCCGCCGTGATGGCCAGAGAATTTCTGCTCGAACTTGCCGCGCTCATACCAGTACACCGATTCGCCTTTGAAGGGCAGGATGACCAGGTTGCCCACGCGCGCCAGGAATTTGTCTGAGGCCGGCGCCGGCCCGAAGAAACCCTGTGCGATCAGCGTGGAGGTCGGCAAGACCAGCGCCCGCCCTTCCAGGCGCCGGCTCAACAGGCGCTGCGCGGCGTCCAGCATGTCCGGTTTCACATGCAGAAACAGATCGCGCGGCGAGCCGGCTGGCGCCAATGGCAGGCCGTTGCGGTCCACCTGCAGATGCCGGCGCAAACTGCGCAGGCCGGCGTCGCGGTTCAGGTAGACAGTTGTGGCCGGGTTGATCTCAGCCTGGCCGTGGTCTGCGGTGACGATGAGCAGCGCGCGCCGCCGGCCGGCCAGCTCATTGAGCAGGCGCCGTTCCAGCGCGACCAGCAGCAGTTCGATCTCGGCGTCGCTTTCGTCCGAGGCCGGCCCGTAGTCGTGGTTGATCGTGTCCACCTGAGACAGATAGAGCATGTAGCAGGCCGGTTGATCCTGAGCCGCCAGCAGCTTGCTCAAGCGCACCAGCGCTTCGGGCAGGGTCTTCACTGCTGTGACGCGCGCCCCGCGCATCAAATGCTGCGAGGGCGCGCTGTGCGCGTACTGGTGGCTTTGCAAGACGAACGAATTCACGCCCGCCTGAGCCAGCCGCTGATGAATTGTGCGCGCCGGGAAGATGCGCGCAGGCGACAGGCCGGCGGCGGTCAGTGTGTCGCGCGTCCTCTCGCCGGCGAAGGAGAACATCAACGGCGCGATCAGGGCGTTCAGCGACGGCGCGTATTGATGCCACTCGTACACCCCGCTTTGCGCCGGCGCCAGCCCGCTATGCAGGCATGTAATGTGGGCGGCTGTGGTTGAGGGGAACATCGCGGTCAGTTTCGACACCACCCCATGCTGTGCGAAGTGTTGAAGAAAGGGATAGCGCCCGGCGTAGTGCTCGAAGAAGCGCCAGCCAAACCCGTCGATGAAGATCAGCACGACAGTGTCGTAGCGCCGCGCGGGGTTGGGCAGTGTGTCGGCGGGCAGCGTTGGCCCTGCGACTCCGGTCAACACATTCACGATCGTGTGCGGCAGGCGATAGAAATTGTAGGTGTCGTACAAAGGCCGGATGAATGGCGGCGTGAAGGTTGCAGCCGCCACGGCTTCGAGCGAACGCGGGTTGAGCATGGCGCGATTGTACTGACCGCGCGCAGCGCCGGCTGCTTACAATACAAACAACACAAACGGAGGATCACCATGCGCGCCTATATCGGCACTTACACCCGTGGCAATAGCAAAGGCATCTACCTGTGCGAGCAGGATGCGCACAGCGGCGAGTTGCGCATCGTGGATGCGACCTTCACCGAGCACCCTTCATTTCTGGCGTTGCACCCCGGCGGGCATTCTCTGTATGCCGTCAATGAAACGGGCGACGTGAACGCCGGCGCCATGGGCGCCGTCAGCGCGTTTGCCGTGGACGCGACGACCGGCCGGCTGTCGTTCATCAATCAGCAGTCTGCCCTGGGCACGGCGCCGTGCCACCTCAGCGTGGATCGCAGCGGGCGCTGCCTGGTGGCGGCGAACTATGGCACAGGCAATGTGGCGGCGTTTCCCATTCGCGCCGATGGCGGGCTGACGCCGGCCAGCAGTGTGCATCAGCACGCCGGCGGCGGCCCCGACCCCGCCCGGCAGGAAGGCCCGCACGCGCACTCCGCCGATGTGACGCCGGACAACGCCCTGGCCGTTGTGGCCGATCTCGGCCTCGACAAACTGATGCTGTATCGGCTGGAGCCGGGCGCGGCTATGCTGACGCCGCACGAGCCGTCGTTTGTGTCTCTGGCGCCGGGTTGCGGCCCGCGCCATCTGGCTTTTCATCCCAATGGCCGTTGGGCCTATGTGATTACCGAGCTGGCCAACACGGTGATCGCGCTGGCATACGATGCGGCGCGCCAGTCGTTCGAGGTGTTGCAGACCGTGCCCACCTTGCCGGCCGGCTGGACGGGCGAGAGCTACTGCGCCGAGATCTGTGTCCATCCTTCAGGCCGGTTTGTGTATGGCTCCAATCGCGGTCACGACAGCATCGCAATCTTTGCCGTGGATGCGGCGAGCGGGATGCTGACGCCGGCCGGCCACGCTTCAACGCTGGGCCACTGGCCGCGCCATTTTGCGCTCGATCCAGCCGGCCGTTTCTGCTACGTGGCGAACGAGCGCAGCGATTCGATCGTGGTCTTTCGCGTGGATGCCGCCGGCGGCGCGCTTACGCCCGCCGGCCATGCGCTGGATGTGCCCAGCCCGGTGTGTGTGTTGTTTGCCTGATCGTCTGAGCCTGTGGCTTCGGCGGCTTCGACAAGCTCAGCCACCGAAGCTCAGCCACCGAAGCTCAGCCGCCGAAGCCGTTGCCAGTCACTGAGCT
>DAOTYS010000210.1:0-2822 GCA_034434575.1 Thermoflexales bacterium
GGCAATGGCTGGAGAAGAGAGGCTACAAAATGAGGACGAAGTCAGGGCCGGCTATCCATTCTGACCGTGCGCAAGCGCGAGCATCTGCGCTCATTCCCCAGTAAACTGCCGCATCCATGACCCAGGCCGCGCGGGCACGCGCGCGCAAGAACGACATGGCTGAATCCAAACGCTTTCTTATCCTGACCGCCGACGCCGGCTTCGGCCACCGCAGCGCCGCCAACGCCATCGAGGCCGCGCTCAACGAGCGGCACAGCGGCGCGTGTCAGGTCGATGTGGTGAACGTGCTCGACGCCGAGCGCACTCCCGCCATCTTGCGCGACAGTCAGACCGACTACGACCGAATCGCCAGGGAGTCGCCCGATCTGTACAAGCTGGGCTACGAGGCCAGCGACGCGCCAGTGCCGGCAACCATCTTTGAAAACGCGCTCACGGTCATGCTGTTCGGGCCGATGCGTGAAACGCTCGAACGGTATCGGCCCGATGTGATTGTCACCACATACCCGCTCTACCAGGCGCCACTTGCTGCGATCAACGCATTGAGCCGGCAGCCGGTCCCTGTGATCACGGTCGTCACCGATCTGGCAACTGTGCACCGCATCTGGTTCAACAACGGCGTGGATCAATGCCTGGTTCCAACTGAAACAGTGCGACAACTGGCTGTGGAGTGCGGCGTCGCTCTGGAAAAAGTGCAAGTAACCGGCATCCCGGTCAACCCCGCCATAACCCGGGACGATCGCGAGCCGGCCGAAGTGCGCCGCGCCCTGGGCTGGCGACCTGAACTGACAACTGTGTTGGCAGTGGGCAGCAAACGGGTCGGCTATCTGCCGGATGTGTTGCGCGCACTGAATCACGCGGCGCTGCCTATTCAAATCGCGGCGGTCGCCGGCGGCGACGACGACCTGCACCAACACTTGCAGTCGGTCGAGTGGCACGTGCCGGCGCATGTGCACAACTTTGTCGATAACATGCCAGACCTGATGCGCGCATCGGATGTCATCGTCTGCAAAGCCGGCGGTCTCATCGTCACCGAGTCGCTGGCGCGCGGTCTGCCTCTGCTACTCGTGGATGTGATCCCAGGCCAGGAAGAAGGCAACGCGCAGTACGTCGTGGATGGCGGCGCGGGACGGCAGGTTGAGTCGCCGGTGGATGCGCTGGAAACCCTATTCGACTGGCTGAACAACGACGCGGCGCTGCTTGCTGAGGCCGCTCGCAATGCCCGCAAGCTTGGCCGGCCAAACGCGGCATACGATGTCGCCGAATGCGCCTGGACGCTTGCTCAACAAACCATGCGGGATCAACCCGAGCATCTTGCAAAGGAACGCCCGCGCATCTCGGATCTGTTGAAGTTGTTCAACCTGCCCTGGGAGTGATCGGCGCGAATGCGCCATTGGCGATTCAGCCGACAATAGTGCCTGGAGGCATGACGACGGCCCATGGCATTTCGATCTGCCGGCGCGGCCATGTCGGTCGTGCTTGCGGTTGCTGACCTGGGACGACGAGTTCGACGGGCTAGCCGGCTCGCCGCCCGATCCAGCCAGGTGGGGTCATGAAATCGGCGGCCACGGCTGGGGCAACAACGAATGGCAGTACTACACCGCCAGCGCGGCCAACGTCGCACTGGACGGCGCGGGAACGCTGGTCATCACCGCCAACACCGCGCCCACTGCATCGGGCGCTGGTGGAGGACGAGCACATCACCAGCTTCAACGTGTTCGGCTATCAGGCGCCGCCGCGTATGGCAGCCGGCAACCTGCGCGGGGCGCGGCTGTGGGGCAACGTCAACCCAATGCTGATGCTGAATGGGAGCAAGGCCGAGGTCATGCGGGCTTGTCTGGACTGCCTGGAGGCGATGGCGCCGGGCGGCGGCTTCATGCTGGGGGACGGCGCCAACGTGTGCCCCGACACGCCGCTGGAGAATCTGGCTGTGTTCACCGAGGCGGCAGAGGCATATGGAATGCCGGCTGAGATGTCGAACGCCGGCGAGTGAAAGCTATAATGCATCTTATGCGAGTGCCTGCTGAATCAATCCCATACGAGCAAGCCATCGCTGCTATCGTTAGCCAGATGCCGATTGAGCGACGGGCGCAAGTGCTCGACTTCGCCCGCTATCTGCTGGAGATCGACCGCCGAAATGCGTGGCAGGATATTCAGGACATTCTGACTTCTATCCACGCCCAGACAGCGCAGATATCTCCGGAAGAACTGGACAGAGAGATTGACGCTGCCCTGGAAGAAGTCAGAGCCGGCGTATGAATGTGCTTCTGGACACCAATGTGTGGGTGTCTGCGCCCATTTCTCCGCTTGGCCGGCCGGCGCAATTACGCGAAGCCTGGGAAGCCGAACGTTTTCGCACTGTCGCCTCGGACGCTTCACTCAACGAGCTGGCAGCCGTGCTCTCGCGGCCGCGGATTCGAAGTCGTATCCAGGTTCAGCAGGCTGATATTGATAGATTGTTGCAGCGACTTCGGGATGTAAGCATCGTGGTGAAACCGGCAGGGCTGCTTCATGTTTGCCGCGATCCCCACGACGACATGATCCTGGAAACGGCCATCGTCGGTGGCGCCCAGTATCTCGTCACACGCGACGATGACATCAAACGCGACCTCGACCTCATGCGTGAACTGGCTGCCCACAAAGTGACGGTGATTAGCGTGGCGGCATTTCTGCAGGTTCTTGCCGTGGAATAGCGACCCGGCGCAATGACGCTGCGCCCGCTCAAGCTCCTTGCCTGGCGCGCCCACGCGCGAGCAGCACATTGTCTCCCAACGACCTGCTCTTTGAGGTGTTACCCCCACTTGGGTTTCATGCGCGCGTGACGC
>DAOTYS010000211.1:0-15330 GCA_034434575.1 Thermoflexales bacterium
CGACCCAGGTAGAGGAAATGCTCGCAGTGGTGGAAGCGATTTGCCAGTTCGTCGTACAACGGGTTTGGCTCCAGCACCTGGCTGACGAGGTTGGGCAGGCAGGCCAGGTCGCGCGCGCCGGCCGGCTGCTGGGCCGAATCGGCGGCCCTCAGCCGGCCCAGATAGCACGCCAGCAGAAACTGATCGACCACTGAGGTGGTGAACGCTTTGGTGCTGGCCACGCCGATTTCCGGGCCGGCGCGCATCAGGATGTGTCCGTCGGATGCGCGCTGCGCCTGCGAGCCAATGGCGTTCACGATGCTCCAAACGGTGGCGCCTTTCTGGCGCGCTTCCTGCATGGCAGCCAGCGTGTCGGCTGTTTCGCCGGATTGGGTGATGCCCAGCGCCGCGCAGTTTGCGCCGATCATGGGATCGCGGTAGCGAAATTCCGAGCCATAGTCCACTTCGACAGACAGGCGCGCCAGCCTTTCGATCAGAAACTTGCCAATCAGCCCAGCGTGCGCCGATGTGCCGCAGGCGACCGTGTAGAGGCGCTGGAGGCGGTTGGCCTCATCGGGTGAAAGGGCCAGGCTTTCCAGCGTGACTTCGCCGGTCTGGAAATCCACCCGTCCGCGCAGGGTGTCGGTGATGGCGCGCGCCTGCTCGTGAATCTCCTTCTGCATGAAGTGCCGGTATTCGCCCTTCTCAGCCGACACAGGATCCCAGGGGATGATCTGGACCGGCTTGCTGACCACATCGCCGTTCAACCGGCGGATTTGCGCCTGACCGGGCCGGACAACGGCGACTTCGTGACTGTCCAGGAAGATGATGCGCCGGGTGTGTTCGAGAATGCCGGGGATGTCGGATGCGACAAACATCTCGCCATCCGCGTCGCCCAGGCCGACCGACACGCCGCCGGCGTTGCCGATGCGCGCCGCGATCAGCGTGCCCGGCTCTCGCGCCGACATGAGCACGATGGCCTGCGAGCCGCGCAGTTGTCCGATCGCCGCGTGGGCTGCCTGTTCGAGCGTCTTCCCGGCGCGCAGGTGTCGCTCCACCAGGTGAACGATGACTTCGGTGTCTGTGTCGCTCTGGAACGCGGCGCCCTCCGCCTCAAGCTCCCGCCGCAGTTCGGCGAAATTCTCGACGATGCCGTTGTGCACGACGGCCACGCCGCCGTCTGCGCTCACGTGTGGGTGAGCGTTGCGCTCGCTGGGCGCGCCATGCGTCGCCCAGCGTGTGTGGCCGATGCCGGTCTGCACCGCCGACGCTGGATTGCCCATTCCCGACTGGATCTTTGCTTCCAGATTCGACAGCTTGCCGACGGCGCGCTGGATGTGGATGACGCCGTCGGACACAACGGCAATCCCCGCCGAATCGTAGCCCCGATACTCGAGCCGGCGCAATCCGCCCAGGATGATGGGCGCCGCCTCACACGGGCCAATGTACCCGATAATCCCGCACATCTCAATTTTGGATTTTGGATTTTCGATTTGGGATTGACCTCAACTCGTCAATCCCAAATCTAAGGTCCAAAATCCCTAGCGACCCATGACGGCGCGAAGCGTACCACAGGCGCGGCACTCGCCGTTGGGGCGGAAGATGGAGTAGCCGGCCTGAGGATCCTCATCCCACTGCCGGAAGTCAGCGTTCCAGATAATCATCAACCGCACTTTGCCGCTGTCTCGTGAGAGCTGGGCTGCGCGCGCCAGCCAGTCAGCCTGATTTTGCAGTGTGATGTTGCTGCCCCAGGCGAAGCCGCCAGGCAATGGGCCAATCCCCTCGCCGGTTACATAGCCCAGCTCGGTCCAGCACACTGGGCGCTGACCGCGAAACGCGTTGTAGGTCACGTCGAGCGTGCCCCAGAAGTACCAGGAGGGGTGATCGCCGGTGGGGCCGCCGCTGCGCAGGTCGGGCGGGTTGGGGCTGCCGTTGTGGTGGGCGCCGATGCAGTCCATCCATTGGGCTGCGCCAGTTGCGGCCAGCCGTTGCAGGAACGGTTGATCGTCGCAGATGACATTGTCGCATCCACCGCCGCGATAGCCGGTGGGCGCCGGCGCGCCGCTGATGACGAGAGTGTTGGGGTTGACGGATTTGATAGCGCCGTAGGCCGCGCGCAGCATGTTAGCGTAGTTTTCAGGGTTGACCTGGCCGTTGCCGCTGCCGCCGTATTCACGATCCAGATTCGGCTCGTTCCACACTTCAATGGCGTCGGCGCCCTGCTGGGCGATGGCTGCCAGATGGCGGGCGAATTCCTCGTGGTAGCCTGGATCAGCAGCCCGGCCTCGATCTCCCACGGCGCCGACGAGAATCTTCATGCCTGCGCCGTGCACGGCGCTGATGATGCCGCTCAGGTCCGGCGCGCCGCCCGGCATGACCACCTGATATTTCACCCAAGTCATGCCGATGTCTCTCATCTGCCCCAGGAAATTGGTGCCGTGGATGTGCGCGCCGATCTCAAAGCCGCCGGTGCGCGCGGGCGCCGCCGGCGCCGCAGCAGCCCCACCGCTGGTCGTGTAGGCCGCGAAAACAAAGGCTTGACTGCCGTTGTAGTTAATCCTCAGCCACGCTCCGTCGGCAGACCGCCCCAACACATTCACTGTCTGACCGCCATTCAGCCTGCCGACGATCGGGTTATTCAAGCCCGGCCCGCTGCGCACGTTGAGGAAATCCGAGGTGACTGTGGCTGTCCCGCTTCCAGATGCTGCGCTGGACGCGCCAGGCGAGTACGCGCCACCGGCGACGGCATACTCGGCGTAGATGTACGCCTCGCCCCCGTTGTAGGTGATCTTCCACCACAGCCCGTCGGCTGATTTGCCGAGCGGCGTGACCTTGCTGCCGCCGCTCAGCCGGCCAAGGATCTGGCCGCTCAGGCTCGGTGTGGCGCGAACGTTCAGCGTGGCGACCACGACGGTGACTTCAGCCTGCTGCGTGACGACTGACGCGCGCGGGCTTGTGGCTTGCGCCGCCGGCGCGACGGCTGTCTGGGCGAGTATGGCTGCTAAGGCGGCGCCCGCCAAACTGAGTTTGAAAGCTTTTATTTTCATGGTGTTTATTTGGTAGCTCCTTGATGTGTGAAGATGTGTGAAAGTGTGTTGTGCCCCTGCGCTGCTGGGCCGGCCACGATCCTCACCGGCGCTCACCGGCCCATGGCTGACATGGCTGATTTGATCGTCTCGCAGGCGCGGCACTCGCCATTGGGCCGGATAATCGAATAGCCGGCTTGAGGGTCTTCGTCCCACTGCCGGGCGTCGATGTTCCAGATGATCATCAGCCGGACTTTGCGGCTGTCACGCGAAAGCGCCACAGCACGCGCCAGCCATTGCGCCTGATTGTCCAGGGTCGTGGCGTTGCCCCACGAGAAGCCGCCCGGCAACGCGCCGATGCCCTCGCCGGTCACATAGCCCAGTTCAGTCCAGCACACCGGCACGCGGCCGCGAAAGGCATTATGCGTGACGTTCAAAGTGCCCCAAAAATACCACGAATGGTGGTCGGGGTTGCCGACGGGCGCGGTGTCGGTCTGATCGGGGCCGATCATGCCGGCGTTGTGGTGCGCGCCCATGCAATCCATGTAACGCGCGGCGCCCAGGCTGGCCAGCCGGGCCAGGAAGAACGCATCGTCGCAGCCGTTGGCGGTGCAGCCGCCGCCAAAAGCGCCGGTGGGCGCCAGGCCGCCACCGATGACCAGCGTGCTGCGCCGCGCCGCCTTGATGGCGCGATGAGCCTCGCGCAGCATGTTGGTGTAGTTGGCCGGGTCAACCTTGCCATAGCCATATTCGCGGTCCAGGTTGGGTTCATTCCAGACCTCGATGGCGTCTACGCGCTGGCGGGCCAGGGCGGCCAGTTGCCGGGCAAACGCGCGGTGATAAGCTCTATCGGCGGCGCGGGTGCGATCGCCGACGGCGCCGACCAGCAATTTCAGGCCGGCCCCATGCACAGCCCGGATGGTTGCGGACAAGTCCGGCACGCTGTCGTCGGGCATGACAATCTGTATTTTGGCCCATGTCATGCCGATGTCGCGCATCGGGCCGAGGTGATCGAGGCTCTTGATATGGCCGCCCAACTCGAATGGGAGGCGCCGGCCTTGCTGGACGCCGGATGCGGCGCGCACAGCGGCGCTGTGCGCAGCCAGGCCGTTCTGGGCCGGCGTCAGCCCGATGACGGCAACAGCAACCGCCAGGGCGGCTGCCACGGACTTGTGTGACATCACAACCTCCTCTGCAACTGGTGCAATTGGGGCGTTCGTGGCGTGGCGGCTGTGGATCGGATGCCCGTTTTGGGATGGGCGCTCACACGCCATCCGGGTCGAATGAACGTTCCTCTTTGTGGCCGAATCCTTTTGTGTTGTCGATCAGTCTGAGCCAGGTGGGAACGATGCGCCATAATGCCGCCGAACTGAGCGCCGCTTGCAGGTCGGGAAACTGGCGCGCCACGAATGGGAATCGGCTGGTGTACACCTGCCAGGCTGTGTCGATGGCATGGGCCGGCGTCATGGCGCACAACCCGACACCTTGAACGCCCTGAATTGAGCGCCAGTCCTGCTCGTCCTTGTGCACGGTGAAGGCCACCTGCGCGCCGGCTGCCAGCGCCTGGCCATGTCGCGTGGCGGGTGACGACAGGAAGTGCAGATGCAGTCGTTCATCCACTGCAAACCAGACTGCACACGCGCCAGTCCCCTGGCTATCCTGATAGGCCAGCGTGAGAACGTTATGCCGGCCAAGAAAAGCGCGCACGTCGCTCACAAAGGGATCATTTACCACGCGCGCCGACCTCTGTCCGGATGCCTTGCCATCGCCTGACCAACGCATTCTCCACGCCAATGCGGTCGAGCACGCGCCCTATGATTTGGGTGACGACCTCATCCACTGAGTCGGGCCGGGCATAAAACGCCGGCACCGGCGGGAAAACAATGCCGCCGATCTCGGCGAACTGAGTCAGCGCGCGCAAATGGCCGATATGCAGCGGGGCCTCGCGGAAGAGCGCCACCACGGGCCGGCCTTCCTTCAGGTTAACGTCTGCCGCGCGCGAGATCAGATCGTCGGTGATGCCATATGCGATGCTGGAGAGTGTTTTGACAGAGCATGGGGCGATGACCATGCCGCTCGTCTTGAACGAGCCGCTGGCGATCGTGGCGCCGATATCGCGGTGGGGGTGCGTGACGGTGGCCAGCGCCTCAACCTGTTTCACTGTCCATCCCGTCTCACTCGCGATGGTCTGTGCGCCAGCCGGGCTGATGACGAGATGTGTCTCGATGCCGGATGGTTGAAGCACCTCGAGCAGCCGGATGCCCAGGATGGCCCCGCTTGCCCCGCTGATGCCGACGACCAGGCGCTGGGGTCGGCTGTCGTCCGCCGGACTACTGCTCATGCGTAGGCGGCCTTCGCGCAGTCACGATCGATGCGACGATCAAGCCGACGATCACCAGGGCGATCAGGCCAAGGATGGCAAAGATAAAGTCGAACAGACCGGGAATGGTGGACATGGGCAGGATGAAGAACATGATCATGACCACGAGAAGCGGCCATTGGCCTTGCAGATTTTTCATGGGTGTTTCCTCGCGCAACAGGTGGACAGGCAGGGCACTGGCTTATGCGTCTGCTGGCATCGCGCTGGCGTCGTTCAACGTGGCGATCTCGGTGTCGCTCAGCCGGTAGCCGACCGCGCCGAGCGACTCTGTCAACTGTTCTACGCTGCCTGCCCCGATGATCGGCGCGGTGATAACGGGATTGGACAGCATCCATGCGAGCGCCGTCTGGAGGATCGACTTGTTGTGGCTGCGCCCGATCTCTTCGAGCTTGCCCAGCGTGTTCTGGCCGCGTTCGCTCTCGGCGTACTTGCGGATGCGCGGATTGTTTTCGCCGCGCGACCCGGCGGGAAAGGGCTGCCCTTTGCGATACTTGCCGGTCAGGAAGCCGCCGGCCAGCGGGCTATAGGGGATGACGCCCAGCCGCTGATCCTTGCACAGCGCCATCATCTCGCGCTCGAACTCATCGCGATGCATCAGGTTGTAATGCGGCTGCACGGACTCGAAGCGAACATAGTTTCTGACATCGCTGATCCACAGCGCTTTCGTCAGATACCAGGCCGGAAAGTTGCTTGCGCCGATGTACCGTATTTTTCCCGCAGACACCAGATCGTCCAGCGCGCGCAGGGTCTCTTCCAGAGGGGTGGTTTCATCCCACCAGTGAATCTGGTACAGGTCGATGTAGTCTGTCTGAAGCCGGCGCAGGCTGGCTTCCACAGCGTGCATGAGATGCGCCCGCGAGGCGCCCTGGTCATAGGGGCCGTCGCCCATCGGGCCGCGCCCTTTGGTGGCGATGACAAATCGCTCGCGCGGCCGGTCGGTCTGCTTCAGCCATTTGCCGATTACCAGTTCAGCCGTGCCGCCGGGGTTGTTCGGCGCCCAGCGCGAGTAGATGTCGGCGGTGTCCAGGAAATTGCCCCCGGCTTCGGCGAACGCGTCGAGAACGGCGAATGACCCCGGCTCATCGGTGGTCCATAGGAAAGTCATGGTGCCCAGGCACAGCTCGCTGACCTTCAATCCGGTGTTGCCCAATCTGCGGTAATCCATCGCGCCAATTGTAACCGGGGCGGATTGGCAGGGGTGTATTGGCCCATCAGGGCGGACGCGATGGCGTAGCGCGCCCTCCGTAGCGCGCCCTCCTTCTCTGTAGCGCTCCTGCTCTCAAATGCGCCAGGATTGCGCTGCGCGGAGCGGTAAGGAGAAGGATGAGTAGAATGTGTCTGGTTGTCATGCGTCAAGCACTGACGGAGGAGTTATCGTCGGCGCCTGGCGTGTGACGGTTCGAGCGTCACTTCATTTTGGAACCCGGTGAAAAACGCCATGAAAGTTGAACTACGCTCCGTGCCTTTCTCGCTCATCGAGTCCGACATCCCGCCTGCGCCGCCGCGCATTACGGCAGAGGAATATGAGCAACGTGTGCAGGCCTTGTATCAGCGCGTCGCAGCAGACTGGGTGGTTGTGTATGGCGATCGCGAGCACTGCGCCAATTTGCTGTACCTCACCGGCTACGACCCGCGTTTCGAGGAGGCGCTGTTTATTGCCGGTCCGAATCGGCGGCGCTATCTGATTGTGGGCAACGAGGGATTGTCTTACGCGGCAGCCCAGAGCGCGCATATCGAGGCAGTGTTGTGCCAGTCGATGAGTTTGTTGGGCCAGACGCGCGCCACAGCGCCCCGGCTGGCCGATGTGCTGCGCGAGGCCGGTATCGGCCAGGGCCAGCGCGTTGCTGTCGCCGGCTGGAAGTATCTCGAACCCGACGAGATCGATGACCCCACGGCGCCGGCATTTGTGCCGGCTTATCTGGTGGCTGTGCTGCGCAGGCTGGTGGGCGACAGCGGCGCGGTGATCGACGCCACTGCCGCGCTGATGCATCCCGAAAACGGTCTGCGGGCTGTCATGAATTCGGCCGCCCAGATTGCAGCATTCGAGTGGGGCGCGATGCGCGCAGCCGCTGCGGTCTTTCGCATCGTGCGCGGCGCGCGCCCCGGCATGAGCGAGCTGGAAGCGGCCGCTCTGGCGCGCTACGCGGGCGAACCGCTCTCGGCCCACATCATGTGCGTGGCGGGCCGTGGAAACATCGTGGGGTTAAGCAGCCCGAGCGCGAACCGGATTGAGTATGGCGACGGCATCACCACGGCGGTCAGCCTGTGGGGCAGCCTGTCGTGCCGCGCCGGCATGATGCTGGGCCGGCCCGATCCGGACTTCTTCGCCGACGTTGTCACGCCCTACTTCACGGCGGTGACGACATGGTGGCAGACAATGCGCCTGGGCGTGACCGGCGCGGAATTATTCGACGCGGTGACGGCCGCCTTTGGCAAGGCGCCCTTCAACTCGGCGTTAAATCCGGGGCATCTGGTTTCGTTTGATGAATGGGTGCACACGCCGATCCGGCCGGGCAGCGCCGAGCGCGTGTCGTCGGGCATGGTGTTCCAGGCGGACATCATTCCTTCGCCGCTGGGGCCGGGGCAGGCATTGAACTGCGAAGACACGTGCGCCATTGCAGACGCCGCCCTGCGCGAGCAACTGCGCGAGGCATTCCCTGATGTGTGGGCGCGCATCGCATGGCGTCGCGAATTCATGCGCGACCGGCTGGGAATCGCGCTGCGCGAGGAAGTGTTGCCGTTGTCTACGGCGCCGGCGTACCTGCCGCCGTTCTGGTTGCGCCCCGACGACGTGTGCGTGGTGGTCTGAGGCTGGCTTGCTGCCCGGCGGCTTCTGCGCGGTCTGGGCGACTGCAAGGTCAGGGTTGGGCCGGCCTGAAACGCGCCGGCAGCAGCGGGGCCAGCAATTGCCTCTCCTGCCCGGACAGCGCGCCCAGCAACCACAGCGCGATCGCGTATGCGGCGATCCCGTACAACAGCCCGAGGCCGGCTGACCCGCCAGCGGCCCACAACCACGTCACGGCAGCCATGACCAGCGCAGCCAGCGCCGGCCGGCCCATCACTTGCAGCCAGTTCACCGGCGCAATATGCCGGCGCACGTAGACATAGAACGCCGCCCCCTCCACAATCTCGGACAGGATTGTGACGGCAGCCGCGCCCACATAGGAAAACTGCGGGATGACGAGCAGGTTCGCCGCCACATTAAAGCCAAGCCCGATGGCGAAGGCGCGGGTAAGGGCGCGCTGCTGGTTGACGGCGATGAGCGCGTAATTGGTGACGCTGTTGATCCAGCCGAACGGGATGCTCCAGATCATCACGCTGAGCGCGATTGCGCCGTGCGGTAGAAATTCCGCGCCGCCCAGCACGCCGACCAGGAAGCCGGCGGCAAATGTGCTGAACACGGCCAGCGGAAAAGCGATCATCACCAGCAGTTTCAGCGCCAGCGTGTACGCGCGCGCCAGGGCGCCATCCTGCGCGGCTGCCATGCGCGACATGATGGGAAAGAAGGACTGGGTGAAGAAAGCCGGGATGATGTTGAAGGCGTCCACAAACTTGTAGGCTGCGCTGTACCAGCCGACGACTACGGGCGACTTGATGGCTTCGAGCATCGGCACATCCACCTTGAAAAACAAGGTGGCCAGCAGATGGTTGAGCATCAGCGGGAACGACTCGCGCATCATCGCGCCGCGCAATGGGGGGTCGCTCTCGCGGCACAGCTGGAAAAACAGCCGGCTGGCGATGATGAACAGGATCACCAGTGTGACGACGCTGACCACGATCGACACGACAGCCAGGCCAATGATGCCGAAGCCGGCCAGCAGGGCGACTGTGCCCAGACTCACCTTCACCAGCGCGCTGACGATGGTGAGCGCGGCCGGCACTTCGGCTTTCTCGTAGGCGAAGAACAGCGCGCTCAACCCATTGGCAAGACCGCTCGGCGCCTGGCTGATTGCGAGCAGAACGATGGCGATGGCTGTGTCGCCCGTCAACTCGAACGCCGCGCCCCAAATGGCGATGACCAATGCCACCAGCGGCGCGCTGCCCAGGCTGAGCAACAGGCGCAGGACGCTCGTGTTGTATAGATATCGGTTGGCGTGCTGTCGATCGCGCGCGACTTCGCGGGTCAGCAAGGTGTTGAGGCCGAAGTTGGTCAGGATCTCAAACCACCCGACGATAACGATGGCGAAGTAGTATTTGCCGGCCCCTTCGGGGCCAAGCACGCGCAGCATCAGCAACGCAAAAGCCATGTCGATCAGCCGCGCGCCGAGATTGAAGCCGGTCAGCACCAGACTGTTCTTGGCCACCCGCCGCACCGGCGATGACGCCATGCTTTCGCGGTAGATGTGGCGCCACAAGTAGATGGCGGCCGAAAACAGCAGCGCGACGAGCGCCACAAAGGTGGCGAACAGGCCGGCCTGGAACGACATGGGCGAATATTTGAAGCGCACCGTGTAGGCGATGGGCGCCCCAGTCTCCTGGCCGGCGGATGGCGCGTTGAGCGACGGCAGGGCGTTCAGGCCCGGCGCGGCGGGCTGTTGGGTTGCTTCTGTGTCGGGTTGTCTCCCCGACGCCGGATTCGCCTCCAGTCGCACAGCGCGGAAGTTGCCATTGGTCGGCAGGACTGCAATTTCCCGCTCCTGGTCATCGCCGGCGCCGATGGGGCGAATGAAGGCGCGCCAGCCGGGAAAGTAGCTGTCCGTCAGGATCAGCCAACCCGGGCGGTCTGTCTGCACATCCACCCAGACCTCGTTGTTCTTGTAGACGGTGACGGCAGCCGGCCCATAGTCAGCCGGGTAGGGGATGGCGCAGCCAAGATCGTCGATGCCGCAGTCGGCGTCGATCATCGCGTACCGGCGCGGGTCATAGGTTTGCGCGGCCTGGGCGAAGTCGTGCGTCAGCATCGAGCTGGTGATCGGCAGGGTGAAAGCGCGCGGCATCGCGCGCTCGTTCTGGTAGATGCGGGTCGGGTCGCCACGCGCCGGGCCGTCGTACACCAGCCGGTAACCGGGCGTCGAAATCGTGTCCTGCGTCACGACGTATTTCACATTCAGCAGATCGAGCAACGGCGATTCCAGGCTCTCTGCGCGCGTGAGCGGCGCGATGCGGTTGTAGATTAATTCGCTCTGCGGCTCGATCAGGCTCATGTAGTCGGTGTAGCGTTTGGGGATGATGGAGTCGTAGCCGCGAATGTCCTGAATGTTGTGCAGCCAGGGGATGTTTGCGTTGAAGAGCTTTGTCCCGCCTGGGTCGTAGGATGTGACGCGATACAGGTCAGCATCCTGCTTGAGAAACGCGATTGATGGGGGTGTGCGCTCGAACAGGGCTGGATCGACGGCGGGGTTGAAGCCGGCCCAGGCCACGTTCGCATCAACCGCCAGCAGGCCGATCGCCAGAACTGCCCACCAGGCGCGCCCGGCGTGTCGGCGTGCCAGCCACAGGATGACGCCGCTGCCGATCAGGGCCAATGCGAAGATGCCGGCATTGACTGCCTGGTAGCTGAAAAACATGCCGGCGCTGGTGAATCCTTCTTCTGCCCTGGCCAGGCTGTGGAACACCCGCTCGACCAGAGGCTCGAAGGCCGGCCAGCCCAGACGCACGGCGGCAATGCTGGCCAGTGTCAACATGCCGAGAACGATCAGGGCGATGCCGCCGGCGGCGAGGCGGTTAGCGTATTGGGTATTGCGTGTTGCGTATTGCGTATTGGGTGTTGTGGTCTGGGTGTTGATGATCGCCTGCATGCCGATGCCGGCCAGGGCCGACAGGCACAGGGTGAGCGCCCAGATCCAGCGAAAGGGGGAGTGCAGTTGATTGATGCCGGGCAGGCCGTAGTACAGGATGGCGTACAGCGGCGTGCCGAAGATGAAGGCGATGGAGAAAAACGACAGCGCCAGGAAGAACCATGTGGGGGGCTTTCCCGGCTGGTCTGAGGAAGATGGTTGCGATTGGCGTCTCAACCGCCGGATAGCCTCGCCGGCTGCGCCGGTTGCGGCAACACCGGCGAGAACGAGGGTGAGGATGCCGACATACGCCCCGCCCTCCACCGAGTTTTTCATTCCCCACCAGGTGTGTCCGCTGGGTGTGTTGACCGGCTGCATGGCCAGTTTGAACGCGTCGAAGTAGGCGTGGTGCGCTTCGCTGCCGAAGAAGTTGGGCATCAGCCAGCGCAGCGCTTCGCGGACAGGGAATCCGTAACTCAGCACTTGCTGGAAATCGGAGCGACCAGACCGAAAACTGGTTTGCACCAGCTCAAACAGCGGGGCGAGTTGCACGGCGCCGATGCCGACGCCCAGCGCGGCCATGACGGCCAGCCAGCCGGCCCGCCGGGCCAGAAACGCGCCAATCGAATTGCGCTGTCCGCCCGCAAGGCGCCGCCGGCTCTCAACCGCCAGGCGCCAGGCGCAATAGAGGGCCGCGATCAGCGCGGTGTAGACCATGATTTCCACATGGCCGGCCAGGAACATCATGCCGATGGCCAGCGCGCCGATGAGCGCCCACGGCGCCGAGGCCGGCCGGCCGCCCAGCCCCGGCGCCTGCCGGATCACCTGCTCGCACATGGCCAGGATCAGCGGCAGCCAGGCTGCGGCGGCGATAATCATCTGGAACACAACCGACACGATCATGAAGCCGCTCATCTGGTAGGCGACAGCGGCGAAGGTCGAGCCGGCCCGGCCAATGCCGAGCGCGCGCATGAAGACAAACATGAAGATGCCGGCCAGCGCCAGGTTCAGCACGGTGAACCAGCCATACGCTTTGTGCAGTGGCAGCGCGTAGTACAGAATGCTCAGCGGGTACAGCGCCGAATGCTGCCCCGCCGCCAGAAAAGGCACGCCGGCGAACAGATAAGGATTCCACAACGGCAGTTCACCCTGCCGCAGCGACTGGATGATGAACTGCTTCCAGGCGTAGTTCTCCAGAATCAGGTCAGAGAGCAGGTGGTTCTGGGGCTGAACGCCCGCCGGGCCGGCCTGCGAGCGATAAGGCTCCCACTGGTACAGGTTGTCGAAAGGGATCAGCGACTGGTTGCCGACGGTGACCGGGAAGAAGAATGTAAATGGCAACAATGCCAGGAAGGCCACACATGCCAGCGTGGTGAGTCGTGGACGGGTCAGCATTTGGCGTATCTTACATGAATGGGCGAAGCTTAAAGAAAGACGCTCAACCTTAAAAACGGATGCTTGCGGCCAGAGGTCTGTGATGTATAATGCCGCGCGCCGAGGAGGAAGCGCCCTGCCGGCGCAATCATCGGCGCTCGCGGTTCATTCTCATCTGTTGAGGGAGCAAGGGCCTGACCGTTGCGTAAGCCCTGCTGCAGAAGCGATGAAGAGGACGACGATCAAGAAAATCCTACTGGTGCAGGGCGGCCTCGGTGATTCGGTAGGCCCCGCGTTGGAGCAACATGGCTATCGGGTGGCGTGGGTGCGGTCTGCCAGAAACGCCCTCGACTTCATGCAGAAAGACCTGCCTGCCCTGGTTGTCATAGACGCGCCCTCTTTGCGCGTCAGCGCCGAACGGCTGTGCCTGTCCATCAAGCGCATTGGAGATGTGCCGATCGTGCTGCTGGGGCCGGAGCAACCAGCCGGCGCCGTCCAGAACGGCGCCGCCGCCCCGCCGCCAGCCTGCGCCGACGCCTACATTCCCCGGCCTTTGCAGTTGCGGCGCTTCCTGAGCCGGGTCGAAAGGCTGATGCCCGAAGGCCAGGCGCTGGAGCTGCGTTGTGGAGATCTGGTTTTCCGGCCTACTGATGGCATTCTGCGCAAGCGATCCGAGGAGCTGTACCTCAATCCCAAGCTGTCGAAATTGTTGCAGTTGTTCATGCAGCGCCCCGGCGAAGTGCTGACGCGCAAGTTCCTGATGCAGCAGGTGTGGGAGACCTCCTTCATGGGCGACACCCGCACGCTGGACGTTCATATCCGCTGGCTGCGCGAAGCCATTGAAGATGAGCCGGCTGATCCTATCTATCTCCGCACCGTGCGCCGCCAGGGCTACCGCTTCGAAAACCCCAAAGCGCGCAAATAATCTGCCAGCCATTTTGCCCGGCCCGCGTCCGCCCATCCCAAATCCCAACTCCAAAATCCAAAATCCGAGATGCGTATCATCATCACCGGCTCGATTGCCTACGACTATCTGATGACCTTCCCCGGCTCGTTCAGCGAGCATCTGCTGCCCGATCAACTGGCGCGCGTCAGCCTGAGCTTTTTGGTGGACTCCATGGAGCGCCGGCGCGGCGGATGCGCTCCCAACATCGCGTACACCCTGGCGTTGCTGGGCGAGCGCCCGATGGTGATGGGAACAGCCGGCCAGGACTTCGGCGAATATCGCCAGTGGCTCGAATCCGTTGGCGTAGACACCTCGTTGATCAGGCAAATCAACGACAAGTTCACCGCCTCGTTCTTCTGCAATACCGACCGCCACAACAGCCAGATCGCGTCTTTCTACACGGGCGCCATGGCGCACGCCCGCGAGTTGTCGTTCCACGACGCGCCCCGCCCCGATCTGGTTATCATCTCGCCCAACGACCCGGTTGCCATGGTGCGCCATGCGCAGGAATGCGGCCAGATGGGCATCCGCTGCATCTATGATCCGGGCCAGCAGTGCGCCCGCTCCAGCGCCGACGAATTGCGCGCCGGCATCCTGAACGCCGATGTTCTGATCGTCAACGACTACGAGATGGAATTGATCCGCCAGAAAGTCGGCATGGGCGAGCAGGAAATTCTGCGCCGCAGCGAGGCGTTGATTGTCACGCGCGGGCCGCAGGGCAGCGTGATCTACCTGAGAGATCGCACGATTGATGTGCCGGCTGTGCCCGAACACCGCATTGTGGACCCGACCGGCGTGGGCGACGCCTATCGCGCCGGCTTGTTGAAAGGCATGGCTGTCGGCGCGGACTGGGAGACGGCGGGCCGGCTGGGCAGCGTCGCCGCCACCTACGTTCTGGAATGCGTCGGGGGCCAGAGCCATTACTTCACCTGGGACGAGTTCAAGGCGCGCTATGAAGAGAACTTTGGCGAGCTGGCGATTGACGCATGAGCGTTGGCCGGCTGCGCAGAGTATTCCGAAAATCGAAAAGGACAAATAGTAATGATCGATCATGATGTGAAAGACCTGAACTTGGCGACAGCCGGCCGCTACAAGATCGAGTGGGCCGAAAGCCAGATGCCCGTGCTCCAGTTGATCCGCGAGCGGTTCACCAAAGATCGTCCCCTGGACGGCGTGCGTGTGTCGGCCTGCCTGCACGTCACCAGTGAGACGGCGGCGCTGATGCGCACGCTACAGGCCGGCGGCGCAGATATCGTGCTGTGCGCCAGCAACCCGCTCAGCACTCAGGACGAGGTGGCAGCATCGCTGGTGGCCAACGACGAGATCCCGGTCTACGCCGTCAAGGGCGAAGACAACAAGACCTACTATCAGCACCTCAACGCCGCGCTCGATCATCGCCCGCAGATGACGATGGATGACGGCTGTGACCTGGTGAGCCTGCTGCACAAGGAGCGGCCCAATCAGGTGGCTGATGTGATCGCCGGCACCGAGGAGACCACCACTGGCGTGATCCGGCTGCGTGCGATGGTGAAAGATGGTGCGCTGAAGTACCCTGTTCTCGCCGTCAACGACTCGATGACCAAGCACTTCTTCGACAACCGGTACGGCACCGGCCAGAGCACCATCGACGGCATTGTGCGCGCGACGAACATCCTGCTGGCCGGGCGCACTGTCGTGGTGTGCGGATATGGCTGGTGCGGGCGCGGTCTGGCTTCCCGCGCGAAGGGCATGGGCGCTCATGTGATCGTCACCGAAGTCGATCCACTGAAGGCCATCGAGGCGCTGATGGATGGCTATCAGGTCATGCCGCTGATGGACGCCGCCAGAGTGGGCGATGTGTTCGTCACCGTCACCGGCAACAAGAACGTCATCGACGCCCATCACATGGCTGTGATGAAGGACGGCGCG
>DAOTYS010000212.1:0-2497 GCA_034434575.1 Thermoflexales bacterium
TGTCGCCTGCGCATGGCGTCTACTCGCTTCGGGTCATCGGGGATGCCCTGGCGGTCAGATTATAGCCGGGATCGCCATCCCGTCTCACGCCACACTCTCCCCCTCTCCCTCCTCTCCCCCGCCCCTCCGCTCCCTTCTCCCGACTTGCTCAGTTTTGACAGATAGAATCAGCTATCTTGACGTAGACCGTGCGGCTCGGCGGACGAAGATCGCGGTGCCTGTGCGCCTGTTTGAGCGCAGACGAAAGCCGAGCGCGTGTTGTTCACAGAGTGCAGGTGAGGTGAGTATGGCGACTGTATCAGGCCCACGCCGGCTGCCCAGCCCCAAATCCGGACCCAAGAAAAAGATCGATATTCCCTATAACCGCCCGGCCAATCGCGTCCGGCGCGCGATCAAGAGCTTCATCACCATCACTCTTCTCATCAGCCTGGTCTGGACGCTGGTTTCGCTTGCCACCATCGACGATGTGTCGCTGAACATCGCCTTCAACATTCTGGGCAGCATTCTGCAGATCCTGATGTTCGTCATCACGGCGATGTTCGGCATCGTCGTGCAATTCGGCTTGTTGTTCTGGTTCCTGTCGCGCCCGCAGGTGGAGGTGATCCGCCCCGGCGACGACACTACGGTGACCTTCGACGATTACTGGGGCCAGCCCCAACTGGTGAAGCTGGTGAAGCAATGGATGTCGTTGCTGCGCGACCGCAAAGACTTCGAGAAGATGGGCGGCAAGTACATCAGCGGCCTGTTGCTCTATGGTCCGCCCGGCACCGGCAAGACGATGCTGGCCAAGGCCATCGCCGGCGAATCCGGCATGGCATTCATTGCCGCGCAGGGCACTAGCTTCCAGGGCATGTTCTGGGGCATGGACATTCTGAAGGTGCTGCGCTTCTGCCGCATGGCCCGGCAACTGGCGAAGAAGTACGGCGCGTGCGTGGCCTACATCGACGAGATTGACGCCGTGGGCATGAATCGCGGCGGCGTGCGCGGCGGCAATGGCCCGATGATGGGCAGCATGACCGGGTTTGGCCTGGGCATGTTTGCGCTCTCCACGCTGCTCAGCCAGATGGACGGCATGAACAACCTCACCCGCACCGAGCGCCTGATGCGCCGCATCTATAAGCTGTTCGGCAAAAAGTACGATCCCAGGCGCAACTGGCATGTGATGTGGATGGGCAGCACCAACCGGCCTGATGTGCTCGACCCGGCCCTCACGCGCTCCGGCCGGCTCGACACCAAGATCGCTGTCGATCCGCCCGATCGCGCCAGCCGCCGGCTGATTATCCAGGGCTATCTGAACCGCATTCAGCACGATGACACCGTCGATGTGGAATCGATTGTGGCTGACACTGCCGGCATGACGCCGGCCGACATCTCCGGCGCGATCACCAAAGACGCTGTGCGCATCGCCTTTTTCGACGGCCGGCGCAAAGTGTCGCAGAAGGATATCGACAAAGCGTTTATGGAGCAAACCATCGGCATGGAAACGCCTATCGAGGAGATGGACGAGGGCCAGCGGCGCGTGCTCGCCTATCACGAGGCCGGCCATGCCGTTGCCCAGTATTACGTGATGCCGGAGCAGAAGATTGTGCGCGCCACCATTGTGCGGCTGTCCACCGGCAGCCAGGGCCACGTCATGCCCGTGGACACGGTCGAACAGCACGTCGAGCCGGTGGTGCGCTACGCCTACGACATCATCGTGTCGCTGGCCGGCCGCGCGGCGGAAAAGATCCTCACCGGCGAAATCTTCAATTCGGTCGGCGGCGACTACCGCAACGTCCAGTTCATGCTGTGGCGTCTGGCCGCCTCCGGCTATTTTGGTCCGCGCCTGGCGATGGACGCCACCGGCGTGCTGTCTGCGCAGGGGCCAGGGCCGGCCATGAGCGCCGACGGCAAGCTGGAAAAGTACTGGCTGCAAATGGAAGACGCCACCGAGAAGCTGCTGCGCCAGCATTGGAAAGAAGTGACCGCTGTGGCCGAGGAGTTGCTGGTCAAGAACACGCTGAATGGCAAGGAAGTCGTGGACTTGATCGAGGCCAACCAGACGCCGGAGGCGCTGCTCAACAGCGACATCATTCCGAAGACGCTGGCTGCGATGCGCGCGCAGGCGCTTGCCGAGATTCGCAACCGGGGCAATGGCAGCCTGAACGGCCACGCGCTGGAGGTGCCATCCGCCCTCCAGGCTGGCCGGGTTGCTCCGGCTGAAGCGCCGGCCGGCGAACAGGTGGTCGTCATCAACGGCGCGGCCAACGGCGCTGGCCGCGTGACGCCGCAGGCGGTTGACAACGATCGTCCGCCGGTTGAGCCGGTGCTCATCAGCGACAACCAGGGCGGCTATCAGCCTAAACTGGTGGACGAGGAGGAGCGCAGCAACAACGCATCGTAGCTATGTAGGGCAAGCCGCCGGGCTTGCCAGGACGTAGATGCGTAGGGCAAGCCGCCGGGCTTGCCACGCAAGCCGCCGGGCTGCCGGGACGTAGATGTGTAGGGCAAGCCGCCG
>DAOTYS010000213.1:0-7884 GCA_034434575.1 Thermoflexales bacterium
TGCGGCAGGAACAGGCCGTTCTCGACGTTGCCCATCATCTGCACGCTGTCCATCAGCTTCTGGTACTCTTCGGGGATTTGCACACCCTTCACCATGACCGGGCCGGCCGGGCTGTAACCGCCGGGCGTGACCGGGTCGCGCAAGTCGCCATCCACATAGGCCTGGTAGCCGGGCTGCGAGAACCAGAACATCAGGAAGTCGAGCGCCAATTCGGTCTGCTCGGCGCTCTTGTCGATGATGCTGGCATACACACCGCTGGCTGATTCGATGCTGCGCACGTTGGGGAAGCGAACCAGCGGGCCGGTCATGGCCGGGTTCTCAAAGGTGGCCCAGTTGAACGGCTGCAGTTTGGTCGTCTCGCTGATGCCGAGCTGCTTCATGCGCTCGGCCGTCAGGTTGGTCAGGCTGCGCATGTCGCGGGTCAGGCCGCCCAGCGACCATGTGCCGTCGATGATCATCGCCACCTGCTGCTGCAGGAACTGCGAATACTCGGTGGCGTCCACGAACAGCGACGGGGAGGCGTACTTCGGATAGATCTTGGCCAGGTTGCGCACCATGTCGGCCATTTCGGGGGTGTCGAACTTGATCTGGCCGTCGCGGATGGCCGCGTAGTAGCGCGAGAAGTTCTTGTTGTACGTGCCCTCGACCATCACATTGTTCGGGTCGAACACGAATTTGCCGTCGACTTCTTCATCATAGCAATAGTCGCCGGCCTTGCAGCGCGCGATGTCGATGATATCGCGGGCATACTGATCCCAGTAGATTTGCAGAATCCACTGGTTCAATTTCCAGATGTAGTTAGCGCCCACGCAACTGATCTCGGGCATGGCCGCTTCGATCTTTTCGCAGGCGGCTTCCAACTCGTCCCACGTCTTGGGCGGCGCGACGCCGACTTTGTCGAGGATGTCCTTGTTGTAGAACCACAGAATGTGCACCGCCTCGGTCGGGAGCATGATGCGCTCACCGCGCGCGTTGCGCTCCTGCCAGAAGCTCCAATCCACATCCTCGTTCCAGATGCGGCCGGTGTATGGGTTGGTCTGGAACACGTACTTGTCCAGGTTGACGTAGTTGGCATAGGTAGGCTGGTAGTTGCCGGAAACGATGTCAGGGCGGACCTGGGACGGCTCGCCGGCCGCCAGTTGCGTGCCCAGCCACTCCGGATAACCAACACCAGCCGGCGTGCCCTCGAAGATCACTTCGACATCGGGCTGCACCAGCTTATAGGCTTCGGCCAGCGATTGGAAGCGCACGCGATCGGGGTTGGTGCCGTTCGTCGAGACAACAATCGTGCCCTTGTACAACTTGCGATCGGGCACGAGATTCAGTCCGGGCAGATCAATCGTTGGCGCAGCGGTGGCAGCCGGCTCTTCTGCCTTGGCTTGAGTGGCCTCGGGCGCAGCAGTCGGCTCAGGGGCGGTGGTGGCCTCGGGCGCGGCTGGCGCCGCCGGCTGCTCAGGGGCTGCCGTAGGCGCCGGGCCGCCGGCGCATCCGGCGATCATCGCGGCCAAAACAGCCAGTCCGACCATACGCGTCATCAGGGTCTTCTTGCGAAACATAAAACCTCTCCTTTACTTACCTCTTGTGTTTAGGGGTTCCCAAACATGGACTCTGCGTAAGCGCAAACAACGAAGCACTTCAGAGCGTCTCCAGATCATCTACTGCCTGAAACGACCACCTCCTTAGTAATAACTGGCCCTGCCCGACAAGCGCCAGTCGCCGTGTGGGCTTCAACCGATCATCGCTTGTTCTGTCTCCGAGCCGGGGCCGGCGTCTCAGCGCGCATCGCCGGAGCAACCCTGCTGTGAGACGGCGATAATGCTGTCTTAAAGTCTAGCGTCGAGCCTGCCGTTGAACGGTCATCGAACGGCCAAAAAACGGCCCTCGGCGCAGAGGAACGTCTATGCGCGCTCAAACCGAGTATTCAGTTCGTCCGGCCGAGCCACCCCCGGCAGACGCAGACCCACCGATGTCCTTCGAAGACGAAGGGCGCTACCTGCGGTCGGGATACTTTGAGGCGCTGCTGGTCATGGCCGGCATCGTATTCATCATTCCATTTTTGCGCGCAGCAGCCTGGCGCGAAAGTCCGCATATCTTCCACACGTGGCCAGTCGCCGCCGCGCTGGGGATCGGGCTGCTGTGGGCCAGCGCGCTGCGCGCCGCGCATCCGCGCATGGCGCGCTGGGTGTTTGTTGGGTCGCTCACAACCGCGATGGCGCTGGAGGTGGTTCACTTCCCGGCCGGGCCGGCCCTGCACTTCTTCCCCGCCATTGTCATCGTCGCCGGCCTGCTCATGTCTGACCGCGAGGCGCTGCTGGCATTCAGCCTGCCAATGCTGGCCATCGTCATCCTGGCCGCGCTGATGCCAGGGGCTATCGCGCTCGATCGCGCCTGGTGGGCCGGGGTGACGGTCGCAATCACCGCATTCGCATCCTTCCTCGGCACGCACCAGTTATATACCGTCCTGCGCTGGGAATGGGAGAGCACCCAGAGCGCGCTGCAGGCCACGCGCGAAGCGCAAGATCACCGGGCCGA
The DNA here is from genome assembly GCA_034434575.1 of Thermoflexales bacterium. GTDB lineage: Bacteria > Chloroflexota > Anaerolineae > J036 > Brachytrichaceae > Roseilinea. The sequence continues at coordinate 2,533 of DAOTYS010000213.1, forward strand.
GTTGATGCGGCTGAACAAGGAGCTGGAAGGCGCCTACCAGCGCCTCGATCGCGTCAACCGCATGCTGGTATTGGCCCGCCAGGAAGCCGAACAAGCGCGCGCGCTGAAAATGCAATTCGCTAACGCGGTCAGCCACGAACTGCGCAGCCCGCTGAACATGATCATCGGCTTCAGCGAGATGATGGTCAACTCGCCGCAGCTCTACGGCGCTCAGCCCTGGTCGCCGCGCCTCAAGAACCATATTCAGCAAATCTACCAAAGCGCGCAGCATCTGTCGCAACTGGTGGATGATGTTCTGGACCTGGCCCGCATCAATGCCGAACGGCTGGCGCTGATCCGCGAGCGGGCCAGCCTGCATGATGTTGTCATGGAAGCGGTGGACATCGTGCGCGGCCTGTACGAGGGCCGCAAGCTGTACCTCAACACGCAAATCGATCCTGATCTGCCGGCCATCCTGTTCGACCGCATCCGCATACGGCAGGTGTTGCTGAACCTGCTGACGAACGCCGTCCGTTTCACCGAACAGGGTGGCGTCACCATCTGCGCGGGATATGCTGAGAACATCGGCGCGAAGCTTCCCGATCCATTCCCAGTCCAGAATCCAAAATCCAGAATCGTGGTCTGTGTGTCCGACACCGGCATCGGCATCCCGGCGGAGGAGTTGCCACGCCTGTTTCAGGAGTTTCGACAGCTCGACGGGGCATTCTTCCGCTGGCAACGCGGTTCAGGACTGGGACTGGCGATCAGCAAACAACTCATCGAGATGCACGGCGGCCGCATCTGGGCCGACAGTGCCCCCGGCCAGGGCAGCGTGTTTTGCTTTGAACTGCCCGTGGACGATGAATCGGCGCGCGATCCGAGCGCGCAGCCGGATTCGCAAAACGCCCCCCACGCCGCCGACGAGCAGTTCTGGAGCTACTGGGAACAACAGGCGCGCGCGCGCAAGCCGGTGGTCGCCTATGCCCACAATGCGCACGCCCGGCGTTTGCTCAGCACACACCTTGCGACCTGCGATATCACCTGGGCCGCCGATGAGACTGCGTTGACTCAGGCGGCGCGCGACACCCAGCCGCTGGCTGTGGTGTGCGCCACGGACGGGCCGGATGCGTTCGACCTGGCCGTGCGTTCGCTCGACTCACTGAACGGCACACCGCTCATTCTGTGCGCGCTGCCCGGCCTGACACGCCAGGCGCTTCCGCCATCCATCAGCGACTATCTGGTCAAACCGGTGTCGCGGCAACGGCTGACAGAGTCGCTCGACCGGCTGGGCATCGCCCTGCGCAGCTGCCTCATCGTCGAGGACGACCCCGCCATGCAGGAGTTTCTGGACACTGCGGTGAGATCGGCCTACCCGCGCTGCGCCACCTGGCGCGCCATGAACGCGCAGCAGGCCTGGGACACATTGGCAAACGCGCAACCCGATGTCATTTTGCTCGACCTGAATCTCCCCGACGCCGATGGCCTGGACCTTGCCGTCGAGATCGAGGCTGGACGCCCTGGCCTGCCGATCATCGTCATCACCGCCCGCGACTACCCGGCAGAACCGGATCACGATGATCCGGACGTGTTCTTGTGCGCGCGGCGCGGACGATTCAGCCAGCGCGAGATCGACAAGCTCTTAAACGGGGCGCTCGAATCCCTGTCGCCGGCGCGCTCATCCTGAACCGCGCAACGAGAGACAGAGAGCGCACACTTTGATCTGGAGGAACCTATGCCAAGACTTTTTGACCGCTTCTTCACCCGCGCCGAACTGAGCCGGCGCGGCGACCTCAGCCAGTTCGGCGGCGTTCGCCTCGGCCAACTGGGCGATGGATTCGAGCGCGGCGCGCGTGTCGCAGATGTGCGAACCGGCAGCGGCTTCGATTTCACCGTGCTGATTGACCGCGACATGGATCTTGGAGCGGCCAGCTTCTGCGGCGCGCCGCTGGCCTGGCACTCGCCAACCACATTCGCGCACCCGGCCTATTTCGAGCCGGAAGGTCTGGGCTGGTTGCGCGGCTTCGGCGGGGGACTCATGGCGACGGGCGGCCTCACATACTTCGGCGCGCCAACCATCGATCAGGGTGAGCCGCTGGGGCTGCATGGCCGCGCTTCGCACATCCCCGCCACACATGTGGCCTATGGCGCAGACTGGCATGAAGATGAATGTGAACTGTGGGTCAGCGGCGAGGTGCGCGAGGCTGCTGTGTTTGGCCCCAACCTGGTCCTTCGCCGGCGCATCTCGGCGCGTCTCGGCGAGGCCAGGCTGACCATCGAGGATAGTGTGACCAACGAAGGGTTTGCCCCCGCCCCGCTGATGCTGCTCTACCACTGCAATCTGGGGTTCCCCGTGCTCAGCGAAGATTCGGAAGTGCTGGTCGCATCGGCGCAGGTATGGCCGCGCGACCAGGCTGCCGAGCCGGGGTTCGCCGAGCATCGCCGCTTTGGCCCGCCCACGTCGAATTACGCGGAACAAGTCTTCTACCATGCGCCGCATGTGGACCCGGCAGGCTATGCGCAGGCTGCTCTGGTCAACCGCAAATTCGGCGCGGGGCGCGGTCTGGGTGTTGCGTTGCGCTGGCGCGCCTCGAATCTGCCCTGGATGTTCGAGTGGAAAATGATTGGCGAAGGTCATTACGTCTGCGGGCTGGAGCCGGCCACCAATCTGGCCGGCGGGCGAGATCAGGAGCGCGCGCAAGGCCGCCTGCGCCAACTGATGCCGGGCGAGTCAGAACGCTATTGTGTCGAAATCAGCGTCCTGGCGTCACAGGCCCAGATCGAGGCGTTTGAGAACAGTGTAGACAGCTTTGGCCGGTTACAGTAAGATCGCAGACGGGAATGGACACGTGGTTGTGGGAGTGATGTGAAATGGCAATCGGTATTGGAGCAAAGAGATTGTTGAGCGATTACAGTCTGGCAGGCCCGAAGTCCCGTCAGGCCATGGAGAGCGGCCTGGCCGACGCCAAATGGTATGCGCCCCACGTCCCCAGAGACAAGATGCGCGCGCTGCTCGAACGGCGCGACGGCCCGGCCTTGCGCGACACCATTCTGTGGTTTGCCCTGCTCTTCGCATCCGGCGGGGCCGGCATCGCCTTGTGGGGCACGCCCTGGGCCGTCATCCCCTTTGCTATCTATGGGGTTCTATACGGCTCTTCGTCCGATTCGCGCTGGCATGAGTCCTCTCACGGCACAGCCTTCAAGACCGATTGGCTGAACAACGCCCTGTACGAGATCGCCTCGTTCATGGTTCTGCGCGAGTCGGTCGTCTGGCGCTGGAGCCACGCCCGCCACCACAGCGACACCATCATCGTGGGCCGCGACCGTGAAATCGCGCTGCAACGCCCGTCATCCCCCTTGACGCTGGCGCTGAAGTTCGTCAACATCCCGACGTTTTTTCTGTACTTTCAAGATATCCTGCGCCATGCCATCGGCAAGGTCACCGACGAGGAGCGCAGTTTCATCCCCGAATCCGAGTTTGGCAAAGTCTTCACGCGCGCCCGCATCTATGTCGGCATCTACGCCGGCGTCGTTGTTCTGGCCGTTGCCACCGGCAGCCTCCTGCCGCTGATGCTGATCGGCCTGCCCAACCTGTATGGGTCGTGGCTCATGGTGGTCTACGGGATGACACAGCACGCCGGCCTGGCCGAAGATGTGCTGGACCATCGCCTGAACACGCGCACAGTGTTGATGAACCCCATCAACCGCTATCTGTACTGGAATATGGGCTACCACATCGAGCACCACATCTTCCCGATGGTGCCGTATTACAACCTGCCCCAACTGCATGAGCTGGTCAAGGATCAACTGCCGCCGGCCTACAACGGCCTGCTCGACGCTTACCGCGAGATCATCCCCACGCTGCTGCGGGCGATTAAAGACCCAAACTACTACCTGGAGCGCGTGTTGCCGCCGGGGCAACCCCAGATGGAAGCGCAGCACAGCAGCCAGCGAATTGTGTCAGACGCCGCGCCGGACGCTGAAGGCTGGGTCGAGGTCTGCCACTTGAGCCTGTTGCTGCCGGGCGAGATCGTGCGCTTTGAGCATTGCGGCAAATCCTACGCGGTGTATCGCACGCAGATCGGGCAGTTGTTCGCCTCGGACGCCAAATGCACGCACGGCAACGCCGAACTGTCGGAGGGCTTGCTAGAGGGCGCCTGCATCGAGTGTCCGAAGCACAATGGGCGCTTCGACATTCGCACCGGCGCCGTGTTGCGCCCGCCGCCGCGCACCGCCCTGAAGACCTATCCTGCGCGCGAACACAACGGCAAAGTGCTTCTCAAAGTCAAGTAGTCTGACGGGGTGAGCACACAAGGGGCGCGGATCGCCGACGCGCTAGTCGCCTGGCCGCTGGTTTTGCGCCGTCTCACGCGCAGCCTTGAGGGCCGCCTCAAGAGCGGCAATCAGTTGATGGCGCAACACCGGCTTATGCAGAAAACTGGCGGCGCCCAACGCCCGGGCCAGATCAGCGTCGCGCAGCACCGAACAGGCGATGACTGGCACGCCTTCAAGTCCCGGCGCGTGGCGTAACTGCTGGAGCAACTCCCACCCATCCATGGCGGGCATCATCACGTCGAGCACGATCACGTCAGGCCGGATTTCCAACGCGCGTTGCACCGCCTCGCCCGGCCGGGTGACGCCGGCGACGCTGAAATCCAGCCCGACCAGATAGCTTTCGAATAACTCGATCGCCACCGGCTCATCATCGACGATCATCACCTTGCGCAGACGGGCGCCAGCCGGCAACACCAGCCGGAACGACGCGCCGGCGCCCGCCTCTCGCGCGAGGTCCGACTGAAGTGATCGCGCCAACCACCGGCACAACTGCAACCTATCGTCGTCATCGCTAACCTCGACATCACTCTGGATGTCAAGGAGGACGGCGCGTACATCGCGGGCAGTGTCCACCGGGCGGGCCGACAAGCGCACAGAGCGGGATGGATCGCGCCCGGCTTGCGCCAGAGCCTGGAGCAACTTGAACAGCAGTTGGTGCAGGATTCCCCGATCCGCATATGCCGTCAAATCAGGAGGATCGACCCGCACGTCAATCGTCGCGCCAGCGCCCGACTGGCGGGCTATCTCCGAGACGACCGCTTGAAGATCGAGAAACAGATCGCGCAACCCGAACACGCTCGGCGCCGGCGACAGCCGTTGCACAGCCTCGAGCAGATCGAGCGGCTCGGCAACCGGCGATTCTGGTTGCAGGCTCATGCCAGGCGCATCTGGCTGAGTCAGCTCAGACACTGCTTGCGCCCCGGCATCCAGCCACGCCTGAAAGCGCAGCGCCAACTCGGCCACCGCGCGACGATGCTCGCGGCGCACCTGGCGCTCGCCCAGGTGAAGCTTCTGCTCAACCTGCCACAAGGGGCGCCGGGC
>DAOTYS010000214.1:0-1965 GCA_034434575.1 Thermoflexales bacterium
GCTTCAGCGAGATGATGTACTTCTCGCCCGAGGTCTACGGCGATGTGCAGTGGCCGGCCACGCTGCGCCGGGACATCTACCAGATTCACCGCAGCAGCGTGCATTTGCTGGAGATGATCGACGACATTCTCGATCTGTCCCGATTCGAGATGGCACACTTCACCCTGAACAAGGAACTGACGGCCATTGAGCCATTGTTGCGCGGCGCAGCCGACGTTGCTTCGGCGTTGTTGCGCGGCCGGCCGATCGCGCTCACACTGTCCATCGAGCCGGGCTTGCCGGCGCTCGACATCGACCCGACGCGAATTCGCCAGGTGGCGCTCAACCTGCTCTCGAACGCGCAACGTTTCACACAGCGCGGGACGATCTCGGTCGGGGCGGCGCGCGCCGGCGACGAAGTCGTGATCAGCGTCAGCGACACCGGCGCCGGCATCCCGCCCGATCAGTTGTCGCGCGTCTTCGAGGAGTTCTATCAGGTGGATGGATCGCTGCGCCGGAGCCATGAGGGCGCCGGCCTGGGCCTGGCCATTTGCCGGCAGTTTGTCGAAGCGCACGACGGGCGCATCTGGGTGGAGAGCGAGGTGGGCAAGGGATCGACCTTTTACGTAGCCCTGCCGATTCCGGGCGCGCTGCCGCCCATCGCGCGCCCGCAACTGGTCAATCCCCTGAAAGGGCCGGCGCTGAAAGATCTTCCCTGCGTCCTGGTCGTCGATCCCGATCCGGCCGTAGCGACGCTTATCGGCCGGCATGTGAACGGCTACGATTTCGCGACAGTAGCCAACGAGGACAATCTGGCGGAACACATCGCGCAGAAGAACGCCCGCCTGGTCATCCGCAACGTCCCGCCGGATGGCCTCGGTCGCGGCGATCATGCGCCGCGCGACATTCACGGCGTGCCGGTGATCGAGTGTTCGCTGCCCAGCCAGGCGTGGATCGCTTCGGATCTGTCAGTGGCCGCGTGCCTGACCAAGCCGGTCACCATGCAGCAGTTGATGCGCGAGGTGAGGAAGCTGGAGAAGACGGGCGATGTGCTCATCGTCGACGACGATCGGGGGTTCGGCGAACTGGTGGAGCGCATGTTGGCGGCCTCGGGTGTTGCCACCGAGGTGCGGCGCGCCTACGACGGCCAGCAGGCATTGCAGGCGATGGCCGAGCGCCGGCCCGATCTGATCCTGACTGACCTGGCGATGCCGGTCATGGACGGATTCGAAATGCTTTCGCGCATGCGACAGATGCCACAGGTGGCCGGGGCGCCGGTGATCCTGCTGACGGTAACCAGCTATGCGGAAGATGCGCTGCGTCACCACGCTGGCCGGTTGACGGTGACGCGAGACACCGGATTGCAGCCATTCGAAGTGCTGCAATGCCTGCAAGGCGTGCTCGACGCGATGTGCGTGCCGGCGCAGTCACACAATGCCAAGGTCAGAAAGCGCGCTCAACACGTCGTCGCGGCGAACGGGCTTTAGCAGATAGCGCGTCGCCCCCAGCGACGCTGCCAGCGCCGGGTTATTGAACACGCTGCAAATGATCACCGGGGTCCTGGCGGTGCGCGGATTGCGGCGCAGCGCTTGCAGCACCTGCCAGCCGTCCACTTCGGGCATCATGACATCAAGAATGATGGCGGACGGCGTCATCTCTTCGGCAACCTGCAACCCTTCCGGGCCGCTGTGCGCCGCCACCACGCGGCAGGGCTGGCCGGTCAGGTAACGCTCGATCAGTTCGACCAGTCCCTGGTTGTCATCGATGATGAGCACCGGGGGTTTGTGGGCCGGCATTCGCGCCGCGATAGCGCGCAGGCCGTCCTCGCGCTCAGTCATGTCGATGATCCAATCCATCTGGCGCGCCAGATCGCCGACAACCGGATCCAGCGCGTCCGCGCCGGCGGCAGCGGTGACAGACGGCGCAAAACTCAGGTCGAGGCGGGCGCGCTCGTCACTCGTGTGGATCGCCACACGCATCAAGCCG
>DAOTYS010000215.1:0-9779 GCA_034434575.1 Thermoflexales bacterium
ATGCGGTGAAGCAGGGCTTGTTGACGGAGGCCGACCTGGATCGCTCACTGCGCCGGCTGTTCACCGCGCGCATGAAACTGGGCATGTTCGATCCGCCGGAGCGCGTGCCCTACGCCGCTATTCCCATCGAGGTCAACGATTGCGCGGCGCACAAACAACTGGCGCTGGAAGCGGCGCGCCAGTCGATGGTGTTGCTCAAGAATGCCGAAGGGTTCCTGCCGCTGGACAGAACGAAACTCAAGCGCGTGGCGGTGATTGGCCCCAACGCCCACGACCCGCTTGTGCTGCTGGGCAACTACAATGGCACGCCTTCCGCGTCTGTCACACCATTCGAGGGCATTCGCCAGGCGTTGCCGCACGCCCAGGTCGAATATGCCAAAGGCTGCACGATCGCCGGCCAGTCCACAGCCGGCTTTGCCGAAGCGGTGGAGCTGGCGCGCAATGCTGATCTGGCTGTGGTGTGCCTGGGCCTGTCGCAACAGATGGAGGGGGAAGAAGGACAGGATGAGGGTGTGGAAGGCGGCGCGCGCAGTCTGGGAGACCGTCAGGACATCGACCTGCCCGGCGCGCAGGAGGAATTGCTCAAAGCGGTGCACGCCACCGGCACGCCGGTTGTGCTTGTGTTGTTGAACGGCAGCGCCCTTGCGGTCAACTGGGCCGATCGGCATGTGCCGGCCATTCTCGAAGCCTGGTATCCCGGACAGGCCGGCGGCACAGCCATCGCCGAGACTCTGTTTGGCGATTACAACCCCGCTGGCCGCCTGCCGGTGACGTTCTATAAATCTGTGGCCGACCTGCCCCCGTTTGAGGACTATCGTATGGAGGGCCGCACCTATCGCTACTTCACCGGCCAGCCGTTGTATCGCTTCGGCCACGGCCTCAGCTACACCACGTTCGCCTACAGCAATTTGCGGCTGAGCGCCGACACCGTCCGGGCCGGCGAGCCGCTGACCGTTTGGGTCGATGTCACCAACACCGGCGCGCGCGCCGGTGATGAAGTGGCGCAGCTCTATCTGACCGACGTGGCCGCTTCAACGCCGCGCCCGCTTCGCTTCCTGGCCGGCTTCGAGCGCGTCACGCTTCAGCCGCGTGAAACCAGAACGGTGTCGTTTATCGTGCTGCCCGACCAGCTTGCGATGGTGAACGACCGTGAGCAGTGGGTGATCGAGCCGGGTGAATTTAAGGTTGGCGTGGGCGGCAGCCAGGAGGCAGCCGCGCGGGCCAGCTTCACCGTTGTTTAATGTCAGTTCGACAGGCTGGCCGGGTGTCGGACGCCTTCAAGGCGTCCGACACCTGAGTCGCCTCAAAGCGCCGCGAGGTTTTCAAAGATCTGTTTCACCCTGTCCAGCGCTTCGCGCTCTGTGGTGGAGGGGTAAAACTCCAGGCCAATCAGCCCTTTGCCATCGGCGTCGTAGTTCAATTCGCGCAGAACGCGGGCGATGTTGGCGAAGTTGATCTCGCCGGTGCCCGGCTCCTGGCGGGTCGGCACGTCGCCGATGTGGACGCTGGCGTACAGGCCGGCGTGATCGCGCAGACCCTGGATCAAATTGCCGGCCGTGCGCTGTTGATGAAAACAGTCGAACGTCATGCGCAATTGCGGGTGGTTGATGCGGCGCACAACATCGGCGGCCAGCGCGTGTGTGTGCACCGTGATCGGCCCATGCAAATGATAGGTGTTGAGCGCCTCGAACCATACCACGATCGGCGTCTTTTCGACCAGTTCCATCACCCGCGCGACCCCGTCCAGCAGGTTGGCGTACTTTTGCTCCGGGGTGTAATCGCGCGAGGGCCGGCGCACCCAGCTATCGGCGTCGATCTGCTCGCTGAACATGAACAGATGGCGCACCCCCCAGTTTTGGGCGCGCTCCAGCGACTCAGCCCAGGCGTCCAGGCAATGCGCGTGATCGTCGGCGTCGGTCAGCGAGCCGGCCTGTTCGTCGAAGGTGGAGTTGATGACGCTGCCGGCCTGCCGGCAGGCGTTGGCCAGTTCGTCCATCTGCGCGCCTTTCGAGCGCCACATCCACACATCAATCGCCCGAATATCCAGCGCGGCAAAACGCGCCACCCGCTCGGGCAACGACACGTCTTGAAACCAGAAGTCTGCGTAGCCGGTGTAGATCATTTTGGATTTTGGATTTTGGATTTGGGCGCGGCGTCGCTCTCAGCTTCTGACGACTGGCTACTGACGACTCAGATCAACAGCTCGCCGCCGTCCACTTCAATGGCCTGACCGGTGACGAAGCTGGCGTCTTCCGAGGCAAGGAAGGCGACCACGCCGGCCACCTCCTCGACCGTCCCCAGCCGCTTCATCGGGATGGATTCGGCCTTGTGTTTAAGGTGCGTTCCCGGCGGCCAGCCCTCATTGGCGCAGATATCGTGATCGACCTTCAACACCATGTCGGTCATGATGGTGCCGGGACAGACAGCATTGACCGTGACGTTGTAGGGCGCCAGGTCCATGGCGCTGGCGCGCGTCAGCCCGATGACAGCCGATTTGGTGCTGCAATAGGCCAGGCTGTTTTTGAAGCCGGTGCGCCCGGCAATGCTGCTCATGTTGATAATCCGCCCGCTGCGCTGGCGCTTCATCACTGGCGCAACAGCCTGGGTGCACACGAACACGCCGGTGTAATTCACATCGAGCATGAACTGCCACTCCTGCATGGTCAGGTCTTCCATCGCCGTGCCGCGATAGACGCCGGCGTTGTTCACCCAGATGTCGATGTGGCCAAACTCATCCAGAATATGCCCGACCGCCTCCTTGATCGCGTCACGATCAGACACGCTGGCGTCGACGGCCAGCGTCTGCACGCAAAACTCATCGTGCAGGCGGGTGGCTACCTGTTCGCACTTGTCGCACTGAAGATCGATGATGACCACGCAGGCGCCCTCGTAAGCAAAGCGGCGGGCGAACGCTTCACCCAGTCCCTGCGCGCCGCCGGTGATGACGGCGACCTGATTCTCGAACCGGTGCAGATGGTGTTCTGGTCGCTGCATGGCGCGATTCTACTCAAACTGACGGGCGATCTGGCGCAGCGGGCTTGCGCTGGCGTGTGGTTGCTCCAGCGCAATCACGAGGAGGGGCGATTTGAAACCGCCTCGCGTGGTTGAATCGGGCAACTGCATGACCAGCCACCCGACGTATTGATTCCTGCCGGCCTGGGCAAAGTGAACAGCCGGCTTGCGCAGATCGAGGCGCGCGCCGCCGCCGCGCATCCTGTCAGGGATCCAGGTCAGGGTGGGGGTGATCGGTCGGCCGGCGATCAGCCCTCCCACCGTTACGGCCACCCGCAGCGGCGTGACGCGCAAAGCGCCCTGGCCAATCGTCTCGCTATACGTGGCAGCAGCCGGGTAGGGCGTGTGCGCATTATCCAGCTCAAACGGAACCGGTTGCCCCAGCCTGAATCGATCGCCGGCGTCCCAGTCCCAGCGGATGAAATCCGAGCCGCTGCGCATGGCTTTCGGCGCGCGCGCCGATGAAATCTGAGATGGCGCGGCTTGCGCCTCGAGCTGGTAGAGCCAGCGCAACAGCGGGCCCGGCTGATACAGGCCCTGAGTCGCGCGGTTGAGCAAGGGCGCTTGTTCGGCTGTGCGCAGGGTGTCCCAGTCCTCGTCGAGCCGGTTGGGGTCAAATGACGGCGCGCTGGCCAGCGCCAGCACTTCGCCGGTTTGCCAGTCGAGGATGATGCCGGCCCCACGGCTTGCACTCGTTGTTGCGCCGGTCAGCGCGCGGTGCAGCTTCTCTTGCAGTTCGATATCGAGGGTGGTCGTGAAGGCTGCGCCGATCTGCGGCCGATGCAGCAGCCGGTCGAATGCAGTCAGACTGCCGCGCAGAATGGGGTCGGCGTAGGTTTCCAGTCCGCCGGTTCCGTGCCGCCAGCTCGCATAGCCGACCGCCGGCGCGGCTGCGGGGCGCGGATAGCGGCGCGCATACACAGCAGGCTGGATCGGCTCGGAGCGGGCCAGCACAGTCCCATCTCGCGCCAGAATCGGTCCGCGCTGGATGGCGCGCTCAGCATCGACAAGCCTCGGATTGTCGCTGCGCGCAGTCAGTTCCGCTGATCGGGCGACGCCCCAGTAGCCGGCTGCGGCGCTCAACAAGGCGATCAGCGCGGCGCATAGTTGCATGGCGCGCCGGGTCGCCGTGTGTTGGGCCGGCGACGGGCGAAAGGCGTCGCTCATGCGAATGCCGTCCGCGCGCGCCGCATCCGCGCCAATCCGCATCAATAAGCCGACTGAGATGAAGCTGACCAGCAGCGAACTGCCCCCATAGCTGATGAAGGGCAGCGTCACGCCGGTGAGCGGCAACAGGCCGAGATTGCCGCCGATGATGACAAACACCTGCGCCGTCAACGAGGCGGACAGACCGCCGGCAAGCAGCATGCCGTAGCTCGTGCCGGCGTGTTGCGCCGCCCGCCAGCCGCGCAGAATCAACACGCCGAATACGACGAACAGGCCGATTGCGCCCAACAATCCCATTTCCTCGCCGATGGCGGCGAACGGGAAATCCGTATGCACTGCCGGCACATAGTCGGGCCGGCCCTGCCCGATGCCCTCGCCGAACACCGACCCGCTGGCGACGGCGATCAACGACTGCACGATCTGGAACGAGCGATTCTGTGGATCGGCCCATGGGTTCAGCCAGATGTCCACCCGTTGCGCCACCCGCGACGACAGCGCATAGCCGGCGACGCCGGCTGCCAGCAGCGCAACCATGCCCAGCATGGGCAGGGCGGCTCGCCCAGTTGCCAGATACAACATCGACGCGAACGTGATCAGCAACAAGGCGGCGGCCCCCAGGTCTTGTTGTGTGCCCAGCAGCACAATTGCGATCAACCACATCAGAACAGAGGGCGCAATGGATGCAATCCGCGCGGATGCAGTCTGCCGATCGCCGCTTTGCGCCGGCACTGCGCCAACGGTGGCGGCAAACGTGCGCTCGCTGAAGAACGCCGCGAGGAACGCAATCATGAACAGGCGCAGGATTTCGGACGGCTGCACAAACAGGCCGGCCAGGCTCAACCACAGGCGCGCGCCCTCGCCAGCTGGATTGACGCCGAGGAACAACGTGGCGCCCAGCAGCCCCAGCGCCAGAATCAGCCAGGTGTACTTGAAGCGCCGCAGCCAGCGCAGGCGATCGCGGCTGGAGGCGACTGCGAGCATGGCGATTGCGGCGACGGCCAGCCAGACAGTCTGCCGGCCCAGGAAATTCGGCGCCACTCGGCCCACCACCAGCAGCCCCCAGCCGGCCAGCAGCACGGCCGCCGGAAACAGCAGCGGATCGCGCGCCGGCGCAACCCGGTTCAGCCACCAATGCCCGCTGGTTGCGCACACACTCAATATGGCCGTTGCAGGCAACAGGACTTGCGAGGTGTATCCGAGCGTCAACAGAGACAGCGCGCCGATCGCGTGAAAAGCCAGCGCCGCTGCGAGCAACACAATTTCGGCGCGGCGCGGATTCAACACAATTATTCAGCCCTCATTCAGCCCTTGCCGGCGCAGCCAGACGTGCCCTGATCACGTCTCTCAGGCGGCGCTCGATGACGTCGGGCGGCGCGCCGGCGTCGATGACCACCCAGCGTTGCGGCTCCTCTGCCGCCAGCGCCAGGTAGCCGGCCCGCACCCGCTCGTGGAATGCGATTGGCTCTGCATCCAGCCGGTTCATCCCGCCGCGATCCCTGGCCCGGCGTTGCAGGCCGGTGTGTGGATCGACATCCAGACACAGCGTGAGATCAGGCCTGACGCCGAAGGTGGCGAAGTCGAGCACGACGCGCAGAATGCCGAGGTCCAGCCCGCGCCCATAGCCCTGATAGGCCAGCGTGCTGTCGGCGAAGCGGTCGCAGATCACGATGCCGCCGCGCGCCAGATGCGGCCGCACTTTTTCCGCCATCATCTGCGCCCGCGACGCGCAAAACAAGAGCGTCTCGGCGCGCGGGTCGAGGCGTGTGTTGGCGCGGTCCATCAAGATGGCGCGCACACGATCGCCGATATCTGTTCCGCCGGGTTCGCGGATGGCCAGCACGTTGCGACCAAGCGACCCAAGCCATTCCGCGATGCGCCGGGCCTGGGTTGTCTTGCCGCTGCCGTCCGGGCCTTCAAAGGTGATGAACATCGCTGCATTTGCGATTGACGATTGTTGATTGACGCTTGAGATGGCCGGCGCCTGGAAATCCTCAATCGTCCATTTCTCAATTGTCAATCTCGAAAGATGCGCACGCGCCGATAGGGTTCTTTGCCGTAGGAGTGCGAGACCAGATTGGCCGAGCGCGCCATCTCATGTTGTTGCCGGCGGATGAAGGCGTTCTGTGGCGTCAAGTCGACCATGCGCTCGCCGGCCAGCACCCGCCTGACGGCGCTCTCCGACTCTTCAATCGCGTCCTCATACGGCGTCGATTCTGTGGAACTCAGGCTGAACAGGTCGGCCAGACAGTTCTCCATCTGGGTGAGTGAATTCGAGCGCAGCACGTAGATCGGAATGTTGAGGTGTTCCGCTTCAGAGATGATCTTCGGGCGCTGGCGATAGTAGGCCTTGGCCGTAATCAGCACGTCGGCGTCTTCCAGGCTGTCCACGATCTCTGCCGGCACGCCCAGTTGCCGCACCGATTGGGCCAGCCGGTTGCGCGGGATGCCGAAGGCGTACAACTGCATCATCTTGCCGCGCAGCCGGCCCGGCAATTCGGTGTCTGACTCCGACTTGTCCTGGCGGATGGTGTCCGCCGGCGCTGTGATTGGCGTGGGGGCAGCCGGCGCGCCATACTCTGTCCGGGCAGCCTGGGCGAACGGTCGCTGCGGCGAGCGCGAGGCCGTAGATTGCATCCGCTGCGCCTCGGACGTGGTCTCTGCCCGGGTCACCCGCACCTTTTCGATCTTGATTTCCCCGCCGTCGTAGTAGCGCAATTCGGCCATCGGCGGCTTGCCGCGCAGCAGCGAATCCACCGCCTGCCCGACATCGGGATGCACCAGCAGCCTGTGCCGGTCCTGAATCTCGATCAGGATGTCGAACGTGGGCGGGGCGCGGCGCTCGAGCACGGTTTTTTGCGTGCCGCGCCGGCGCGCCTCTTCGTCGGAGAGGGTGACGCTTTCGATGCCGCCGATGAGATCGCTGAGGGTGGGGTTGGCCATCAGGTTCTCCAGCGTCTGTCCGTGCGCGGTGCCGATCAGTTGCACGCCGCGCTCGGCGATGGTGCGGGCAGCCTCGGCTTCAGCGGCGCGGCCAATCTCATCGATGACGATCACCTGCGGATTGTGATTCTCGACCGCCTCGATCATCACTTCATGTTGCAGGCTGGGTTGGGCGACCTGCATCCGGCGCGCCCGGCCTACCGCCGGGTGCGGGATGTCGCCGTCGCCGCCGATCTCGTTGGAGGTGTCCACGATGACCACGCGCCGGCTCTCGGCCAGAACCCGCGCTGCTTCGCGCAGCATGGTTGTTTTGCCGATGCCGGGCCGGCCGAGCAACAAAATGCTCTTGCCGGAGGTGATGATGTCCTCGATGATGCCCAGCGTGCCGTAGACTGCGCGGCCGACGCGGCACGTCAGCCCAACCACTGCGCTGCGACGGTTTTTGATGGCTGATATGCGGTGCAGTGTGCGCGCGATGCCGGCCCGGTTGTCGGCGTCGAACTCGCTGATCCGGCTCAGCACATAGTCAATGTCTGCCGCGCCGACCTCGTCGTTGCGCAGAATCTGCTCGCCGGCGTGGTCGCCCGCATAGCGCGATTCGGGCGGGCGCCCCAGATCCATCACGATTTCGATCAGTTCGTTGAACTGCTCGATTCGTTTCAGCGAAGCCACAATCGACGGCGGCAGCACGTCGAACAGGGCGTCCAGGTTGTCGGTTATTCGGATTTCTTGCATACAGGTGCGCGGATTGCGTCCGCTTGATGCGCGTTTGGCTTGCCGTGGACCACCCCGCCCGTCGCGGTTTTTGCGTCCAGGCTCCACACGGGCTGCTTCACGGTTGCGGTGGTGTGCTTGATCATCAAGACGTTTGACGTGACGTGGACGAATCCCAGCCGGCCGAGCGCCGGCAGCAACCAGCTCTGGTAGCTCGGCACGGTGCAGTAAATCGGCCGGTTGCCGGTTCGCCCGCACAAGCGGCTCAGCGCATACCGCAGCGCCGCTTCGGCCCGGTCTTCTGCGGATGCGTGAAACAGCATTTGCAGGCCGTAGCCCCGGCGTCCGCGCCGGATCGCCACATTGCCGGTCAACTCGCCTTTGTTGAACAGGCTGAACCCGCAGTCGATGCGATGGGTCAGCCGGGTGAGGTCAGACGTGGTCTCTGCCCGTTGCATCAGTTTCGGCACCGTGCGCATCGTCAGCAGTCGGATCAGCGGCTCGTCGCTGTCTTGTTGCGGCCGCAGTCCGGGCACTTCTTCAGCCGGCGCGTCACATGCTTCGGACACGCGCGGCAGCTTCAGCACGTCCTGGTGGATGAGCGGGCTGAAGCCGGCGCTGTACAGCGCGTCGGCCTCGCGGATTCCGTCCGAGCTGCCATTGTCTGGCGCCTCTGCGATGACATGCACGGCGCCGCGTTCGGCTGCGTAACTGACCAGGGCCTGCGCCAGATCGGCCCAGGCAGCAGCCATATCCTCGGTGCGCGGGACAGGGGCCATGTACACCAGCGCCGCATAACGAGACCTGACCCCGTTCCGCGATTCGTTGGCCGCGCCATCGTCGCGGATGGTATCTGCAGGGTCGCTCATCAGTTGCACCAGGCCGAATGCTTCTGCGGCATGGTCGTGGCTGCGCCGCACCAGAACAACGCGATTGTCACCGCTCCCAGATGCATATGCGCGCAGCGCCTCACGCAGCGGAGAGAGCCCGTCGACAGCGGCCAGCTCATATGCGAGTGCGCGTCCAAGCGGGCTGAGCCGCTGCACAACGCTGACATCGCGAATATCGAACTGGCGAACCATGGTCAGGAGTCAGAACACAGAGTGCCAAGTGCTGAGTGCTGGGTGCAAAGCACAGAACACGGGACACGAAATACCAGGTATGGAAATCGGAAGTCAGGGTTTGCAGGCATTCAGAAACAGCGCATGCACGCGCGGATCGTCGGTCAATTCGGGATGAAACGAAGTCGCAAGCAGGTTGTCCTGCCGGGCGGCAACAACCGTCCCATCGTCGAGCGTGCACAGCACTTCCACCGCTCGGCCAACGCTTTCGATGATGGGCGCGCGGATGAACACGCCGGGAAATGGCCCGTCGGGCAGGCCGGTGATGTTCAGGTCGCAGGTGAAGGAATCGATCTGCCGGCCAAACGCATTGCGCTTCACCTTCACATCCATCAGTCCCAGTGTTATCTGATCGCGGCCCACGTCTCTGGCCAGAAAAATCAGGCCGGCGCACGTGCCCCAGGTGGGCCGTCCGCTCTGCGCGAATGCGCGCAATGGCTCGACCAGTCCAAACCGTTCCGCCAGCTTGCCGAAAGTGGTGCTTTCGCCACCCGGCATAATCAATCCGTCCAGCGCCTCCAGGTCGCGCGGCAGGCGCACCTCCACTGGCTGTGCGCCCAGCCGCGCCAACATCTGCTCATGTTCGATAAAGTCGCCCTGCAGCGCCAGTACGCCGATCCTCATCAGTAGTAGCCAGTAGTCAGTAGCCAGTAGCCAGTAGTCAGTAGCCAGTAGTCAGTAGTCAGTAGTCAGTAGTCAGTAGTTGTCAAGGCTCAAGACATCGTGTCCAATGGAGGCTCACGACATCGTGACCCGAGTAAATTGAGTGGAGGCTCAAGACATCGTGACCATGTAGCCGAGCTATACGGACTACATGGATGAACA
>DAOTYS010000216.1:0-6400 GCA_034434575.1 Thermoflexales bacterium
GGAGTGTCATGGAACGTGTTCGACAGAGTGTGTGTGAGTCGGAATCCTCCGCCTTTGGCGCGGCTGCGTTTGCGCCGGCATTGCGCGCGATGCCGGCAGTCAGGCCGAGTGTCGAAGCGACGGGCGCCGAAGGAACAGGCATGGCGCCAGCCTTCGTCTGGGATGTCACAGGCCCCAACGCGCAGCGCCGGCTGAAAGACATCCTGTTGGCGAATGTGTCTCATCCGCTGGTCGAGCGCACCTTGCGCGATATGATCGCTGGCGACTCCGACACGCTCTATGATCTGGCAGTCGATGTGTTGTGCGAGCTGGCCGGCAACGATGAAAACCTGCCGCTCACCCGCCGATTCGAGGACGAGTTGATTCACATCCTGCGCGCCGACCGTGGCCGGCTGCCGGCAGGGCATCGTCCGTTGGGCGCCCGCCCGTTGGGCGCCCGTCCGTTGGGCGCCCGCACACCCGGCGTCCGCAGCCGGCGCGAGGAAATGATCGTGCTGGGGCTGCACCGGATGCGCTCCAGAAAGGTCATGCCGTTGTGGCTGGAATTGATGCCGATGGCCGGCCCCCGGCTGTACGACGAAGCGATCGACTTCGACTTTGACTACGATCGCCGGGAAGAGATCGAGGCTGCGCTGAGCCGCTATCGGGATGAGATGAGCCGGCAGGGTTATCCAGTCTCGGCCCTGGCCGAGCTGGCGGTCAGCCGCGCCCGGGCGCGCCTGGCAGAGCGGTATGCCAACCGGCAGGCGGGCTTCGAGCCGGTTATGATCGGGCCGCATTCCGATCTGGGCCGGCTGTATCGGCGCATCGTGCGCGCCACCGTGGGGCAGGGCGGGTTGGTGGGCGCCAGCGCGTATCTGCCCGTGGCGGCGCTGCTTCAGCGTATCCGCTCCCGGTTCGCCTGGCTGCCCGATGCAGACGCCCAACGCGCGATTCGCGCTGCCGCCGAGCAGATTTTGGCGTTGCGGACTCTGTCCGAACAGCCGGCTGAGGCTGCTGATGCAACGACTCAGCTGGCCCGTGACCTGCTGGCCATGTCGTTGCCCCTGCAAGTCCGCAATCTGGCAGTTCCCCCCGCCTACGCCGGCCCCCGGCTGCGCTTCTACCGCTGCGACGACCCGTTCATGTTGCTTTCGACCGACGCCTCTGCGCGCCCCACGCACGACCCGGCCAGTTCTGCGCCTGCGCGCGCGTGAAGCCCGGTTTGGGATGCGCCGGCAGCGGGGCGTGTGATCTCGCATAGAGAACGCGCCCCGTGGGAGTTGCCGAGATATCGCGTGATAGACTGGCCCTCGCATGAAACCCAATCCGGCGTTGCGCGGCATGACAGTGCGCCGTTGCCGGCAGAGCGCGTTGTTGTGTGTGGCCCTGTTCCTGTTGACCGCGGCCCTGGCGGCTTGCTCCAGCAACGACCCGCCGCAGCCCGACCCCGGCGTGACCGCTTCGTTCACCCCCGTTGTGGCGCTGGCAACGCCGTCCCGCCCGCCGCCCGATCCAACGGCAGCACCCACGGAAACGCCGGCCCCAACCCCCACGCCCGATCCGCTGCGCCTGGTTCATGCCGGTCGGCGGGCGGCGTTCAATGGCGACGACAAGACGGCCATTGCCCTGTATCAGCAGGCGCTGGCTGAGCTGCCGCCCGGACAAACTGAGGCCCGCGCTCAGACCAGTATCGATCTGGCGATCAGTCATCTCAGCGCCGGCAATCCGGCCGGCGCGCTCGAGGCGCTTGAACCTCTGGTGGCGCAACCCGACGCTGCGACCGATGCGCGCGTGTTGATGGGTCGCGCCGCGTTTGCGCTGGGCGATCTGGGCGGCGCAACGGAGCACTTCGTCGCGGCCATCGACGGCCAGTCGATCATCTCGCCGTATCTGAATGTGTGGCTGGGCGATGCGCGCCTGTCGCTCAATCAGCCGGTGAGCGCCGTCGTGTCCTATCAACAGGCAGTGAACGGCGCGACCTTTGTGGCGCAGGCGGTGGGATGGCGCGAAAAGCTGGCCCTGGCGTATCAGTTGTCCGGCCAGTATCAGCCGGCGCTGGAGCAGTACGAGGCCATTCTGGCTGTCTCGCAAGTCCCGTCGTATCGCGCGCGCATTGTGTGGGAGTCGGCTCAGGTGCTGCTGGCAATGGGGCGCTCGCAAGAGGCGTTTCAACGTATGCGCGAGGCGATGAACACGGCGCCCAGGACGGCGGCGGCCTTCGCGGCGCTCAACGCATTGCTCAACAACGGGCAAAGCGTGGATGAACTGCAACGCGGCATTATCGGCTATTACAACGGCGCGCACGAAGCCGCGCGCGAGGCGTTCCGGCGCGCAATTCGCACGGACAGCCGGTTGAACGAAATCCGTTATTGGGCGGCCCTGAACTACGTTGAACTGCGCAGCCCGGCGGACGCCTTTCGCAATCTCGACCAGATCATCGCCAGCGGGCCGGAGTCGGATCGCTATGGCGACGCGCTGATCAAGAAGGGCGAGTTGCAGGCCGACCTGGGCAACTACGAGGATGCTGCGGCAACCTATCGCCGATTGGCAGCCACTGCGCCGGCAGACCCGCAGGCCCCGCAGGCCTTGTTGCGCGTTGGTCGCACCTATGACCGGTATGGGCAGATCGAGCAGGCCGCTGAAGCCTACCTCGCTGCGCAGGCGGCGTATCCGCGCGCTGAAACAGCGGCTGAGGCGCTGCTGCGCGGCGCAATCGCGCTCTACCGGCTGGACCATCGCGCAGAAGCAATCAGCGCCACGCGCGCCTTGCTCACGATGTATCCATCCGACAGGTTTGCGCCGCTGGGACAGCTCTGGCTGGGCAAGGCGCAGATCAGCGCCGGCGAAGTGATGAGCGGGCAGGCCACCCTGCGCGCGCTGGCCGAGGCGCGTCCCGATGACTACGAGGGGACGCGCGCCGCCGAGATGCTCAGCGACGCGCCGGCGCCGTTGTCCCTGCCGCGCGGGCCGGCGCAAATCGTCTTTGACTCCCGCGAGCAGGATGAAGCCGAGCAATGGCTGCGCGCCTGGCTGGGCATCAGCGAGACGGTGCAGATTCGCTCACCGGGGCCGGCCATCCAGGCCGATCTGCGCTTCCAGCGCGGCAATGCGCTCTGGCGACTGGGGTTCAAGGCTGAGGCGCGTGAGGAGTTCGAGGCGTTGCGCGCGGCCCATAGCCAGGATGCGCTGGGAACCTATCAACTGGCGCTGCACTACCGCGACATCGGGCTGTACCGTCCGTCCATCAGCGCGGCAGACACGCTCATGCGCTTGTCGCCGGCCAAAACGCCGTCCAGGCTGCCCGTGTTTCTGGCGCGCCTGCTTTATCCGCAATACTACGCCGACCTGGTGGCGACCCATGCGCAGGAATTCGGCCACGACCCGCTGTTGATCTATTCCCTCATCCGGCAGGAAAGTCTGTTCGAGCCGTTCGCCGCCTCGTTTGCGTCGGCCTACGGTCTGATGCAGGTGATTCCGCCCACAGGCCGCGAGATTCACGGCGATCTCTCGTGGCCGGACAACTACAGTGAGCGCGACCTCACCCGCCCATTCGTCAGTGTGCGTTTCGGCGCGTATTACCTGGCGAAGCAGTTGCGCTTCCTCAATGGAGACCTGTACGCGGCGCTCGCGGCGTATAACGGCGGGCCGGGCAACAGCCGGGCCTGGAAAAACCGCAGCGGCGGCGACCCGGATGCGTTCTTCATGACCATCAGCTTCGATGAGACGCAACGCTACATCCGCGCCATCGCCGCCAACTACGCGATCTACCACCGGCTGTACGGCCCGTAGCGCCCGCCGGAAGCGCCGGCATCCCGTCGGCCATTCATGCCCCCGTGTTCATTGTGACCCGCGCTCAAGTCTGGGCGAGCGGTGCGCGAGAGGCGCTTGTATTCACGAACATATCCTTTCAGATTCTCTTCTCGTGATGATTGTATAATTTGGGAACCGCATTCCGTTTTTTTGGAATAAATGCCAGTTTGTGTACTGCCACCCAGAGATGCTTGAGATTTTTGGGCCACGGTTGTCGTTGCGTCATCTGGCAGGTCGGCTGTATCGGCAACTGGAATGGCGCAGTCCATCTGTTGTGTGGGAGGTTAAAGCAAGGTCGAAGGTCTCATTTGGTTTAAGCCTTTCGTTGCGCATGTTGGTTCTGATCGGCATGGCGGCCGCATCGCTGTTGGGCAGCCCGCTGCCGGCTAAAACACCGATGTTTCCCCTGAACGCGGCGCAGGCCGCGCCGGCTGCCAGTGGCGCCTGGACGCAGACCGAGTGGACCATGCCGAACAGCACGCTGGGCGTCGCAACCAGCGGCACGAATCAGTACTTCCGCCCGAGCAGCGTGAGCAGCTACGGGCAGCTGGTGGGTACGTTCGGGGTCTGTGCCGGCGCGGGCGCGTGGTGTCAGGGGCCGGGCGACAGCGCCGCTGGACAAACCCTGCGCCTGGCCGGCAACCACAAAAGCGATGCCGCCAACCCCTATTCCAGCGACCTGAATGGCGACGGGATCTCCGAGCTGCTGTTTGCCAATCTGCACAACGGCAGCACTCACGTCTTCAACGGTGGGTGGATTTACTGGGGCCAGGGCGCGCCGACCAGCCCGACCTGGAGCGCGAGCCAGCGCACCGACTTGCCCACCAGGGGCGCAAATGGCGTAGCCGTTGCTGACCTGAATGGCGACGGTCGCCCTGAACTCATCTTCGGCAGTTGGTACGATGACATCACTTACAACACCAACAGCATCATCTACTGGGGTCAGGCGGGTGGCGCGCAGGGGGTGCAGTACAGTGCTGCTGCCAGCATTACTTTGCCCACCAGCGGTATGTACAGTCTGGCTGTGGCTGACCTGAACGGTGATGGCCGGCCCGAAGTGATTTTCGCCAACTATCAAAGCCCCAGCAGCGTGATCTTTTGGGGGCAGGCCGGCGGGCCGCAGGGGGTGACATACAGCGCCATTGCCAGCACGACCCTGCCTGCCAGCAACGCGGCGGGCCTGGCGATCGCCGACCTGAACGGCGACGGCCGGCCAGAGGTGATTGTCAGCAACTGGGGGGGCAGCTACAGCGCCATCTTCTGGGGACAGGCGGGCGGGCCGTATGGCGTGCAATACAGCGCGGCCATCAGCGCCAGCCTTCCCACCAGTGTCGCAGATGGGGTGTCGGCTGCCGATTTGAACGGCGATGGCCGGCCAGAGGTGATCTTCGCCAATCGAGCGAGCGGCAACAGCACGATCTACTGGGGGCAGGCCGGCGGGCCGCATGGTGTGCAATACAGCCCTGCTGCCTACACCAACCTGCCCGGCGATGTTCCGACGAAGGTCTCCGTCGCTGACCTGAATAATGACGGCCAGCGCGATGTGGTGATTCAGAACCACGAGGGAGGCTTCACCCGTGTCTTTACCGGACCGCTGCCTCTCTCCGGCACGGCTACGATCTCCTGGACACTGCCGATTACCTTCGGCTTCCGCAGTCTGAGTCTGAGCGACCTGAACGGAGATGGGCGGGTTGATCTGCTTACCGGCCAGCAAGGGGGATACCCCAACCCGTGGGGTGGTGGGACGAGTGGGCGAGTGTATTTGCACATGGGCAGTCCCAGTGCGCCCTACACCACAACGCCCAGCTTCAACCTGCCCGTGCAGTCCTCGCCCGCCGCATACGCCTCGTTTGGTCCTGGCCGCGGCACGAATGGCGACCGGTTCAGCCAGCCGCGGCCGGTCTACGGCACGGCCTTCCCGAACTACGGTGTGCTGGAGTCGATGGTGATGGACAGCGGACAGGCCGGCACAGTCTGGCAGTCTGTCAGCGCCACGACGCAGATCAGCAACGGCGCCGGCATCACTCTGTTCGTGGCGGCCAGCGATAACCTGATCGCGCTGGATAATCCAACCTGGGTTCAAATCGCCGCGATGGGGAACGGGAGCTGGTCGCACGCGCTTAGCGGCGTCGGCGGGCGCTACGCGCGTTACAAGGTCGTGCTGTGGCGCGACCGGACGACCGAGGCCAGCCCGGCGCTGTTTGACATCACCCTCAACTACATCACGCAGGCCGGCGCATTCAACAAGACGAGCCCCGCTAACGGAGCATTTGTCAACTCCACGAATGTAACCGTGCAATGGGGCGCCTCGCCCAACGCAGCCAACTATCAGGTCTGCCGCGACAGCAGCATCAACAACTCGTGTGACGGGAGCTGGCAGACGGTGGGCAACGTCACCAGCTTCACCTTCTCTGGGCTGAGCAACACCACGCACGAGTGGCAGGTGCGGGCCTGCTGGGACAGCGGCTGTGCGCTGCACACCTACGCTGATGGGAGCGCCAGCAACTTCCGCACCTTCACTGTGGATGCGTTAGCGCCCAACGCGCCGAGCGTGACGCTAGGCGGGTTCACCGGCGTGCCGCCGTGGAATCCGACCACAGTGAGCTAT
>DAOTYS010000217.1:0-4997 GCA_034434575.1 Thermoflexales bacterium
AAAGCGGATCGAACTGACCGAGTTGATGTCCACCGGCGCGCCGTGGTTGTCCACGTAGGCAAACACCTCTTCTACATCGGCTTCGACCGACCAGCACAGGCTGTTGAACAGGTGCGCGCCGGAGTCGTATGCCTGTCCGCCGCCGGAGAGGGCCGGGTCCTGGCGCCACGTGCCGGTGGTGCCACGCATCCAGTTCTGGGAGATAAAGCCGCTGACCAGTTCCAGCCGGCCCAGCGTCTGGTTGCGGATCATCTCGCGCAGGTAGAAGAACTCGGGCGAGCAGGGCGTGTTGTAGCCGATGACGAAGATCTTGCCGCTTTGCTTCACCGCATCGGCCAGCGCATAGGCATGGTCGAGATTGGTGACCATGGGTTTTTCCATGAACACGTGGCAGCCGGCGGCCAGCGCCTGCATGCCTTGCGCGAAGTGCTGCGTGTGCGGCGTGCTGATGAGCACGGCGTCGGGTCTGGCCGAGGCGTACATGTCCGCCGGGTCGGTGAACAGCGCCGGCTGATGCGGCGCGCTGGCCAGATGTCTGGCGGCGAACGCTTGAACCAGGCTCTCGGACACGTCGCACAGGCCGACGATGTCCACATCAGGATGGTTCTTCAGCCGCGTTGCGTGCGCGCCCATCATGCCGCCGCATCCGAGAAACGCGACCCTGACTTTCGACTGAGCAGTCTCCATGAATGTGTCTCCTGAAATAGTGTGAAGGAAGGCGCGAGCGAATCGCCTGTCTGCGCGAGCGCGAGCCGTTCAGGCGGCGTAGTTGCCCTCGTTGCGCCACACGTCGAGCATCAACTCATAGCTGCGCAGCGGCATGCCGGTGTAGACGCAGTTGGAGGTGGAGAAGATGTAGCCGCCGCCGGGCATTCCGTCACGCAGCGCGCGCCGCGCGTCGGCGATGATCTCTTCTTCTGTGCCGGTGTCGAGCAGGCCGCAGTTGACGTTGCCGATCAGGCAGACCTGATCGCCGCACAGCCGTTTGACCTCGGCCAGATCGACGCCGGCCTGCGGGTCGATGGAGTGCAACGCGTGCGGGCGTGTCTGGACGAGTTGATCGAGGATGGGCATGATGTTGCCGTCGGTGTGCTTGATGACGTAGAAGCCCATCTCGCGGTAGGCCTGCGTCAGTTTCGCCAGATAGGGGGTGACGAACTCGGCAAACAGGCGCGGCGACAGGAACGGCCCCTGGTTCAGGCAGTAGTCCGAGCACAGCGCAAAGCCATCCAGCCCGCCGTGTCTGGCCATGACCTCGGCCCGGCGCACGGCCTCATCCACCATGCGTTGCGCTTCGGCGTGGAGTTTCTCCGGCTCGTCAGCCATGCGATACGAGAAGTCATACATGGCGTTGCCATCGGGGATCGAGAAAGTGGCGTCGCCGTGGCGCATCAGGAAGTATTTGTCGCCGCTCTTCTCGCGGATTGTATCCACGATGCGCAGGCATTCGTCGAGCGTGGCGGGGTTGTCGTGGATGAAGATGGCGCTGTGCTCGTAGCGTTCGGCGGTCTGAATGTAGATGTTGGCAATGTCTTCTCGATGCAGCCGGCGCTCCTTTTCTTCCATTTGATCCCACTGGCCGTAGTGGCGATGGGATGGGTGCACTTTGCCAAAGGCCTCCATCGTAAGATAGAAGACCAGTTCAAAATGCGGCGCGCGGCCGGCGATGGGCCTGCGTTCGAGGGCGGCGATAAACCGTTGGCGGGGGGTTAGGGTTGTCATCGCGAGTGACTATAGGCCCGTTGGTCCGCTTGCGCAAAGTCGTGTCAGCGATCTGCCCAGGCTGGATGGGCGCGAAATTGTGCCGGCAGCCCGGCTGCCCAGTCGCGGATGAATGGCCAGTTGCGCCGGTCACCCGGCTGCGCCTGGATGATGACCATCACGAACAGCATCTGCAGCAGCTTGAGCTTGTACAGATCCAGCCGGCCGCCGAAGATAGCGACGCTGACCGGCTTGACCAGCGGGGCGGCGTCGAGGGCATCGCCGGCGTAGTGGGCCGGCGTGGCGTAGCGCTCCTTCAGACCCAGTCTGTCCGGGTTCCTGGGCGGCATGGCCAGGGCCGGGTCGATGGCGAGGGGCACATCTTTCACCGTCTGCTGGCCGGTCTGGGTCAGGCTCATGGCGGTGAGGAAGTAGGCTACCGGTATGCGGCTGAGCGCGGACTGATGTCGCTTGACGAACTTTATGGCGGCGCGGCGCCAGCCCACGATCATCGGCGCTCCGATGACGACGGCAGCGTATGGCTCGATGGTGGCGATCTCTTCGAGCCGGCGCGTCTCGACGCTCAAGCCGGCCTTGCCCAGTTCGTCTGCGATGGCCTGGGCGACTTCTTCGGTCGAGCCGGAGTTGGTGGTGTAGGCGACCAGAATCTTGCTCATGGTGTTGCTTTTGTGTTAATCGCGCTGCGTGACCTGGTCCCAACTGGCGTACACCTGCCGCACGTTTTCGGGTCTGGCGCCGGCGCCGAATTCGCACTGCGCAAAGCAGCCGCCGTTGCGCCACAGATGTTCGTAAACCTGGCGCACGGCGCGGTCGATGTCCTCTGGCGTGCCGTGCGGCAACAGCCATTGCCGGTCGATCTCGCCCCAGAAGGTGATCCGGCCGGCGAAGGGTTTCAGGTTCTCCACGCCCATGCAGAACAGCTGCGAGTTGACTGCGTCGATGCCGATCTCCACCAGGTCGGGGTAGATCGCCAGAATGTGGCCGTCGGAATGCATGAACAGCTTCTTGCCGTGGCCGTGGGCGATCTGGGCATAGTCGCGGTACATCGGCTTGAAAATGTCGCGCCACAGATCGGGCTTGATGAGCAATGCGCTCTGCGCGCCCCAGTCATCCATGAAGCGCACGGCGTCCACATCGGTCCGGCACCACAGCGTGAGCAGTTCACAATAGAACTGGTGCATCTCGCGCATGAAGGCGCGCATGGCCGGCGGCGGATCCATCAGGTCCATATACAGGTTGACGGTGCCGCGCAGGAATTGCATTTGTTCGAAGGGGCGCGGGCAGGGGCCGCCGATCATGAATTTGTCCGACGCCGCGCACTCGCGATTGACGGCGTCGATGTCGATGGTCAGCCATTCGCGGGGAATGTGAATCTTGCCGGCGTCCTCTTCCCAGTCCTGCACCAGCGGGTCTTTCACCTCGCCGATCACGCCCGGCTGGATGTTGATGAAGCGCGCCCCCCATTCGTCGATGTATTCGCCGGCCACGTATGGATCGCCGACGACTTTGGCGCGCTCGCGCTCGTGACCGCCGGGGCTGGCCAGATCGGGCGGGAACGTTTCGACGATCTCGCGGAACTCATGTGGATACTGCCAGGTGGCGATCGGCAGCGACCACAGATCGCGCGGCGCGCGCGCCGGATTCTCGAAATTCAAGGTCTGATAGACCAGTTCTCTGGAGGTTGGGGCCATGGGGAGGAAGTGAGTAGTCAGTAGTCAGTCGACAGTAGTCAGGAGTCAGTAGCCAGTCGTCAGTCGTCAGATGGGCTTCGCAGATAATGAGATTCGTCAATCGTCAATCATCAATCGCCAATCGTCAATCACTCAATCGCTCAATCGTCAATTGACAGCGGCGTTGTAGTCGTCCACGATCCGGCCCACCAGCCGGATGCGCTCGATGTCGCCCTGCGAGGACATCTCGTCCGAAATGCCCAGCACCAGTTTGGGCGCGAACAGCCGGATCACTTTTTCCGCGCACCCGGCCAGGTCGTCCTCGGTGAATGTGGCGTCGAAATAGATCGCGGGGATGCCGTCGAGCAAAAAGATGTCGTTGCCGAGCGCCTCTTTCACTTCCTCCAGCGTCACATCGCCCTGGGGCTGGGGGGTGATCGCCTCGATGCCGTCAAGGCTGGAGATGCGCGCGTATTTCAGCAGCGCCTTCGTGTCGCCGTCCCAGTGCGAACAGATCCACTTGCCGGCTGCGTGCAGTCTGGCGCCGCGCTCATGGTAGGCCGGCAACACATACTCCTCGTACAGCCGGGGCGACAGCGTTGCGCAGTGCAGGTTGTCGCCATAGTTGATCAGCATGATTGGCGAAGCGTTGATGACGTCGATCATGCGCAGATGGCACTCGTGCAGCGCGCGGAAGTAATCGTCCACCACCGATCCCCATTCGTAGATCGCCCATACGCCGCGCTCCACGCCCATCGTGTTGATGTAGAGGTCCTGCACATTGACGCGCGGCATGAACATGGTGGGCGCGCCCAGCCGGCCCCACTCGGCCTGCACACGCTCATAGGCCGCCTGATCCCAGCGCCATGCGGTGTGGTCGTAGAGCCAGGTGAACACCCGCATGTCTTCGGGCGTCTCGATCCAGCGTTTGCGGTGAACGCGATACCAGCTATTGGGTGTGATCTCTTCCTGCTCGGTCACGACGCCTTTCGGCGTTTCGATGATGTGCGTGATAAGGTCGCCGCGTTGTTCGTCGCGCCGGGTCACGCCCGGCGGGTCGATGGCGCGGTAGGCGTCGTTGTAGAAATACAGCCGGTTCGAACAGCCCAGGTCGCGGTAGATGTCCGGCTCGCTCATGCCCTGGTAGCGCGGGGGCAGGGGGGTATGCGTAAAGTAGCGGTCGGTGAACCACGCCAGGATGCGCGGCTGCCAGATGATCTTGCCGCCAGCGCGGCCATAGCACACGTCGAGGTGCAAGGCCCACAGATCAAGGTTGCAGTGGTCGGTTGGACGGCTCATCAGCTTTGTTCACGCTGCGTCTGGCCTGGCTTGCGCCCGATTGCGCGCCAGACGCGCTTCAAGTGAGGTATAGCCTGAAGTGGGGAATTGCGCAAACTGTCTGCGCCGGGATGTTATCATCGGCTTCGTTCCGCAGGATGGGTTGACATGGCCGATCACAGCTTCGCGCAGGTGCAGGTCGAGCTGGCGCGCATCAATCTGCTGATCCAGCGCGCGGTTCGCCTTGCGCAGTTGGCCGGCCAATCCCCCGATGACGCCCTGCGCGGTTTATATGTGCCTGATGACAAGGCGGCCGCGCTTGCCGCT
>DAOTYS010000218.1:0-5397 GCA_034434575.1 Thermoflexales bacterium
ATCGCCATGATGTCGCCCCGATACTGGCTGGGTAATGGAATGCCATCGTAGCTTTCAGGCGCAGTTGCCATCATCTCGCTGAATCCGACGATCAGGTTCAGGGGCGTGCGCAACTCGTGGCTGACATTGGCCACAAACTCGGCCTTGAAGCGGTAGGCCCGCTCTGCCGCTTCACGAGCATAGATAAGCGCCTCATGCGCGCGCTCCAGGCGCACATACGCCTCATCCAGACTCTTGAGCACGCGCTGCACTTCGCCGCGATGCGCCTGGGCTTCTTCCGCGTTGCGCTGCGCTTCGTGTGTCATGGTCAGCGCCCACGACAAAGCGGTATGGAGACGCTGCGAACTCAGCCAGGCGGCTCCTGCCGCAATCAACGTGAACAGACTCGCCGGCAGCGCATCCGCCACAGACAAACCACCCCACCCGCTCACGATCGGGATCAACACAGCGCAGAGAATCGCGGCGCCCATGATTGCGTTCGGGCTTGCCAGAATCGCCGTCACAAACACAATCGCGGCGAAGAGATAAGGGGCCGCCCGGTCGCCAAACAAGGCGGTGATGGCCGATGCCGCTACAATCAGCCCGGCAGCAAACACGCCCACAGCCCACCGCCAATGCTGCCTTCGCATCGCGTTGCTGACCCACGCTGCGCCAAGAACGACACCAAAGACCAGCCAGGCATGAACGGTGTGATCCTGAACGAACAACATGATGCCGGCCGCCCACAGCCAGGCGCCAAGCGTGATGACGATGAGCAACGCCTGAAGCGATTCCTGGCCCAACTGGAGCATGGATTCTTTCACGCCAGCCTCGCGGTTAGATGCAGTCAGCCTCATGAATGACACCCTCCGTCATGTTCAGCGCGCAGACACGTCTCCACCAACCATACATGATAAGCTTGCCGGCATTCAACCTCCCCAATCCATATTCCAAAATCGCCCATGATCCTGACCCTGACCCCCAACACCGGCATCGACTACACCCTCATCGTGCCCGAGTTCCGGCTCGACGCCACCCTGCGCGCCAGCGAAACCGCCTGGGGCATGGGGGCCAAAGCCACCGATGTGTCCTGGATTCTGGGGCAATGGGGCGCGCCGAATCTGGCAATGGGCTTCGCCGCCGGCGAGGCGGGCCGGCGCATGGAGGCCATGCTGCGCGCGCGCAACGTCATCACCGACTTTGTGCAAGTCGACGGCGAGACGCGCACCAACGTGGGGGTCGTGTGCGCCGCAACAGGCCGGCAGTCCACCCTCACCGCCAACACCCTGCGCGTGCGCGCTGAGCACGCGCAGGCGCTGATCGACCGCTACGCGCAGGCGCTGCCCCAGGCCACGTGCGTCGTGCTGGGCGGCAGCCTGCCCGACGGCGCGCCGGCCTCGCTCTACCCCGACCTGATCGGCCAGGCCCGCGCGCGCCGCATCCCGGTCATCTTCGACAGCTGCGGCCCGGCCCTGCGCGCGGGACTGGCCGCCCGCCCCACCCTCATCAAGCCCAACCAGGCTGAGCTGGCCGAGCTGACCGGCCGCGCAACCCACAGCATCGAAGACACCCATCGGCTTGCGGCCGAGGCGCAGCGCGAAACCGGCGTCGATCTGATCGTCACGCTGGGGAGCGCCGGCGCGCTTGCGCTCATCGGCCAGCGGCATTACCGCATCCCCCCGTTGCCGGTCAAGGCAATCAGCGCCGCCGGCGCCGGCGATGGCGTGCTGGCCGGCATGGCGCTTGCCCTGTCGCGCGGCGAGCCGCCCGAAGCCGGCCTGCGACTGGGGTTCGCCTTCGCCGGCGCAGTTCTGTTGACGCCGGGCACGGCCGACTTCCGCCCCGACGACGCGCGCCGGCTGCTCGATCAGGTCGAACTCATTCCCCTGTAATCCTCTCGGCTTCCCCCCCTGTGGAAAGGAACAGTCTGTTTGAGCTCCGGGCGCGCTGACAGACTGGGATTTACCCCATTGCCCGGCGCCCGATCTGGACGTAAGGTGTTGCTGTAGAGCCGACGCCTCATGCATTGGAACGGATAACGTCTGGGGATTGTCTGTAACCGGGTAGTTGGCTGTGCATGTGCTGCTCGCGTGAGGCCGATACAAGGCGCTCCAAAAACAACAGGGTATCAGGTGCGCCAACGTCAGAGATGCAACATCCCGTTGGCGGCATTGCGGACTCTGTCCGCGCGGGCGCGGACCGCGTTCGCAGATGAGGTCCGTATTGCCCGCTTCATCAGGAGGATTGCACATGCGTTCGCAACAACGACCCAGGCGATTGAGCATCGCAGCCCTTTCATTGCTGCTCATCTGTGCGGCTGTGGCGCCCGTCGCGCCGGCTTCAGCCGTTCCCCAAAACCAGCCCATCCCGCCCGGCGAAACTGGCGCCGGCGCGCTGGCGCTGGTTAACACATCCAGCGCAGGATATGCCGACTACACCCGCTTCATCAAGCCCTACCTGGATCACTTCGGCGTGCCGTACACGGCGCTGGATATCGCCAGTTCGCCCGTGCCGGCCACCCTCGGCGACAACGCCCTCATCATCATCGGGCACCGCCAACTGGACGCCGGCGATGTATATCTCGACGCAACCGAAGAAGCCGCCATCGTCGCGGCGGTGAATGCGGGAACCGGCCTGGTCAACTTCGACAACGATCTGTCGATCGGCGGCGCCACCCCGCGCTATCAGTACGTGCAAGACATCTTCAACTTTGGCTACATGCCGCCGGCGACCGCCTCGGGCGTCACATTTGTGTCGCAGGCCGGCAGCTATGGCTCTCGCATCGACTGCTGGGACGACGCGCATCAGTCGCCGGCGCTGCCGACCACAAGCGACGCGAGCCAGCTCATCGAGACAGACGGGCAGTGGACCGAATTCCTGTGGGCCGGCGGGCGCGACTATCCCTCGGTGCTGGCCAGCGTCAACGAGACCAACACGCTGCCCATCCTGCGCTTCTATGCCAGTGACGTGCCCAACGGCGACTACGAGGTGTGGGCCAATCTGTACACTAACGTGGCCGGCCGCAACATGCGCTACTTCTATGGCTTCACGCCGGGCGATGTGCGCGCGCATTCGGTGGACACGATCGGCGGCGCCGGCGGCGCAGATCAGCACGAGGAGTACAGCCTGGGCGCGGTGACCATCACCGACGGCACCTTCAACCTGTATGTGAAAGACGCCGAAAAACTGAGCGGCGAATACAACTTCTTCGGCTGGGCGTGGATCCGGCTCGTCCCAACCAATGCTCCGCCGCCGCCCCCAATGCACTACATCACCGCCCGCCATCAGGCCGGCGAATCCATCAGCACCGGCGGCATGCTGATGGCCGGCATCACTCTTCCGCCAGGGGTCACCGCGCTGGCGCTGAGCGGCAGCCAGCCGTTCCTGGCCGTTGCCAATCACGGCCAGGGCCGCGCCGTGCAATGGGGCAGCTACGCCTGGATGTCGCACGCCGTCAAAGGGCCAATGTTCGGGTTGGACGATCTGGTGTGGCGCAGCATGGTGTGGGCCGCGCGCAAACCGTTTGTCATGCAAGGCATGCCGCCCTTCCTCACCATGCGCGTGGACGATGAATCCGGCCCGTTCCAATGGGTTCACATCGCCAACGAGTTCGGCATCAAGCCGTGGGCCGGCCTGTTCTTCCACAACATCGACGCGGCCGAAGCCGCCGATCTTTCTGCGCTCGTCAATGCCGGGCTGGCAACGGCCTCGATCCACGCCTTCAATGGCGGGTTCTTCTACTTCAACCACAGCGGATCAGACTGGCCCGATGCCACCATGGCCGCCTACTACGCCGAGGGCACAGCCTGGCACCAGCAGCACAACATCCCCATCGCCAAATTCGCGCTGCCACACTTCTACGAGTTCGGCACGAACGCCTTCCAGGGACTGGCAGACTGGGGCGTCGAGTTCGTTGGCACGCAGATGAACCCCGGCAATGGCTATGGCGCGCCGTGGATCATGAACGGCCCCTTCCGCAAGTACGAGACGGGCAGCAGTTCAGCCGGCCTGCCGCACTACTACGCCGACTTCATGACCATCCCCAACCATCCGGAGTTCGATGGCCGCTTCTTCAACTGCGTGACCGAGATCCGCGACGACGCCGGCTACGAGTGGTATCCAGACAACAACGTTGAGGCGACGATCGGCAAAGGCGTGCGCCAATCCAGGCGCGCGCTCGACGCCATGGCCCTCGCCACGTTGTTCACCCACGGTTACTTCCTGCCTTCCATCACCCCGGATAACTGGCGGGCCATTCTGCGCGGCATCACCGAAAACCTGGCCCCCTACAACCCCATCTACGTCACGCTCGACTACGCCTGCCAGTACATTCGCGCCACACACACATCGAACATCTCCAGCAGCAGCTACGATCCGGCGCTGCGCCGCGTGACGGTCACGCTCAGCGGCAAAGCCGACATGCCGACAATGTTCTACCTGTTCACCGAAGACTCCGGCCAGATCCGCGATATGCTGCTCAACGCGCCGGCCTTCGACGGCTCGACCGTGGTGACCTACCAGTTGGCCGGCCCGCTCGATCACATCGTGGTGACGCCGGCCTCGGCTACCGTGGCCGCCGGCGGCAGCCAGCAATTCACCGCGCAGGGCTACGACGCCGACCACTACCCCATCCCGCAGTTGACCTTCACGTGGTCGGTGATGAACGGCGGCGGCGCGATCAACCAGCAGGGCCTGTTCACCGCCGGCTCAACGGCCGGGACGTTCGCCAATACAGTCGCCGCGCGCGTGGGCAATGTCACCGGCTACGCCTCCGTGGAAGTGGTCACGCCGGCGCTCGATCACTTCACCTTCCAGTCGATTCCAGGCCCGCAATACATCAACACGCCATTCCAGATCGTGATCACCGCGCGCGACGTGTCGGGCAACCGGCTGACCGGCTTCGGCGGCCAGGCGGCGCTGAGCGACAGCACCGGCACGCTGACCCCGGCTGCCACCGGCAACTTCGTCAACGGCGTCTTCACCGGCAGCGTCAGCATCGGCCAGATCGCCAACGGCGTTGTCATCACGGCAACATCCGGCAACGCCAGCGGCGCCAGCAATGCCTTCGATGTCGAGCCGCCGCCCGCGTACTACCGGCTGACCTCGCCATCGTACGCGCAGACAGCAGGCGTGCCGTTCAACATCAACGTCACGGCCTACATCACCACCATCAACCTGTGGGAGGACAACCATCAGGAGCCGGCGCTGGCGACGACATCCGACGTGCCCACGCTGGTCAACAACAGCGCCAACGCGCGGTGGACCGAGTTCTACTACCCCGCCAGCCGGCCCTACCCTTCGATCATGGCCAGCGCCCTGCACACAACCGGTCTGCCGCTCATGCGCTTCCACGCTGAGGGCATCCCCAACGGGCGCTACGTGTTGTACGCCAACCTGTACGACAACGCCGCCATGCGC
>DAOTYS010000219.1:0-17927 GCA_034434575.1 Thermoflexales bacterium
GATCAGAACGCCTCCGATCAACACCAACACTGCGCCGGCCCGGCTCTGCTTGCGTTCCGCGCGCCGGCGCCGGCCCCGCGAGCGTCGCGTCTCCATCAGGCCGGCTGCAATTAACACGACAGCAACCGCCAGGATCAACGTGGACTGGGCAGCCATGATGTTCAAGCGCCCATCCCGAAGGCCGGCGCGTTGGAGATGCCAGCTTTCGCTCAGCCGGCCTTGTTCTTTGCTTCCTTGCTGCCGATGCGCACCATCTGCACCTGCGCCTGATAGCCCTTCTCTGCGTCATCGCCGATGATGATCTTGCCCATGCCGTAGAAACCGGTGCTGCCGGTCTTGAAGTCTTTGGCCGTGAGCAGGATCGTCCCGACTTCCCTGCCATCGATCAGGAACTTGACGGTGATGGTTGGTTTGATGTCTGCCATAAGCGGCCATTCTAAATCACGGTCGGCGGGTGGTATTCGCCGAAGACCTGGCGCAGCGCGCGACCGATCTCGCCCACGGTTAACCCGCCCTCCACACAGTCGATCAGGCATGGCATGATGTTGTCGCTGCTGCGCGCGGTGTTCTCCAGCCGGCGCATGAGCGCCGCGACGGCCTGCGGGTCGCGCCGGGCGCGCCACTCGGCCAGCCGCCGGCGCTGCCGCTCCTCCACTGCCGGGTTGACAACGAACCGCTGTTGCCGCCCATCATCCGCCGGCCTGCCGTTTTGCGCCTGTCGATCGTCGACCTGGAACTGGTTCACGCCCACGATCACCCGTTCGCCGGATTCGATTTCCTTCTGGTATCGATAGGCTGACTCGGCAATCTGAGCCTGCATCCAGCCGTTCTCGATGGCGCGCACTGCGCCGCCGATCGCGTCGATCTGGCGAATCAGGTCAGCCGCGCGCGCTTCGATCTCGTCGGTCAGATACTCGATGGCAAACGCGCCGCCCAGGGGGTCCACCGTGTCCGCGACGCCGCTCTCATGGGCGATGATCTGCTGCGTGCGCAACGCCACGCGCACCGATTCTTCGGTCGGTAGCCAGAGCGCCTCGTCCATGCTGTTGGTGTGCAGGCTCTGCGCGCCACCCAGCACGGCGGCCAGCGCCTGGAGCGTCACCCGCACGATGTTGTTCATCGGCTGCTGGGCGGTGAGCGTGCTGCCGCCAGTCTGGGCGTGAAAGCGCAACATGCAACTGCGCGGGTCTTGCGCGCCAAAGCGCTCGCGCATGATCCTGGCCCACAGGCGGCGCGCGGCGCGAAACTTGGCAACCTCTTCGAGGAAGTGATTGTGCGCGTTGAAAAAGAAGGCTAACTGGCCGGCGAAATCGTCGATGGTCAGGCCGGCGGCGCGGGCCGCCTCGACATAGGCGATCGCGTTGGCCAGCGTAAAGGCGATTTCCTGCACTGCCGTGCTGCCGGCTTCGCGGATGTGATAGCCGCTGATGCTGATGGTGTTCCAATGCGGCGCATGGTCCTTGCAATAGGCGAACACATCCGTCACCAGCCGCATCGATGGACGCGGCGGAAAGACGTACAACCCGCGCGCGGCGTACTCTTTGAGGATGTCGTTTTGCACCGTTCCACGGAGCTGCCTGACGATGGACGATTGGCGATTGGCGATTGCCTGCGCGTCCATCGTTCGGCCTTCGGCATCGCTGGCTTGGGTCTGCTCTTTCGCCACGGCGATGTACATCGCCAGCAGGATCGCGGCCGGCGCATTGATGGTCATCGATGTGCTGACCTTGTCCAGCGGAATCTGGTCGAACAGCTCGCGCATGTCGTCAAGTGTGCTGATGCTGACGCCGACTTTGCCGACTTCGCCGGCGGCCAGCGGGTCGTCGGCGTCCATCGCCAGTTGCGTGGGCAGGTCGAAGGCGACCGAGAGGCCGGTTTGTCCCTGCGCCAGCAGATAGCGGTAGCGCTGGTTGGATTCCTGCGCGGTGGCGTATCCCGCGTATTGGCGCATCGTCCACAAGCGCGAGCGGTACATTGCAGGATGAATGCCGCGCGTAAATGGATACTCGCCGGGAAACTCGCCGCCGTCAGGGCCGTAGACGATGTCGAATGGAATGCCGGAGGGTGTTTCAAAAGATGCGCGGCGCGGGGCGGCGCGTTTGAGGGCCGGTTGAAGCGTCTCGCGTTCCCAGTCTTGTCGTGTTCGCATAGCGCCCAAGTCTACTGAATCCCAACATCCCCGGAATCTTCACGATTCCGGGGATGTTGCTGTTTCGGGCTGCTGCACGATGACGCGGAAGATGTCGGACTCAGTGATGATGCCGATCAGCCTGCCGTTCTCCATCACCGGCAGCGCGCCGACTTCATGTTTCAACATCAGATTGG
Source organism: Thermoflexales bacterium (assembly GCA_034434575.1). Lineage (GTDB taxonomy): Bacteria > Chloroflexota > Anaerolineae > J036 > Brachytrichaceae > Roseilinea. Next base: position 2,326 of record DAOTYS010000219.1, read on the forward strand.
CCGCGTCGCGGATTGTGGCGTCCGGCGACACGGTGACAACATCACGGGTCATGATCTTGTCGATGGTGAGTTGCGCCAGCAGATAGTTCAGCTCGAAGATGCTGAGCGATGTGGCCGGCGAAGGCCCGGCTTCGCGCAGGTCGCTGAGGGTGACGATGCCAATCAGCCGGCCGTGATCGTTGACGACCGGCAAGCGCCGGAAGTCGTGTTCCTTCATCAACTTGTGCGCTTCCGGCACCGTCGTCTTTGGGCCGATGGTGACCGGGTCGGGCGTCATCCAATCGCGAACAAGATTCCTGGGCATGGTATCCTCTCCTTCCAATCATGTGAGCTGTGCTCGCACCTTAGCCCATGCCGGACACTTTTTCCGGCTTGATTTTGCACACTACGCGCTGTTCGCCGGGCCGGCGGAATTGATACGTTGGCGAGCCGGTGTACTTGAACGCCAGCCGGTCGATGCTCTCGTCGGCGCCCTGCTCGGTGATCTCTGCCACCCGCCCGCGAATCTGCACATAGCGATACGGGTTGTCGGGATCCTGGATTTCGATGGCGACGCGCCCATCCTGCCGCAAATTGCGATCCTTCTGCCGGCCGCGAGCGGTGTTGACAATCACATAGACGCCATCGAAATCCACCCACACCGGCGTGACCTGCGGGCTGCCATCGGGCATCAAGGTCGCCAGATGCGCAAAGGCGCGTTTGTCGAACAAATCCCGGTATTTCTCCAGAGCAGATGCCTCTTGCATGGTTGTGTTCCTCCATTTCAGATCTCAGAGTGCTGACGCGCCCTATCATACAGGTCTGCGGCCGGCGCTGCTCTGTCGTGACAGGCCGCGGCATGTGCGCGATTCGTCATAGCCCGCATCCGGGCCAGGGTAATGCTCATGGATTCTGTGCGACGCTGGATCAGATTCAACTGGTGGTACTACCGCCATCCGCCGTGGGACACCGGCCTATCGCCGCCGGAGCTATACGCCTTTCTGCGCCAGCATCCTCCGGGGATGGCGCTTGATCTGGGCTGCGGAACTGGCGTGAATCTGGTGACGCTGGCCCGGCATGGCTGGCGCGCCATTGGCGTGGATTACGCGCTGCCGGCAGTGTGGCGGGCCTGGCGCCGGTTGCGCCGTGAGCGCCTGCCCGGCCGCGTCCGTGTCGGCGATGTCACGCGACTGTGGTGGCTCGGCGCCCCTTTCGATCTCATTCTCGATATCGGTTGTTTTCACAGCCTTGACCGCGCGGGGCGCATGGCATATCTGGCGCATGCGCAACGGTTGCTGGCCTCCGGCGGCGCGTGGCTGTTGTACGCCCATCTCGTCCCGCCATCGGAACCGGCCGGCGCAGATGGCCGGGGGCTGTCGCACGCTGAAATCGATGATCTGTCGCGCCGGCTCCGCCTGGTTCTGCGCGAAGACGGTCTGGACCATGACCGGCCTTCAGCCTGGTTCACCTTTGAAAAGCCATGATCTATGACATCACGCGCCCTCTGTTTCGCGGCACGGCCGTCTTTCCCGGCGACATGCCTGTCTCGCTGATCGAAACCCTCTCGCTGGCGCGCGGCGATTCGTGCAATGTCGGCGCCCTGACGATGAGCCTGCACGCCGGCACGCACATCGACGCGCCGCGTCACTATGCCATTGACGCTCCCGGCATCGATGCAACGCCCCTGGATGGGCTGATCGGGCTGGCGCGCGTGGTAGACGCGCCGGTCACCGGCCCCATCACGCTGCCTTTGGCGCAAGCCTGGCCGCTGGAGGGCGTGACCCGCCTGCTGATTCACACGCCGGCCAGCGACACCCCGCACGATGTGTTCGATCCCGACTTCGCCTGGTTCACGCCCGAAGCGGCCGATTACCTGGGCCGGCGGGGTGTGCGCCTGCTGGGGACCGACGCGCCCTCTGTGGACGAAGCGACCAGCGCCGATCTGCCGGCGCACAAGGCGTTCTTGCGCCACAACATCACACTGATGGAGAACCTGTGTCTGCGCGGCGTGCCGGCGGGAGACTATCACCTCATCGCGCTGCCCCTCAAAATCGTCGATGGCGATGCGGCGCCGGCGCGCGCGATCCTGATCGGATAAAAAGACTCCCGCAGGGGTCAACCCTGCGGGAGCATGCGCCGGCGCTTATACGTTGCGATACTCGCCTTCGACGACGCCTTCGTCGGCGGGGCCGCTCTGTCCTGCGGGACGGGCGCTGCCGCCGCTGGCGCCATCAGCGCCATAGGCTGCGCCGCCCAGCTTCATGGTCGCTTGCTGCAACGCCTCGGTCGCCTTCCGAATGCGGTTCACGTCATCGGTCTTCAGCGCGTCGCGCAGATCGTTCATGGCGCCTTCCACCGCGCCACGGTCTGCGCTGCTCACTCGCTCGCCCAGCTCCTTCAGTGATTTCTCGACCTGATACAGCGTCTGGTCGCCCGTGTTGCGCGCTTCGACGAGTTCCTTGCGCCGGGCGTCTTCGGCGGCGTGCTGTTGCGCCTCGCGCACCATGCGCTCCACATCCTGCTTGTTCAGGTTGGTGCTGGCGGTGATGCTGATGCGCTGTTCCTTGTTAGTCGCTTTGTCCCGCGCGCTCACGTTCAGGATGCCGTTGGCGTCGATGTCGAAGGTGACTTCAATCTGCGGCATGCCGCGCGGCGCCGGCGGAATGCCTTCCAGCCGGAACTGGCCGAGCAGCATATTGTCGGCGGCCATGGGACGCTCGCCCTGGAAGACCTTGATATCGACGGCGCTCTGGTTGTCTTCGGCGGTGCTGAAGATTTCGCTCTTGCGCACCGGCACGGTGGTGTTGCGCGGGATGAGCACCGTCATCACACCGCCCAGCGTTTCCACGCCCAGGCTGAGCGGGGTCACGTCGAGCAACAGCACGTCCTTCACATCGCCGGCCAGCACGCCGGCCTGAATGGCTGCGCCGACGGCCACCACCTCATCCGGGTTGACGCTCTTGTTCGGCTCTTTGCCGCCGGTGAGTTCCTTGACCAGGCGCTGCACCATTGGCATGCGCGTCGCGCCGCCGACCAGCACCACCTCATCGATGCGGTTGATCGCCAGTTTGGCGTCGCGCAACGCCTGCTCGACCGGCCCGCGCAGGCGGGCCACCAGCGCCTCGCTCAGTTGCTCGAACTTCGCCCGCGTCAGCTTCAGCAACAGATGTTTCGGCCCATTCTGATCGGCGGTGATGTAGGGCAGGTTGATCTCGGTCTCCATCAGGGAAGACAACTCGATCTTGGCCTTTTCCGCCGCTTCCTTCAGGCGCTGCAATGCCTGCCGGTCGGTGCGCAGGTCGATGCCCTGTTCTTTCTTGAACTCGTTGATCAGCCAGTCCACGATCACGGCATCCCAGTCGTCGCCGCCCAGGTGGGTGTCGCCGCTGGTGGCCTTGACTTCGACCACGCCGTCGCCGACCTCCAGGATGCTCACGTCGAACGTGCCGCCGCCCAGGTCGAACACCAGGATGGTCTCGTTGCTCTTCTTGTCAAGGCCATAGGCCAGCGCGGCCGCCGTTGGCTCGTTGATGATGCGCAGCACTTCGAGGCCGGCGATCTGGCCGGCGTCTTTGGTCGCCTGGCGCTGGCTGTCGTTGAAGTAGGCCGGCACGGTGATGACGGCTTTGGTCACCGGCTCGCCCAGATAGGCCTCGGCGTCGGCCTTGAGCTTGCCCAGGATCATGGCGCTGATCTCCTGCGGCGTGTAGGTCTTGCCCGTGTTGGGGATTTTCACCCGCGCGTCATCGGCCGGCCCGGCGACAACCTGGTACGGCACGCGCTTGCGCTCAGTCTCAACCTCGCCATAGTGCCGGCCCATGAATCGCTTGATCGAGAAGATGGTGTTCTCTGGATTGACGATGGCCTGGCGCTTGGCCGGCTGGCCGACCAGCCGTTCGCCGTTCTTGTTGAAGGCCACGATCGAGGGCAGCAGGTTGCTGCCTTCGGTGGTTGGAATCACCGTCGGGCTGCCGCCTTCGAGCACCGCCACGACGCTGTTGGTTGTTCCCAGGTCAATGCCTACAATTCTTGCCATTTGCTCCGCTCCTTGCCCCGGCCTGAGTGGCCGGCAGGCTGATCGAATCTGTTTGTGGTTTAGGCAGAACCATAGGCCGGGCGGGCTAAAGCAATGATGGCGCGTCGTTAGCGTTGTGTTAGAAGCGCTGCCGGCTTGATGATCGAGCGCGGGCCAGCACGATCTTGAGCGCCGGCCCACAGTGCGCATCGCCTGCGGATGGATAGCAGTTAATCAGCGTCGCGCCGGTGTGTCAGTGTGCATAACCCGTCACAACAAACATCCAAAGACGCGCAAAGCGCGGGCGACTTGCCCGCGCTCTGCGCGTCAGCGCAACGCCACATTGACCGGCTTGCTCCGCCTGGCCTACCCCGAAGCGGACTCTGTCCAAGTTGCCGATCCCTTCAGCGCCTCGATCGGCTGCCAGGCAGCTTCCGGCTTCACCTCCGGATCTGGCGCGGGGCCGGTGTCGCCGTTCCACTGCGGCTGATTGTCTGCCGTCATGGCCGGCGTCACACTCATGTCGTGATCGCACACAATCTGGCACGACAGCCGGTACTGGCCGAACAGGCCGCGCTCGTTCAACAGCCGGTGCTCTGCTTCAGTCATCGTGTCCGGCTCGCCGCTCTCGAACGTCACCCGGCAGGTGGTGCAGCGGGCATTGCCGCCGCAGCGATGGCCGATGCGCACCCCCGCATCTTCAATGGCCAGCACCAGACGCCGGCCAGCCGGCGCGTCAATCGTCTTATCCAACACACGCAGTTTCGGCATTCTTGACCTCCAAACCAATCAAAATCTGGCAAGGCAAGCCTGGCGGCTTGCCCTACAAGTCTCTACACTCAGCACTTTGCACTCAGCACTTTGCACTCAGCACTTTATTCAGCCCTTCAGCCAACTCCTCGATGTTCTCATTGCTCAGGTCGGGGCTAATGTCGAGGTGAACTGCGCGGCCCAGCAAGTCGAGTGTGCGCGGGCAGGCGTCTGGCGCATAGCGCACTTCGCCCGCGTGCCAGCGCCACGGCCCGCCGTCGGGGTGCCAGGTGCGCTGCCGCATGATGGGCGTCCAGTAGGGGTAGACGTGATAGTCGGAATGGCCGGGTCGATACAGCACCGACGCGCCAACTCCTTCGGCCTGCAACGCTTCGGCCACTGTGTTTGCGCGCGCGGCATCGGGCAGGTAAAAGACCAGACAGATAGCTGCGTCCCCGGCGAGATCATTCTCTTTTCGGAAAGTGATGCCTTTGCGCGCCGCCACGTCCTCGATTGTGGCTTTCAGCATGGCTTTGTTGCGCCGCATATCGGTCAGCAGCGGGTCCAGCTTGCGCAACTGGGCCAGCATGACCGCGCCCTGCAGTTCGGTCATGCGGAAGTTGACGCCCGGCAAGATTTCTTCTTCGGGAATGCCGTTGCGCGCCCCGCCGATCACATCGTGGTACATCACCGCGCGCTTCCACACCTGGCGGTCGCCGGTGATGACCATGCCGCCCTCGCCGCAGGTGATGATCTTGTTGAACTGGAAGCTGAACGCGCCGGCGTCGCCAATGCTGCCCAGCCGCTGGCCGCGATAGCTGGCTCCATCTGCCTGCGCTGTGTCCTCCAGCACTTTCAGGCCGTGCTTGCGCGCCACGGCCATCACGCCATCCATATCGCACGGCGCGCCGCGCATGTGCACGGGGATGATGGCTTTGGTGCGCGGGGTGATCCGGCGCTCGATGTCGGTTGGATCGATGGTCAGTGATTCGTCGCACTCGGCCAGGATCGGCACGCCGCCGGCCGCCAGCACCGCCGAGGCCGAGGCGATCCAGGTGTAGGCCGGCACGATCACCTCGTCCCCAGGCCCAATGCCCAGCCCGATCAAGGCGCAGATGAGCGCTGCGCTGCCCGATGTGACCGCCACGCTGTATGGCGCGCCCATGAATGCGGCGAATTCCCGCTCCAGCTCGGCCACTTTCGAGGGGCCGGGCGTGGGTCCATAATAACGAAACAGCCGTTTGGAGCGAAGCACTTCCAACACGGCCTCCTCTTCCTCCCGCCCGATGCGCAAGCCGCCGGGATACATCGGCGGCAGCGGAGAACGCACGGCGGGCGGGCCGCCTTCAATCGCCAGTTTGACTGTAGATGTGGACATCAAACATCTCCTCTGATTTTTACATCTGCTTTCTGCTTCTGTTCTGTCAGCTCAAGCGCCGTACTCACTTGAGGAGTCCGGCGCTTGATGGAATAGGCTACCAGTCTGATCTCGTTCAGGCTCCAGACGCTGCGCTGGCGCTCAGGGCGAGGACAGGCAGACAATTTCCCAGCCATTCCGCTATTGTCGGGCTAATCGCGGCAGCGTCAACAGGGCGTGCGGGACAACTAGAAAATCCAGCCAGTCATCGTCAGAGAGATGGAATCGCTGGCGCGCAAGCTGCTCGCCCAGGCGCAGCGCCTCATCCAGGTTGGGCGCATTCAGCATGTGGCAGGCGCTCACCACCTCTGGGTGATCTGCGCCCACCACGATGATTGGGTGCTGCAACAACACCTGGGCGAGGATGTAGGCGCGCTGCGCGCCGGCTGGAAAACCCTCCTGGCGCATCTGCTCGATCAATGCGGCAGGTGACGGCGCGCGCGACAGCATGTCGAAGAAGCGCCGCTCGCCGGCCCCTGCGCCGGCCCCTTCTGGAATCGGCGCGGGCAGGATGATCGGCGCGCCAGGCAGCAGTGGCGTGTCGCCGGCCAGCGCCAGATAGGTGGCCGCCCGGCTGGCCTGGTACAGGTTGACTGCTTTCACCGGCTCGACGCCAGCCAGCGCCAGGTGGGCCGGGCGCGGCACGGCCACTTCGTACAACTGCCGCGCTTGCTGCGCCAGATAATCATGGACGCTGATCGGGTCTCCCAGCGCCGCGCGCACGATGTCGCCGGTTTCGGTCAACACGACATTGAGGGCCAGGCGCAAACCGATGCGTTGGCCGGCCGCGCGCACAAATTGCTGAAATGGGTTGTCGTCGATCCTGCCCAGGCGCACGCCGGGGTGGTCGAGCATGGCCGGGCTGTGGGTGGCCTGAATGGTGGCCTCGCCGCCGCAGCCAATGACGACCGTTTTGGCGCCGCCCGAATAGCCGGCGTACTGGTGCGGCTCGACCACGCCGGTCGCAATGAGCACATCGGTGTCCACGCACAGCCGGTCGGTCACGACGGGCAGGCTGTTGATGTCGCCCAGGTGAACCAGCCCGCGCGCGTCGAGCGCGTTGTGATCGATGATGCGCGTCTCTGTGGCGATGCGCGCGCCCAGTTTGATCAGGCGCTCGGCGTCAGTCATCGGACGGTGCAGGCCGGTGGCGCACAACAGCGTGATGTCGTCGGAGCGCACGCCGAGAGCGGCCAACTCGTCGAACAGAAAGCCGATCAGGGCTGCATCGGGGCAGGCGCGGGTTGCGTCGGTGAAGGCGATGGTGACGCGCACGCCCGGCCGGGCATAATCCTGCAGGCGCGTTGCGCCGACACGCTGGATGCCAGACGCCAGGCGGGTGGGGTCGATAGGCCGGCCGGGCAATGCAGCCGGCGAAGCGACCGTCTCACGAATTCGGGAGGACATGGGCATGGGCATGGCTGGTGAGGGAGTGCGGCCTGATTTGCGCATTTGGGCAGTCTGTGTACAATCCCAAATACCCGGCGAATTATACGTCTCTCGCTGACACTTAGGAGGTACTTGTTAAATGGCTAGTGTGACTTTTGAACATGTCACCAAGCGTTTTGGCGATGTCGTGGCGGTGAACGACCTGAACATCCAGATAGCTGATCGTGAGTTCCTGGTGTTTGTTGGTCCGTCGGGCTGCGGCAAAACCACATCGCTGCGCATGTTGGCTGGACTGGAAGAGATCACCGAAGGCAACATTTACATCGGCGATCGACTGGTCAATGACGTTCCCCCGAAAGATCGCGACATTGCGATGGTGTTCCAGTCGTACGCGCTCTACCCGCACATGTCCGTGTACGACAACATGGCGTTTGGTCTGAAGCTGCGGCGCGTTCCCAAAGCGGAGATTGACCGCCGCGTGCGCGAAGCGGCCAGGCGCCTGGGCATCGAAGCGTTGCTCGACCGCAAGCCGAAGCAACTCTCCGGCGGCCAGCGCCAGCGCGTCGCCGTGGGCCGCGCCATCGTGCGCAACCCGGCGGTGTTCCTGATGGACGAGCCGCTGTCCAACCTGGACGCCAAGTTGCGCGTGCAGGCGCGCGCCGAGATCAGCAAGCTGCACATGCAGCTCGGCACCACCTTCATCTATGTGACCCACGACCAGACCGAAGCCATGACCATGGGCACCCGCATCGCGGTGATGAAGGACGGCCTGCTGCAGCAGATCGACACTCCGCAGAACCTGTACGACCAGCCGGACAATGTGTTCGTGGCCGGCTTCATCGGCAGCCCGTCGATGAACTTCTTCGACGCCACTCTGACCGGCAGCGATAGTGAGATGTATGTTGACGCTGGCGCTTTCCGCGTGAAGATTCCCGCCGAGCGTGTCGAGCCGTACAAGGCGCATCGAGGCTCACAGGTCATCTTCGGCATCCGGCCGGAGAACGTCCACGATCCCGAATTCGCGCCGCCCGGCATTCACCAGGCGCTGGTTGAGTCCAAGGTCGAAGTGACCGAGTTGATGGGCAACGAAGTTATCCTGTATCTGAACGCCAAGGAAAAGTCGTTCCTCGCCCGCGTCGACCCGCGCTCGAAGCTGCGCGTGGGCAACACCGCCAATCTGGCCTTCAACATGGATCGCTTCCACATTTTCGACAAGCAAACTGAGAAGGCCATTCGATGATCTGCCGCGCGGCACGCGCGCGCATCGCCTGCCACCTCCAACACTCTCATGACAGCGGCGAGCGGGTTCAACCGCTCGCCGCTTTTTCGCGCGCTTCTCGCGCCCTGACAGGCCCTGACAGGCCCTGACAGGCCCTGTCATCCCTCATCGGCTTCAGCCAGCACGATGATGCGGTCCAATTCGCTGAAGGCGACCCGGTCGGCCTTGCCCGGATTGACCACGACGCCATAGGACTTTGTGGCGTCATTGGCCAGGGCGCGCAGCCGGTAGCCAATCGCAGTCTCGCCGCGCCGGCGCGCCGCTTCGCACACGGTGTAGAAGTTGACCGGCCGGCCGGTCTCCACATACGCGGCTGCCGGCTCCAGATAGATTTCCGACCCCTCGACCGCCAGCAGGTCAACGAAGACATCGGCCAACCCAGGGTTCTGCGCTACCTGCGCCAGGATCAGGCTGATGAGGTTGTCGCTGACGATGAAATCGTCGGCGCGCGTGACTTCGGCCAACTCACGGTTGCGCAAGTCAAGCATTTCGCTGACGATGTTGAAACGGGCTGCCGCATCTGGATTGTTCTGGCGCGCGAACTCGCGCAGGTGCAGCAGCGTGACGGTGGTGCGCGCGTCAGCCTCCTGCACACCCAGTTGGCCGGAATAGCACAGCACCAGCACATGGTCAAATTGCGCCACATCCAGCGATTCCAGTGTCAAAGCATCGGTGGTGTCGCCGGTTTGGGCTGACACAACCAGGCGCTCCAGTTTGCCGGCCAGTTCGGCCACATCTTCCTCCGCCCCTCCCAGGTCGGCAACCACCAGCGCCGTGGAGCCGGGCGCCACAAACCGATCCAGCTCGGTGAGGATCGTCGAACCGTGCGCATTCCAACCCAGAATCAGGAATCGTTCCGGCGCGGGGGATGTGAGAGCCGGCTCGCGCAGCGCCGACAGGTCGATGAGCGCCGGAGACGGTGCGCCTGCGCGGATGGCGCTGTCGTCTTCGGCGATCAAAATCAGTTCATCGCCGGCTTCGATCGGCGTGCCGGCGGGCGGGTTGAGATGCGCCGGCTGTCCCTGTTTGCGCAAGCCCGCCACGCTGCAACGCTCGAAGGCCAGGATGGCTTCGCCATATGTTCGGCCCATCAGGCTCGGTTCGGCGTGAAAGTAGATCTCGCTGCCGGTATAGCCGAGCAGTTCTGTGTACACGGCGCTCAGCCCCGGCTGCCGGCAGGTGTGCATCATCACCCGCGAAATCAGATCGCCGGACAAAATCAGGGTGGCATCCTGGCCGCCAACCAGGCGCGCCACGCCTAGATTGCGCGCTTCCTGGATTTCCGCCACGATGTGATATCGGCCTGCCTTGCGCTCGCGGTCGCGCGTCAGCGCCATGATCGACTTGATGACCTGGGCGTCCGGGTCGTCGTCGCCATTGGGCGACAGAATGATGATGGCCGAGGCTTCATCGGGGTTGGCGATGTCGATGTCTGCCGGGTCGATGGGGCTGCCGGTGCGGCAGATGATCTGGGTTCGTCCCGTCCGGCCGATGCGCGTGCGGATTTCCTCCTCCATATCCACCTTGCCCTGTTCGGCCAGCACGACGATGCGCGGCTTGCGCTCGTTGGCTTTGGCGATCACCAGCTCGGACAGGATGGGAAAGACCTTGGGCGACCAGCCGAGAATGAGCGTGTGGTCGCGCTCGATCACCCGCGAGCGGCCGAGCCGCAGGTTTTGCAGCCGGTTGTCCAGGCCGGTGGTGAGAATGCCGATGAAGGCGCTCACGATGAACAATCCGCCAAGCGTGGCGAACGCCATGATGCCGCGAAAGCCCCAGTCGGGGTAATTGTCGACGCGCGTGGGATCGAAGGCGTGCATCAGGCTGTTCCAGGTGGCGTCGATGAAGGTGGACGGCTCTCCGCCTTCGGGCGCGGCGCCGGTCAGGCTGACCAGTGCGCCGCTGAGGGTGATGATGGCCAGCGATCCCAGCGCCAGCAGCGCGACCTGGGCCGGCGTGCCGCGCGACATGGTTTTGTCGAACCAATAGCGCCACCGGTCTCGCACGGTGATAGTTGGTTTGCCTGATTGCATGGAAGCCTCCGCTTTAGGATGCGCGCCGGGCGCGTGATGGGCGCCAGTCTATCATCGGCCGATTCAAGGGGCGCATTTGCGCGCCGGCTGGTATCATCCTGTCCGTGAAATTGATCACCTTCATCGGCTACTCGCGCGTCGGCAAAAGCAGCGCCATCGTCGCTCTGGCAACCGCGCTGCAACAGGAGGGCCGGCGCGTGCGCATTCTGCACAACGGCCCCGGCCGGCTCACTACCCCCGGCGCCCAGACGCTCGATGTGGTCGAGATTCACGGCGGGTGTGTGTGTTGCGACCTGGCCATGGGCCTCTTCGCCATGCTCAAGAAGTGGGCGCAGGAACAGCCGCCCCCCGATGTGGTGATCCTTGAAGGCTCGCCGGTGGCCAGCCCCGATGCGCTGGAAATCACCCTGGCCCAGTTGTACGGTTGGGTGAACGAAACGCATCTGGTGACCATGACCGACGCCGAGCGCATGGCGCGCGTCGGCCGGCCGTTGGACTATCTCACCGAGCGACAGGTTGCCAGCGCCGATCTGTGGTTCGTGGTCAACGCCGACCGCGCCGACCCGGCCCGGCTGGATGAAGTCATCGCCGCGCTCGAGGCGCGCGCCGCACCCCAGAAGATCGGACGCGCCGTCGAAGCAGTGCCCGCCCTCAGAAGCGCAGTACAGATGTAATGACCATTTCCACCCCCCCTCCCCGCACCGCCTTTTCCGTCGTGACCGGCTTCCTCGGCGCCGGCAAGACGACCCTGTTGCGCCGCCTGCTGCAAACCGACTGGAAAACGCGCAACCTCGCCTTCATCATCAACGACCTGGCCGAGATGGATGTCGATGGGCAAATCCTGAGCGCGGAGACCGACGGCAATCTGTCCATCACCCGGCTGTCGTCAGGATGCGTGTGCTGCACCATCAAGGGCGAGTTCGAACAGACGGTCGATCAAATCATCGACACACTCCACCCCGACGCGCTGATCGTTGAGTCGTCGGGCGTGGCAAACCCGGCCGCTGTGTTGCACGGCTTGAACCACCCCGCCCTGCGCCTCGACTCGGTGGTATGTGTGATCGACGCCGAGCGGTTCGTGCAGTACGCCCGGCTGTCCTCGGCTGTCGAATGGCAGGTCTACATGGCCGATTTTGTGCTGGTGAACAAGGCCGAGCTGGTCACGCCCGAGCAACTGACTGCTGTGGAGAAGCGCATCCGGCAGTTCAACGCAAAGTGCGCCATCCTGCGCACCTCTTACTGCGATGTGCCGCCCGATGTGTTATTCGGCGCGCAGGTTGCCCACGCCGACCGCGACATCGACGCGCTGGTGCAGGCGGTGCAGCGACAAATCGACGCGCGCACGACGGAGGGCGGTCACGGTCACGGTCATGTTCACGATCACGATCAATCGTCAATCGTCAATCTCCAATCGTCAATTCCCGGTCGCCCCGCGTTCCACGATCACCTGTCCGAAGATCAGATCGACAGTTTCGTGGTTCAACTGGATGGCCCGCTCGATGAAGGCCGATTGACCCGGTTTCTCAAGAGCGGCATAGTGCAGAACGTCTACCGCGCCAAAGGATTCATTCGCCTGGCCGACTCGCCGGCGTTGCGCCTGTTCAACTTTGTGCCGCGCCGCTTCAGCACCGAGGTGTTCGCCGCAGCCGCCGACCCATCGCGCGCAGAGTTCGTCATCTTCATCGGCAAGCGCATTGCGGCGCAGCAACCAGACATCGCGCGCGGGCTGCGCGCCTGCCAGGTCTGAGCCAGTGCATCACAAGTCAAGGTGAACGCGCATGAGAAGACAACGCTTACACAGCCTCATTTTGATGTGTGGGATCGTCGCATCGATAAGCGCCGGCGCGCCCGCGCCAACACGCGCCGGCGGCGTGAACCCGTTCACCGGCCTGCCGCTTGACGATGCCGCCGCGCAGCGACGGGCGTTGCTCATCAAGGTTGCCAACACGGCCAACGTGCGCCCTCAGACCGGCCTGAGCCTGGCCGATGTGGTGGTCGAGCACCTGTCCGAAGGCAACATCACCCGCTTCACTGCGCTCTACCTGACCCATGCGCCGGAGAAAGTCGGCTCGGTGCGCAGTTGCCGGCTGATCGACCTCGAACTGCCGCAGATTTTCGACGCCGGCCTAGTCTGCTCTGGAACCAGCCCCGGCGTGCAGCGGCTGATGCGCCAGTCGCCGGCCTATCGCGATGACCGCGCCATGGTGGCCGATCTGGGCCGCTACTCCGGCTGCAAAGGCTGCCCGATGTATCGCACGAACGACGCCGGCGTGCCACACAACTTGTTCGCCAGCGCCGTCAACGCCTGGGCCGTGCTGGAGCAACGCGGCAAAAATCGGCCCAGCGCTTTCAGCGCCTGGCGCTTCGACGCCGGCGCCCCTGCTGGCGGCATCCCCGTGAAATCCGTGAATGTGCCCTATGGCAGCGGGACGGTCACCTGGGCTTATGATGCGGCAGACGGCCTGTGGAAGCGCTTCTATGGCCGGACGCCGCACACCGAGCGCCTCACGCGCCAGACGCTGGCCGCTGCAAATGTGATTGTGGTGTATGCCCATCACGCTGTGACCGGCATCGTCGAGGACGTGGGCGGCGCGCGCTCGATTGAAATCCAGTTGTGGGGGCAGGGCCTGGCGCGCGTGTTCCGCGATGGCCGGATGATCGACGGCAACTGGCGTCGGCCGGCGCAGCCCGGCGTATTGGAGTTTGTCGATTTCGCCGGCAATCCCATCCCGCTCAAGCCCGGCGCCACCTGGATCGAGCTGGTCCCGCTGGACTTTCCGGTCAAGGCGCAGCAATAAGCGCGACTGCGCCGGCATTACACTCAGCCCGCGAGGCAACGCATGGACCAGGCAATCCCTCCCCATCCCTTGCGCGCGACGATCGACGATCTGGCCTGGCTGGCCGGCAGTTGGTGCGGCCACATCGGTGAAGACCCGATTGATGAACACTGGAGCGCGCCGGCCGGCGGTGTGATGATCGGCATGTTTCGCTGGCTGAAGCAGGGCCGGCTGCACATGTACGAATTTCTCGCCATCGAGCCGGACGGCGCCGGCGGCCTGGTGCTGCGCCTGAAGCATTTCCACGAGGGCCTGATCGCCTGGGAAGGCAAGAGTCTGGTGCGCGCTTTTCCGCTGGTCGAACTGGGAAACCGGCAGGCTGCTTTCCGCCGGGGCGGCGCGTTTCGCTCCAACCAGTTCCTTTACCGGCAGCCCGCCGACAATCAGATGATCGTGGTCGAGGAAGTGCGCAAAGGCGGTGAACTCGTCGTCAGCGAATTTCGCTATGCCCGCCGCGCGCCCTGACAGGCCGGCGCCGACAGTACAATGCGCGCATGACACTCACGCGCAAACTCACCCCCATCCCGTTCACGCACGTTCGGCTGGCCGATCAGTTCTGGACGCCGCGCATCGAGGTCAATCGCGCGGCAACCTTGCCGGCCGAATACGACATGCTGGCATCGACCGGCCGGCTTGCCGCGCTGGATCTGAAATGGAAGAAGGGCCGGCCCAACCCGCCGCACATCTTCTGGGATTCGGACATTGCCAAATGGATTGAGGCGGCCAGTTATTCGCTGGCCACAAATCCCGACCCGGCGCTGGACAAACTGCTCGATCGCGTCATTGCGAAGCTGGCCAAAGCGCAGCAGCCCGACGGCTATCTGAACTCGCATTACATTGTGTTCGAGCGCGAAGGGCTGGACAGGCGCTGGACGAATCTGCGCGACAACCACGAGCTGTACTGCGCCGGCCACCTGATGGAAGCTGCCGTGGCGCACTATCAGGCCACCGGCAAACGTTCGCTGCTGGACGTGATGCGCCGCTATGCAGATTACATCGACAGCGTGTTTGGCCGGGGCAAGGGCAAACTGCGCGGCTATTGCGGACACGAGGAAATCGAGCTGGCGCTGGTCAAGCTGTATCACGCCACCGGGGACGCGCGCTACCTCAAACTGGCGCAGTATTTTGTGGATGAGCGCGGCCAGCAGCCGCACTACTTCGATGTCGAAGCCCGCCGGCGCGGCGAAGATCCGCGCGCCTTCTGGGCCAGAACCTACGAGTACAACCAGTCGCACATTCCGGTGCGCGAGCAGCGCGTTGTCACCGGCCACGCCGTGCGCGCCATGTACCTGTACTCGGCTATGGCCGATCTGGCCAACGAAACCGGCGACGAGGCGCTGCTGACCGCCTGCGAGCGCATCTGGCACAGTGTGGTGGACGAGCGCATGTACATCACCGGCGGCATCGGCCCTTCTGCGCGCAACGAGGGCTTCACCGTGGCCTACGACCTGCCGGACGAAACCGCTTACGCCGAAACCTGCGCCGCCGTCGGCATGGTGTTTTGGAATCACCGCATGCTCCAGTTCAACGGCGACGGCAAGTATGCTGACGTGATGGAACGCGCGCTGTACAACGGCACGATCAGCGGCGTGTCGCTCGACGGGACAAGGTTCTTCTACGAAAACCCGCTGGCCTCGCGCGGCGCGCATCACCGTCAGGGCTGGTTCGATTGCGCGTGCTGCCCGCCCAATATCGCGCGCATGATCGCCAGCGTGGGCCAGTATTTCTACTCCGCCGGCGACGAGGCAATCTGGGTTCACCTGTACGCCTCAGGCGAGGCCGCCATCGCGCTGGGCGGGCGCTCGGTCATGCTGCGCCAGACCACCCGCTATCCCTGGGATGGCGCGGTGCGGATCGACTTGCAGTTGGATCAGCCGGCTGCGTTCACCCTGCATGTGCGCAT
>DAOTYS010000220.1:0-24491 GCA_034434575.1 Thermoflexales bacterium
CTTACGGCACCTGCGCACCGGCGAGACAAGCCTGGCGGCTTGTCTTACGGCACCTGCGCCCCGGCGAGACAAGCGTGGCGGCTTGTCCTACGGCATCTGCGCCCCGGCGAGGACAAGCCTGGCGGCTTGTCTTACGGCACCTGCGCCCCGGCGAGGACAAGCCTGGCGGCTTGTCTTACGGCATCTGCGCCCCGGCGAGACAAGCCTGGCGGCTTGTCCTACGGCACCTGCGCACCGGCGAGACAAGCCTGGCGGCTTGTCCTACGGCACCTGCGCACCGGCCGGCGGCCTGCGCGTAACCTTTGCCGGCCCGGCACATCTAACGCAGTGATATCCGGTCATGAAGCAAGCGTGTTGGCGCCGAACACAAGCCGGCAAGCGCACGCGGTGCGAGGTTTGAAATGTCTCAGTTGCTGAATGAAAATGTGAAACGCCAGGTCAAGGACGCGTTCGCCCAGTTGGAGCAGCCGGTTGCATTGCTGCTGTTCACACAGAACCACGGAAGCTGCGAATACTGCGACGACACGCGCAGCCTGGTCGAAGGTGTGGCGGCTTTGTCAGACAAGCTGAGTCTGAGCGCGTTCGACCTGGACGCAGACGCGGCCAGGGCCGCCGAGTACGGAGTGGATGCCGCCCCGACGCTCATCATCGCCGGCAAGGACGGCGATCAAATCATTGACTATGGCATCCGGCTCAAGGGCATTCCGGCCGGCTACGAATTCACCACGCTCATCCGCGATGTCTTGCTGGTGTCGAGCCGCGACTCCGGGTTGAACCAGGCCACGCGGGCCTGGCTGCGCGAGTTGAAAGAGCCGGTGCATCTTCAGGTGTTTGTCACGCCCACCTGCCCGTATTGCCCGCGCGCGGTGACACTGGCCCATCAGATGGCGCTGGAAAGCCCGCTGGTCAAGGCCGACATGGTGGAAGCGATGGAGTTTCCCGAACTGGCCGACCGCTACGGCGTCAGCGGCGTGCCGCACACGACGATCAACGACGGGGCCGGCGCCCTGGTTGGCGCGGCGCCAGAAGAAGATCTGATCGCCGAAATCCAGCGCGCGCTGGCGTAAGGATAATTCAGCGCAAAGAACCCGAAGGAAAGACCAGGGCAGCCTCGCGGATTTTGCGTCGTTGCGGTTTTCAGGATCAAGATGGATGCAAACGTTGTCTGGAAAGGGCGAATGGCATTCGACGGCGCGGCAGACACTGGCTTCACCGTGCGCATGGACAGCGCGCCGGATGTCGGCGGCGACAACAGCGGCCCGCGCCCGGTCGAGCTGTTGCTGATTGGCCTGGCCGGCTGCACGGCCATGGACGTGATCTCAATCCTGAAGAAGATGCGCCAGGATGTGACCGGCTTCGAGGTGCGCGCGCATGGCGAACGGGCCAGCGAGCATCCGCGCAAGTTTACGCACATCACCATCGAGTACGTCTTGACAGGGAGCAACATCGATCCGGCCGCAGCGCAAAAGGCGATTGACCTGTCGGCAACTCGCTATTGCTCCGTGCAGGCATCTCTCGATCCGGCCATCAAGGTCGAGCATGTGCTGACGATTCACAACACAGCCGACGCGACGTAGGGCAAGCCGCCGGGCTTGCCCATCCCCCCGTCGCCGCGCTTGCCTGCCTGCCCACCCACAACATCGCCGGCTGCGTTAGGCCGCCGGCTCCCACCGGTCGATCAACGGCCACAAATCCCCCTCCTGCTGCGGCTTGTCCTCCTGCCGGGGCAGAACCCCATACAGCGCGCGGAAGATGAATGCGAAGCCGAGGCCGAACGCGGCCAGGCTGGCGATCGGGAAGGCGATGCGCGTAATGGCATTCACCTGAGCGACCTGCTGGTTGAACATCTCACTGCCAAAAGACGCTGTCACCATGTTGAGGTTGAGCGCAAAGTTGGCGGCGCCGGCCAGCGCCGTCTGCGCAGCGATGATGAGCGTCGCCAGCGCCAGACTGCGCTGCACTTGCGACAGCGATAGCAGCCTGCGCAGCTTGGCCTCGCGCGCCGGCGTATCGGGACCCAGACCCTGAATGAGGAAGTAGCGGACGATCGGCCGGCCGATCACGAGAGAGCCGGCGAAGACGATCACTGACACCATCAGCGAGGCCGTATCCTTCAGCGCATAGAGCGCGCCGTCCACAAACCAGAACGCCAGAACGCCGTTCATGATGGCCGACAGCGCGACATACGAGGTGATGACGTTGAAGCGCCGGCTGATGAAGAACGTGTCTACCAGGACATAGGTGACGGGCACAAGCGCCGCCAGAACATACGCCACGGGAGCGCCCAGCGGTTTGGTCAGATTATTGAGGATCAGAATCGGCACAACCGCACCCATCACAATGTCGAGGGCCAGCTTGGTCAATCCCTTCATGGCTGGGCGGGGAGTGTATCACAGGGGCTGGCGCGGATGACCGGCGGCCCGAGCCATTTCCACAACGCTCCCGGAATCTTCAAGATTCCGGGAGTGTTTGGGATGTATTTCGTCAGTCAGAAGGCAGTGTCTCGTGTAATAATGGGCTTGCGGACAGGCAGAAAAGCTTTCAAAGAGGCGTTGCCCATGAACCGATGGTTCACCACAGCGGATGAAAATGCCGCAACCGGTGGCGTAACTGGGTTTGTGGGCGCATTTTCACTGGAGGTGTAATGGCAACGCAGTTGAGAAAACTGAGACCAAAGATGCCAACGAAACGCAGAATCGCTCTCTCAGATCAGGTTGCAAGTCGCTCGGATCATTCCGGCTGTTAACCAGCCTCACAGGAGGAACAAGGAATGTCTCAGCAGTCTTCCGCCAGTTCCGGGCTGGACCGTTACGCAAAAGCGGCCCAGACTCGTTCTGGCGTTTGGCGATCGGCTGTCGTTACGCTCATTGTCTTGTTGGTTTTTGTGGCTGCGGTGGTAGCAATCGAAATTGCGCTACAACCGCAATTGTCGGGCATCGGTCTGCTGGCCGCAGGCGTGGTGCTGGCAGTTGTGCCGGCGGTGTTGTGGCTGATCTTCTTCTATTTGCAGGACCGCGTGGAGCCCGAGCCGGTCGGCCATGTTGCCCAGATGTTTGTGATCGGACTTGCGCTCGCCGGCGCGATCGGCGTGCCGCTGAGCGATCAGGTTTTCCGCACCCAGGACTGGCTGTTTCGTGACCTGGGCAGCACCTTGATCGGCGCCGTGTTTGTGCGCGGGGCCATCGAGACCTTCATCGTTTACGCTGCCGTGCGCTATTTCATGTTCGACTCGCCGGAATTCGACGAGCGCACCGACGGCGTGATCTACGGCATGGCGGCCGGCCTGGGGTACGCCACGGCCGCCAATCTGCAATTCATCCTCGCCAGCGGCGGCGCGGCGCTGGGCGGCGCAGAAGTGTATGTCGTTGAAGTCGCGCTCGCCTACGCGGCGTTTGGCGGCTTGCTGGGCTATTTTCTCGGCCACGCCAAAATGCAGCGCGATCCGATCTGGTGGCTGCCGCTCGGGTTCGTCATCACCGCCGCGTTGAACGGCCTGTTCCTGATGCTGCGCGGGCAGTTGGAGAGCGGGTCGATCTCTGTTGGCGCGCAAGCCGGCGGCCTGCCGTCGCTCACCGGCCTGCTGCTGGCCGGCGCGCTGGCCATCGTGGTGACGGCAGTGGTCGCATGGCTGATCCAGCGCGATGTGTCTGCGTCGTCTGGCGGCACCGGGCTGAAAGCCGCTGAAGATGCCGCCATCGGCGACCGCCAGGCCAATCTGGCGACGGTGGGCGTCTTTGCCGTGATGCTGATCATCGGCGTCATCGGGTGGAACGGCGCCGTCAACGGCGTCACAGCTTTCGAGAACGATGGCATTCGCGGCGCCTATCCTGCTTACTTCAGCGCGGCCACGGGAACAGGTGAAGTGATGCGCGCGGCCGACCGCACCGGCACCGGCGCCGAGTTCGTGGTCAGGCGCATAGAACTGCCGGCTGGCAAGGATATCAAAGCCGTCATGTCCATTCTGGCTGCCGAGCGCGCCGCGAACAACCTCATGTATAAAGTGGTGCGCACAGGAGAGGAATCGATCCAGGGCCGGGCAGCCACCATCCAGGAATTTGCCTGGGTGGACCAGGGCGGCTTGACCGGCGCTGTGCCGCAGGTCTTTCAGGGAACCGACTACCTCTTTGTCAGCGGCGACAAAGTGGTCATCGCCACTCTGATTGCCACGCCCGACACCATCGGAGCAGTTCAACCGCTGTTCGAGCGATTCGTCAGCAGCCTGTCATTCTGACAGCGCATTGACGGGCAAATGTCCAGCATCTCCGAGAGGCAGCCCGTACAGTGCGCCTGGAGCAGAGACAACGGGCTTGTCGGATCGGCGAGGAGGATTTTGAGATGAGACAGATGAAACGACTCTGGATCGTTGTGCTGACCATCACCCTGACTTTGCTGGCTTCAGTCGCCAGCACAACCTACGCCCAGCGGGCTGCGACATTCGCCGCGCGTTCAGCGCCGGCGGCGTCAGAACCCGGCGCGCTCGAAGCGCCGGTCGCCCAGACCTCGCGCTGCACAGCCATGAAAGCCGGCGATGTCGTGTGGGTCACGCTGAACGAGGAAGGCGAGGTGGAAGAGGAGGTCGAGAGCTATCCCAGCGGCACGACCCGCATCACCGCGCAGTTCGAGTACAACTGCATCCCGCGCAAGACCACGCTGGTGACGGTTTGGTATGTGGACGGCGAGGCGGCGCTGACTTCAGAAGACAAGCCCAAAGCAACCAATAAGCCAGATGTCTGGCAGGCCTACCTGTACATGAAGGATGAGTCGCCGTTGCCCGACGCCGAATATCGTGTCGAGTTCTATGCTGGCGAGGATTTATTGACCGAGGGCGCAGTGACCGTCGGCGGCGAAAGCCCGGTCAACGCTGTGACAGTGCAGGGCACGATCGTCGATTCCAAGAGCAAGAAACCGATCAAGGGCGCGGTGGTCGTTGTTCTGAATGAGGGCGTGGCTGCCCAGGAGTGGCTGCAGGATGGCACAGACGAGGACATCTTCGCTTCGGCCAAGACCGACAGCAAGGGCCAGTTTGTGCTGGACAACCCAATCGAGATCGGCGTGCCGCACTCGTGGTTGATCGGCGCGCAGGGATACAGGTCGATCATCCAGGAAGATTGGGCGCTTGAAGAAGACACCGAAGACCCGTTGGTGTTGGACATCAAGCTGGTCAGGAAATAAATAGAGGAGGCTTTGTGAACATTGCGCGCAACCGTCAAAGCGTCTGGCGGGCCGGCCTGGTCGAAATCGTCGGCCTGCTCGTCTACGTCGCAGTGGCAGAACTGATCGTCGCCGCGCTCAACCCAACTATTGGCCGGGAGATGCTCCTGCCGGTTGGGATTGTGCTGGCCATCGTGCCTGCCGCCATCTGGATGGCCTTCTTCTACGCCCAGGACCGCGCCGAGCCGGAGCCGCGCCATTACGTGCTGGCGGTGGGCGCATTGGGCGCGTTGCTGGCGGCGGCAGTCGGGCAGCCGTTTATCAACGACATCGCCCGGGCGCCGCAGTGGCTGGGGCACGACACGCTGACCGAAATTCTCGGCGCAATCCTGATCGTCGGCTTCACCCAGGAGTTTCTCAAGTACGCTGCCGTGCGCTACAGCATCTACTATTCGAACGAGTTCGATGAGCGCATCGACGGGGTAATCTACGGCACAGCGGCCGGCCTGGGCTACGCCACCTTCATCAACATCGCCATGGTGGTCAACAGCGGCGGCATTGCCGCCGAACAGCTTGGCGCCGGCATCATCCGCATTGTGATCGTGACGCTGGTGCAGGCGACCCTGGGCGGATTGACCGGCTACTTCATCGCCCGCGCCAAGTTCGACGACGAGCCATTATGGTGGATGCCGGCCGGCCTGACGCTGGCGGCGGTCATCAACGGCCTGTTCGCATGGCTGGCCGGCGAGATCACCACCTCGCCCCTGACCATCAGCGCAACGGGCGCCAGTGGCGGCTATAACCCGTGGCCGGCGCTGGCGCTGGCAGCCGTTGTCGCCCTCGCGCTGCTCGGTCTGACTTTTGTCCTGATGCGGCGCGCCAATCAGCTCACCCTGGCCGGCGCCGACGCCGATCACCAGTAGGAGGCGCGCCATGACAACTCAGACTTCGTCCGCAGACACAGCAACGCGCAAGGCGCCGGTGTTCCGCATCAACACGCGCGATCAGATGTCGGCCCTGCTGACTGTCATTGTCGCGCTGGTCGCCATTCTGGCCGGCCTGCTCTGGCGCAATGCAGTCGAGGCGCGCGTCAAATCGTATGCAGACCCCTCTGGCGTGACCATTGCGTATCCTGAATCGTGGCGGCTGGACGCGACAAACGCCGACACCGGCCTCATCCGCGTCAGCGACGCCCTGGCCGCTGAATATCCCACCGCCTTCGAGCTGCGCTGGCTGCCGGTTGCGCACGATGCCGAAGACGCCGACGCGCTGGCAACCGCGCTCAACACACTTGCGCTCAATCGCGGGCGCGAACTGTCCGCCTACAAGCTGCTCGACACGCAAACCGGCCAGTCTGTTAAAGGTCTGCCCGGTGCTGCGGCGAGCTTCGTATTTGTGTACGATCCGACCAGCCTGTTCCAGCAGGGCATCCCGGCGGTTGTGCTGGGCGAGGACCTGCTGGCGCGCAAGGGCGAGCGCGTTTATGTGTTCAGCCTGCTCGCCGCGCGCGAGAATCGAGACCTGGCCGAGCAGCGGTTCCAGGCATTTGTTGAATCTGCGAGATTGCCATGAAAAGGGTTGACCCGATTTTCAAGATGTTGTGTTTGGCGCTGGCCGCGCTGGTCGTCGCGCTGACCAGCGGCGCAGCATTCCCATTGCAGACATTGGCGGCGCAGGCCGCGCCACCCGCTCAGAGTGGCGCCCGACAGCGTGACTCAAAAGCCCACTGGCGCGCCGTGGTGCAACTGGGGCCGATCGCGCTGGTCAAGAATAACAGAGGGAAGCAGGAAGTGCGCTTCTTTGGCTGGGGCAGCGGCACCGTACTGACCCGCGACGGCCTGATCCTGACCAACTACCATGTCGTGGATGTCAGCGATTTAGTCAAGCAGGCCAGGAATGACAGGAACATCAGGATTCTTGAGGGCAAGATGGTGGTGCTGTTCACCCGTCAGCCCGATCAACCTCCGGTGGCCATGTTCATTGCCGATGTGGTGGACGCGCTGCCCGATCTCGACCTGGCCGTCGTGCGCATCACCAGCGACTTGTCTGGTCAGGAAATTGACCCCGATTCGCTCGATCTGCCGTTCATCGAACTGGGCGACTCTGACACGGTCGAGATCGAAGATGTGCTGCGCATCTACGGCTATCCCACCATCGGCGGCAACACGATCACATTTACGCGCGGCAACGTCAGCGGCTTCGACAGCGAAAGGGGCGTGAAAGGCCGCGCCTGGATCAAGACCGACGCGACCATCTCCGGCGGCAACAGCGGCGGAACGGCCTTGAACGACGCCGGTCAACTTGTCGGCGTGCCGACCCAGGCGGCCGTGAGCAGCGCGCAAAACGTCACGGATTGCCGGCGCATTCAGGACACCAACGGCGACGGTCGCATCGACGACTCCGACACCTGCATCCCCATCGGCGGTTTCATCAATGCATTGCGCCCGGTCAACCTGGCGCGGGAGATGATCGAGGCGGCGCTGAGCGAAAGATCAGCCGGCCCCGACGACCCAGATGGGCCGGTGAGCGATGGTGTGCAGATCGTTGGCAGGATTGTCGATGCCAACACCGGCAAGCCGATCTCTGGCGCAGTGTTCGTGGTCTTGCGAGCCGGCCTGAGCTGGGACGACTTCACCGGCAGCGAGGACCAGGTGCTGGAAGCGGTTAAAACCGACCGGCAGGGCCGCTTCGAGATGACCGAGCTGCTGGAACGCGGCAAGACCTATAGCGTAGGCTGGGGCGCCAAAGGTTACCGCGAGGTGACCCAGGACAATCTCGAAGTCACAGATGACACGCCCGACGTGGTGGAGGCGGAGCTCAAGCTGCAAAGGCGGTAAAGCGATTCCCCTGCCCGCAGCTCTGACAGAGGAGCAGCGCCGATGCATGATACGGATCAGCAACCGATCTGGGACACCTTGCGCCGGCACCTGACAGCCATCTTCACCGGCGACGCAGACGCCTATGCCGAAACGACGAGCGAGGACCTCTCGCTCTATGAGTGGTACATCACGCCGCACCGGCAGGATGGGCTGGATTTTCACCTGTTCCTGGTCAGGCGCGCCGGCCCGCCGCCCGGCCACGAGGTTCGCTATGACCTGTTGGAGCCGCGCTTGCAGGTGTACAACGACAGCGCCGGCGCGCCGTTCGTGGCGATCGCCAGCTACACTCTCATGCTGACCCGCGCGACGCCGGAGGGAGTGACTCATCGTTCGCACAACGAAAGCCGCGTGCTGATCCGGCGCGATGGGGCGTGGCGCGTCGTGCACGCGCACAAATCGCCGGCCTGGGCGGCCCCGTTTGGGCCGGAGTAGCCGGCGACGCCGTTGTATCCTTCACAGGGGCGACCAGTCTGGTCGCCCCTGTCACGTGTGAGTGATTGCGCAATAAGGTCAGGCGCGATGACTACACTCAGGAGACCAAAACGACCGGATGGGATCGGCGACATCGCCGGTCTGTTTGCTATCTTCCTGTTCATGGCCGGCGTGGGCGCCGCCTTCGCTCAGCCCTGGCTGTCTCAGCCGGGCGTGGCCGGCCCGGCCCTTGACCGCTATGCGCCTGCCATCGACGCCGACGCGCGCCTGACCAGCGTTTACGACAAGGACGGTGCGTTGCTTGGCTGGAACAGCCAGAATGTGGCGCTGCTGCCCGGCCTGCGCGGCATTGCCTATGATCTGAGACCCGCCATCGGCCAGGCCGTGCTGGCTCAATACGGCCCCGGCGACACTGCCGATGCCGGTCGTTCCCTGGATTGGTTGCGCAACATTCAGTTGATCGAAGCGCGCGACCGATTCATCGATCTCAACGGCAATATCACCACCACGCTGGCAGCCTATGTGCGCGAATCGCGCGGGCTGTTTCTGATCGGTCTTCACAACGCAGCCAACAACGCCGACCTGATCTTCGATCCGCCTTTGCTGGTTTACCCGTCTGATCTTCAAGCCAGCAGCGCATGGCGCAGCGAAGGCGCATTTGCCGGCGCCACAGGCTACCGCAGTGAGAGCCGAGTTGTGGCAGCCGGGCCGCGCAAGACAGACGCGGGCGAATTCGATGACTGCCTGCAAATTGAATCGACATTGAGGCTGCTGAGTTCGCCACCGATCGAAACGAGATCAGTCGACTGGGTGTGCGCCGGGGCAGGCGTCATCGAGACTGAAATGTTCGACACCGCCGGCGCCCTGATCCGGCGCCACTCATCCAACGCTTCGCCGGCCCGGTTCCCGCCGACGCCGCTTCTGGCCAATGCAGCGCAACAGGCAACTGCGCCCGATCTGTGGCAACTCTCGGTGTTCGCCAAAGCGAATCTCACCGGCGCGGAGATCGAGAGCACCATTCCGCCGGTGTGGCTGCCGGTCGATCCGCCCATCGTGCTGGCAGCAGCTTATCGCGGCGACCTGCTGGCATTCAGCGCCGTGACCGAGACGGGCCATCTGGTGTGGCGCTTTCACACCGGCGGCAGCATCTTCAGCCCGCCGGCGTTCGATCCGGCGCGCGGGCGCATCTACTTCGGTTCGACAGACAAGCGCCTCTACGCACTGGACGCGCGCGGGCTGTTTCTCTGGTCATTCGCCAGCGGCGACAACATTGCCACGCGCCCGGCGATAGCGGGCGATGTCGTCATCTTCGGCGGCGAAGATCGACACGTATACGCGATTGACGCAGACACCGGCGCGCTGCTGTGGCAAGCCCAAACCGGGGCGGCGGTGGTGTCGTCGCCGGCAGTCGCCGGCGCTCTGGTCCTCATCGGTTCGGACGATGGCGGCGTGTACGCCTACGATATTGCAACCGGCGCGCTGGTCTGGGACTATGCCGCCGATGCAGCAATCGAAGCGCCGATTGTGGTCGCGGGGGACGTGGCTTATGCGGCAAGCAACACCGGCGCGCTGGCCGCGCTCGACGCCCGCACAGGCGCGGAGCGATGGGTTGCCCGTATCGGAGCAGGCGTGCGCAGCGCGCCGGCCCTGGGCGACGGCCTGGTGGTCGTGGTCGATGAGGCAAAGCGGCTCACGGCGCTGGCCAGCGATGACGGACGCCGGCTCTGGCGAGACGCGGCGCGCCGCTACTCCGGCGCGCCTGTGGTCATAAACGGCTCGATTCTGGCGATCGACGAAGACGGCACATTCCGGCTGTTCGACCGGGCCGGCCAGAACACGCGCCAGTGGGCGACCTCTGAGTTGATCGATATCACTGAGACAGGCAATCGCTACGACTTCACCTACGGCCCGGTTGTTGGCGGCGGCGCCGTCTGGGCCGTCAACGCCAGATCAATACTGTGGAGGCTGGGGCCGTGAACAACCCCTGGCGCCGGCTTAAACCCACGCCCATCACCCTGGGCGCGCTGCCCGGCCTGATCTGGGCGCTGACATTCGGCGCCGTGCGGGACTTCGTGTGGGCCGATCTCAAGGCAGGCATGATTGACCTGCGCGGCCTGTCGCGCGTCACGCGCGGGCTGATCCTGCTCGGCTTTGCGTTGATGGCCCTGATGATCGGGCTGTTGCTGTTCAACGACGTTTGGCGCGCGTCGGCTGATCTCGTTCCACTGACCAACAGCCTGGCCGGGCGCGGCACGCTGGCGCCGGTTCCACTATTGCCGGCCACCCTGTTCCTGCTGGCCATGGCATGGAGTTTCGCGCTGGCCGGCGCGCTGCACAGTCATTGGGCCATCCGGCTGGGTGTGGTGAGCCTGTTTACGCTGGTCAGCGTGACATGGATCGGCGCCACAGCCGGCTGGGGCAGCCCCTGGGGCGGGCTGGCCACACTGGCCGGCGTGCTCATCTTTTTCCTGCTCAGACAGCGGCGACACCCGCGATTGGGCATGGAGTTTTCCGTGTTGCTCGGCCTGGTCTCCCTCACTTTTCTGTTTCCCCAGGCGCAGGGCCTGGCCGACTGGCAAATCAGCGGCACGCCGTTGCTGGTCTCGAAGGTCAGCGGCCATGTGCTGTCCTTGTCCGCGCTGGCAATACCCCTTCTGTTGCTGGTTGGGCTGTCGATGGCCAACTTCACCTACGTGGCAGCCGGCTGGGCGGTCAGGATCGTCCAGGAGCGACTGCCTCATATCGCATTGTTTGCGCTGCTGGCAATTGCGCTGGCGCTGCGCCTGCACCATGTGTTTGGGAGCGCCATCGAGACGTTCACGCGCGACCCTGGCCAGGAAGTGTGGGCGTTTGTGGGCGCGTTGGGCGTGCCGGCCTGCATTGGCGTCGCATGGTGGGGCGCGCGGCGGTTGGCGACGCGCGCAGCAGAACCAGAGCCGCTGTCATCTCAGGGTGTGCTGAACGCCGCTGATGGCGCTGCCCTGCCATTGATCGTTGGCTACACCCTGGTGCAGCTCTACATCTTTGTGATGCTCGATCTGGCGATGGCATTCGTCGCCAACTTTCCGAATGTGGAGGTCTCGGCTATGGCGCAACTGGCAGCCAGCGCCTACGCGGACTTCCTCAATAACCAGTACACGCCGGTGTGGCGGATGGTGTTCTTCGGGCTGGCAGTTGCCGCCGGGATCACCCAGGCCCGGCGCGGCCGGCAATCGCTGGCGGTCTACCTGTGCGCCTTTGGTCTGATGGGGCTGTGGATCGAGATGGCCGATGTGGGCCGGCCATTGAGCCTGCTGACCTGGTATGGGCCGGCCTACACCGATTTCTGGTGGACGATTATTTTCGGCGCGGTGGCGCTGGTGTGGCTGATGCGCCGTGAATTAACGGCAGAACGGGCGGCGGCGCTGCTGCTGGTCGTGCTGGTGAGCGGGCTGCTGCGGCAGACGGCCTTCATCAACAATCGTTTCACGCCGTTTTTCGGGTTTGCCGGTGTCGGATTTATCGCGTTCGGCCTGATCTGGGATGCCCTGACGGCGGGATCGTGGGCCAATGTCAGTTCGCCGACGCTGCCCCGCGCCGGACGCATCTTTCTGTATCTGGGCTACGTGTTGCTGACCGTGACGCTGGTGAACTGGGCAGTGACCACACACAATCTGGCGCAGACCG
Organism: Thermoflexales bacterium; assembly: GCA_034434575.1. Classification (GTDB taxonomy): domain Bacteria; phylum Chloroflexota; class Anaerolineae; order J036; family Brachytrichaceae; genus Roseilinea. Next base: position 12,129 of record DAOTYS010000220.1, read on the forward strand.
CCCAACTCACCGGCGACGCGGCGACATTCGGACTGGATCGGTTTGGGAAACCGATGTTGTATGCCATCTACCTGGTGACGCTGTGGCCGGCCAGTCACGATCACGCCAGAGCATGACCTCCTTCACGCGATAGCCCGGCCAAATCTCACTTGCGCAAATCATTCGCCGGCTCATAATACTTGCAGGCGTCGGCCAGGGCTGCCCCGTAGCAGCCACTTTGCGTTGTCTGTTGAACGCAGGCCGGCGGCGCGACGTTGAAAACTCAATTCATCCTTCGCAGGGCGCGTTGAGCCGCAGATGCCGAGAGGAGCCACCACGGATCGAATCCGTCAAAGCGCCTGAATCTCAGGAGGCTCGCTTCGGACACTCCGCCGCAATCAATGGCGATGTGCGGTGATCGTTGACGACCGACCACTCGACAACCAGCGGTTTTCCGCGCCCCGCGCAGGGTATGCACAGGAGATTCTGTTGAGATGAAAGAACGACCCCTTGTCACGATCGATGGCAACGAGGCAGCCGCTTACGTTGCCTTCAAGACGAATGAGGTCATCGCGATCTATCCGATCACCCCGTCGTCGAATATGGGCGAATGGGCCGATCAGTGGGCCTCGGAAGGCAAGCGCAACATCTGGGGCACCGTGCCGCTGGTCAAGGAGATGCAGTCGGAAGGCGGCGCCGCCGGCAGCATCCACGGCGCGTTGCAGGCCGGCGCGCTGGCCTGTACCTTCACCGCCAGCCAGGGCCTGCTGCTGATGATCCCGAACATGTATAAGATCGCCGGGGAACTGACCAGCACGGTCTTCCACATCGCCGCGCGCGCCCTGGCTGCCCAGGGGCTGTCGATCTACGGCGACCACTCCGATGTGATGTCCACCCGCTCGACCGGCTGGGCCATGTTGTTCTCCAACTCCGTGCAGGAGGTGATGGACTTTGCGCTGATCGCGCAGGCTGCCACGCTTGAATCGCGCGTGCCGTTCATCCACGCCTTCGACGGCTTTCGCACTTCGCACGAAGAGATGAAGATCGAGGAACTGTTGGATGACGACATTCGCGCCATGATCCCGGACGCGATGGTGGCGGCGCACCGCCAGCGCGCGCTGTCGCCGGACAACCCGTTCATCCGGGGCACCGCGCAGAACCCCGATGTGTACTTCCAGGGCCGCGAGACGGTCAATCCTTTCTACCAGAGAGTGCCCGGCATCGTGCAGAAGGCGATGGACAAATTCGCCAGCCTCACCGGGCGGCAGTACAAGCTGTTCGAGTATGTGGGCGCGCCCGACGCCGACCGCGTCATCGTGATGATGGGATCGGGCGCCGAAGCCGCCCATGAAACGATCGACTATCTGAATAACCACGGCTACAAGGTCGGCCTGGTGAAAGTGCGCCTCTATCGTCCGTTCTCGGCGCAACATCTGCTCGACGCGCTGCCGGCCAGCGTCAAAGTGGTCGTGACCCTTGACCGCTGCAAAGAGCCGGGCAGCGCCGGCGAGCCGCTCTATCAGGACGTGGTCACGGCGATCATGGAAGCCTACGCCAACGGCGTGACGCCCTTCGCGCAGATGCCGAAGGTCATCGGCGGGCGCTATGGCCTGGCCAGCAAGGAATTCACCCCGGCGATGGTCAAAGGCATCTTCGACGAAGCCGCCAAGCCGCAGCCCAGGAACCACTTCACCGTCGGCATCATCGACGACGTGTCCTTCACCAGCATCGACTACGATCCCGACTTCAACATCGAGCCGGACGATGTGGTGCGCGCGCTGTTCTACGGTCTGGGCGCCGACGGCACAGTGGGCGCCAACAAGAACTCGATCAAAATCATCGGCGAGCAAACGCCCTATTACGCGCAAGGCTACTACTTCTACGACTCGAAGAAGTCCGGCACGTTGACGCTGTCCAACCTGCGCTTTGGCCCGCGCCCGATTCGCAGCCCCTACCTGATCCAAAAGGCGAACTTCATTGCGGTGCATCAGTTCGGCTTCATCGAGAAGTACGACGTGCTGGAGAAAGCCGCCGACGGCGCAACCTTCCTGTTGAACAGCCTGTACGGGCCGGACGAGGTGTGGGATCACCTGCCGCGCCGGCTGCAACAGCAAATCATTGACAAGAAGATCAAGTTCTATGTGATCGACGCCTATTCCGTGGCGCGCGAAACCGGCATGGGCAATCGCATCAACACGACGATGCAGGCGTGCTTCTTCGCCATCAGCGGCGTGCTGCCGCGCGACGAGGCCATCGCGCAAATCAAGGAGTCGATCCGCAAGACCTATGGCAAGCGCGGCGAGGCCGTGGTGCAAAAGAACTTCGCCGCCGTGGACGCGGCGCTGGGCCATCTGCACGAGGTGAAAGTGCCTGCCACAGCGACCAGCGCGATTGAGATGGCGCCGCCGGTCGCGCCGGGCGCGCCGGCTTTTGTGCAGGAGGTCACCGCCGCCATCATCGCCAACCAGGGCAATTTGTTGCCGGTGAGCAAGATCCCTGCGGACGGCACGTATCCCTCCGGCACCACGCGCTGGGAAAAGCGCAATATCGCGCTGGAAGTGCCGGTCTGGGAGCCGAACCTGTGCATCCAGTGCGGCAAGTGTGTGCTGGTCTGCCCGCACGCTGTGATTCGCAGCAAGGTGTACGACGCGGCGGAGCTGGCCAATGCCCCGGCCACATTCAAATCCACCGACGCGAAGTTCAAAGAGCTGCCAGGCAGGAAGTACACCCTCCAGGTGGCGGTCGAGGACTGCACCGGCTGCGCCCTGTGCGTGGAAGTCTGCCCGGCCAAAGACAAAAGCGCAGCCGGGCGCAAGGCCATCAACATGGCGCCTCAGTTGCCGCTGCGCGAAACCGAGCGCGCCAACTGGGACTTCTTCCTCAACCTGCCTGAAGCCCCGCGCTACGACGGCATCAAGTACAGCACGGTCAAGAACATTCAGTTGCTCGAGCCGCTCTTTGAGTTCTCCGGGGCATGCGCCGGCTGCGGCGAGACGCCCTACGTCAAGCTGGCCACCCAGTTGTTCGGCGACCGCATGATGGTGGCTAATGCCACCGGTTGCTCTTCGATCTACGGCGGCAACCTGCCGACAACCCCCTGGGCCTTCAACAAGGCCGGGCGTGGGCCGGCCTGGAGCAACTCGCTGTTCGAGGACAACGCGGAGTTCGGCCTGGGCTTCCGCCTGGCGATCGACAAGCAGAATCAATACGCCCGTGAACTGGTGGCGCGGCTGAGAGACGTCATCGGCGCGGAACTGGCCGACGGCCTGCTGAACGCCGACCAGAGCGACGAGGCCGGCATCAACGCCCAGCGCGAGCGCGTGGCCGCCCTCAAGTCGAAGCTGGCCGGCTTGCACAGCGCGCAGGCCGAAGTTCGGGATCTGCTGGGCGTCGCCGACATGCTCGTCAAACGCAGCGTGTGGATCATGGGCGGCGACGGCTGGGCCTACGACATCGGCTATGGCGGTCTGGACCATGTGCTGGCCAGCGGCGCCGACGTGAATGTGCTGGTGCTCGACACCGAGGTGTACTCCAACACCGGCGGCCAGGCCTCGAAGGCCACGCCGCTGGGGGCGGTGGCGCGCTTCGCCGCCGGCGGCAAGCCCAGCTTCAAGAAAGACCTGGGCGGCATGGTCATGAGCTACGGCAACGTGTACGTCGCCTCGGTCGCCATGGGCGCCAGCGACGCGCAGACGGTGCGCGCCTTCATCGAAGCCGAATCCTATCCCGGCCCGTCGCTCATCATCGCCTACAGCCACTGCATCAACCACGGCATCGACATGACCAAAGGCATGAACCAGCAGAAGCTGGCGGTGGAGTCGGGCTACTGGCCGCTGTATCGCTATGACCCGCGCCTGAAAGCCGAAGGCAAGAACCCGTTCCAACTGGACTCGGGCGCGCCGAAGATAGCGTTGAAGGATTACGCCTATAACGAGACGCGCTATCGGATGCTGGCCCAGAGCAACCCGGCCGCAGCCGAGGCGCTGATGGCCGAGGCGCAGAAGCTCGTCCACGAACGCTGGGCGCAGTTGGAGAAGATGGCGAAGGCGTAGCGCATATTGCGTATTGCGCACTGCGTATTCCGTACCGCGCACCGTTGTTGACCACGGAAAGCCCAATACGCAATACGGAACACGCAGCACGCAACGCTTTGAGAGGACACCAATGGACCTGACGACCACTTACATGGGTTTGAAACTGGCGCATCCGATCGTGCCGGCTGCTTCGCCCTTGTCGAAGAATCTCGATAACATCAAACGCCTGGTCGACGCCGGCGCCCCGGCCATCGTGATGTATTCGCTGTTCGAAGAGCAGATCAACGCCGAAAGCCTGATTCTGGATCACTACCTGAACTACGGCTCCTACAGCTCGCCGGAGGCGATGACGTACTTCCCCGATCTGAAGAATTACAACATCGGGCCGGACGCCTATCTGGAGCTGGTGCGCAAGGCCAGCGAGACAGCCGGCGTTCCCATCATCGGCAGCCTCAACGGCGTGTCCACCGGCGGCTGGATCAGCTACGCGAAGAAGATCGAGCAAGCCGGAGCGGCCGGACTGGAACTGAACGTGTACTACATCGCCACCGACATCGGCCGCGATGGGGTCGAGATCGAGCAGATGTATCTCGACGTGGTGCGCGACGTGAAGAAAAGCGTGTCGATCCCCGTCGCGGTGAAGATCGGCCCGTTCTTCACCGCCACCGGCAACATGATGCGCAAACTGGCCGACGCCGGCGCGGACGCCCTGGTGTTGTTCAACCGCTTCTATCAGCCGGACATCGACATCGAAGCGCTGGAAGTCGTGCCGCAGCATGTGCTCAGCAATTCGACTGATTTGATGCTGTCGCTGCGCTGGGTGGCGATTCTGTACGGGCGCGTGCCGGTAGACTTTGCCGTCACCAATGGCGTGCACACCACGACGGATGTGCTGAAGAGCATGATGGCCGGCGCGAAAGCGGCCATGGTCGCCTCGGAGCTGCTCCAGCACGGCCCCCAGCGAATCGGCGAACTGGCAGCCGATTTGAAACGCTGGATGGAAGAGCACGAGTACGAGTCGGTCAAACAGATGCAAGGCAGCATGAGCCAGATCAATGTGGCCGAGCCGGCGGCCTTCGAGCGGGCCAATTACATGAAGTCGCTCGAATCGTGGCGGCCGGACCCAACGGGCGTGAAGTTGTAAGCCGCCTCTGTCGAACGCGAGATAAAAAGGGACTCCCGGCGTTGCCGGGAGTCCCTTTTGCGTTCAGATCACCAGCCCGCGTCTGTGTGGCGCGCTCCGGTGTACCATACCCGCCAACACAATCAGGAGGAACCCATGCCCTCAGATCAGACTGTTGCAACGCTCAGCACCTCCAGCCGGCTGGCCAGCGAGGCCGCCATCAGCCCCGCCGACCGCGCAATCCTGCGTGAACTGGCCCGGCACGTGGCCGAACTGGCCGCGCGACCCATCGAACAGGAGAAACGCGACCTGTGGTACGCCCACAATGCCTTGCTGCCCACTCGCCCGCTGGTGTTCTGCGATCCCGAAAATGGCTGGAATGAGATCATCACCGCCGCCGACTTGCGTTGCGAAGGCGACCTGGCCCGCGACTGGGAGATGCGCCTGCGCAAGGAAATCTTCTGGGGCCGCGATATGCAGGACGACCGCGTGATCGAGCCGTATTTCAACATCGGCCACGTGTATGTCGAGAGCGATTGGGGCGTTCACGAGACCAGAATCGGGGGCGAGCACGGCGGATCGTATATATGGGACGCGCCGATCAAGACCTGGGCCGACCTCGACAAGCTGCGTTTCCCGCGCATCCAGATCGACCGCGCCGCGACCACGCGCGCCCTCGAACTGGCCGGCGATACGCTGGGCGACATTCTCACGGTGCGGCTCAAGTCGAGCTGGTGGTGGACGCTGGGGCTGACACAAACGGCGGTTTTTCTGCGCGGCTTACAGCCGTTCCTGATGGACATGATCGACCAGCCGGAACTGATCCATCGCCTGATGGCGTTCCTGCGCGACGGCACACTGGCGCGGCTGGATTTTCTGGAGCAACATGGCCTGCTGAGCCTCAACAACGACGGCGCCTATGTGGGATCCGGCGGATTCGGCTGGAGCACCGAACTCCCTCAACCAGACTATGCAGATCACCCGCGCACCATCGATCTGTGGGGCTTCGCTGAGAGCCAGGAGACGGTGGGCGTGTCGCCGGCCATGTTCGAGGAGTTCGTGTTCCAGTACCAGTTGCCAATCCTGGAGCGCTTTGGCCTGAACTGCTATGGCTGCTGCGAGGCGCTGGACACGCGCTGGCGCGTGGTGAAAAAAGTTCCCCGCTTGCGCCGCGTGTCGATGTCGCCGTGGGCCAACGTGCCGGTGATGGCCGAGCAGCTTGGCCCGCGCTACATCTTCTCCTACAAGCCGAATCCGGCCGATCTGGCCATGCCCGCCTTCGACGAAACGCGCATTCGCGCCAACCTGCGCGCCGCGCTGGACGAACTGCGCCGCCACGATTGCCGGGTCGAAGTCATCATGAAAGACAATCACACCATCGCCAACGATCCCTCGCGCGTGATCCGCTGGACGCGCATCGCGCGCGAGGAGGCCGAACGGGGCTGAGAACACGGGCAACACCCGTCAGCCGGGAGTGCGCGTTTTTTGAGATGGCGCCGGCATGAACACATCAGACGTTCGCGCCTACTACGAGCGCAACACGCGCCTCTTCCTCGCGCTGGGGGCGGGAGGCCGGGCGCGCGCCATTCGTCGCGCGGTGTGGGCGGCAGGCGTAACCACGATTGAAGAAGCGCTGAACTATTCCAACCGGCTGGCGCTGGAGGAGATCGAGCGATTGCGCTCATCGCAGCGGGGCGAGGCATTCCACGTCGTCGATCTGGGCTGTGGCGTCGGCGGCAGCCTGTTCTATCTCACGGCCCGGCTGGAGGGCGCCGCAGACGCCCGCTTTCGCGCAACCGGCATCACCATCAGCCCGCTTCAAGCCAGGCTGGCCCGCGAACAGGCTGCCCGCCTCGGCCTGCAGGACCGTTGCGCGTTCGTGGAGGCCGATTTTCTCCAGTTGCCCGATCTGCCGGCAGCCGACGCCGCCTTCTCGATCGAGGCATTCATCCACGCGCCGGCGCCGGAGCGCTATTTCGAGCAGGTCGCGCGCATCGTGCGGCCTGGCGGCCGGCTGATGCTGTGCGACGATTTTCTGCCCGAGCGCAGCGCCTCGAACACGCTCACGCCTGATGAACGGATGGCATTGGGGGCTTTTCAGGCCGGCTGGCGCGCGCCGGGCTTATGCGCTGTCACGCAGGCGATGGAAATGGCCGGCCGGCATGGCTTCGCGCTGGTGAGCGACCGCGACCTTACGCCGGCGTTGCGCCTGCTGAACTGGGACAGCCGGCTTGTCCACGCCTTGATCCGGCTGGGCCGGGCAGCCTGGTTGCCCTGGGCCTACTGGCGCAGCACGGTGGGCAGTCTGGCCTTGCAGCACTGCTTGAAGGCCGGGGTGGTGACCTACCGCTTTGTGGTGTTCGAGCGCACGTAGCGATGACGGGTGGATCGGGCCATCACCGACTCCGGTCAGCCCGCTTCCGCCAGGGCGCGTTCCAATAAATCGCCGACGTTGAGAGTGAGCGCCCATTGGCGGAGGTAAGCCAGGTCGAGTTCGCCGGCGCGGGTTTTCAGCACGCCGAGAATGTCGCGCCATTGGCGGTCCGAGACTTCGCCGCCCATACGATACCATTCCAGCTTGGCGAGAATGGTGTCTTCGGGGCTTATGACATAGACCGACTCATCCGGTTCGGTTGCAATCACGGACGCTCTGCGCCGCTCCAGTTGCATTCCGTCAAAGGCGCGGGGTTTGCGGACAAAGATATCCACCTTGAAGGCGGTTTCAAAATGAATCAGATTGAAACAGCCATGATGTTGGATGGCATCGCGCATCATTTCAGCGTCAGCGTAGAATTCCCCTGAAAGCGCGGCGACCAGCGGCGGGATGTGTCCGGGTGTCATCTCTGCCACAATATCCACATCCAGGGTGGAACGCATCACGCCGTGCAGGGAACTCGCCAGTGAGCCACCCACTGCGTAACGAATTCCAAGCCGTTCGAGCGTGCGCGCAACGAGCAGTGTGATGCGCGTTGTTTCACCTTGCATCGCCGTATACCTTGCGCGCCAATTCCTCGCCGAGCATCTGTTCTGCCAGGAGACGCCGGATTTGTTCGGGCGCGGCATTGGGGTTGCGTTCTTTAATACCGCTGATTGCCAGCGCTTTGACCGTTTCGTTCAGCCCATCCACAATGGCGATTTTCTTCCACGCGGGCATACGCCGAATGAGTTCGATTTGCAGGGCTTCCATTTTGGGATGGGTGTCGGGGTAGAGCGCAGTCATAAAGCCTCCCCACAAAACGCCCTGTTCCAGGCCTTATTTTCCTTGCTGACCTTGAACTGCGCGTCGTCTATCTTCGGGAGATTGACATACACTTTTTCCACCTTGAACCAACCCGGTCTCAGGGAACCACCCGGCCCAATGCGCGCTGCTGCTTGTGTGCGCTGCCACAGCAAACGCCATCACAGCCCGATGTCGCCCGGCCTGTTTGCGCCAGCGCATCCGGCATTCAGTTTAGCCAAACTTGACCGGATGGCAAAAGCGGCGCCGCCGGCATCGGTTATCATCGCGCTGATGCAAGCAGAACGATTGATGCGCCTGCGCGTGGTCATCCGCAGCGCGGTGTTGGGTCACCGGTAGTCCGGGTCATTGCTTTCCTCACGTTCCGTCGCCGCGCTCACTTCCTGCTCTGCCCAGCCGCGAATCTCCGCGATCAGACTCGCCATACCTTCCTGCGCTACAGGCGCGATTTCCATATCGTCGTAGCGGAAAGCAACGGCAAAAGGGTTCAGTCGGCGGAGTTGATCTTCTCTGACCGGCAACATGACGCCTTGATCGCCAAGCAGACGCGCCAGCCTGACCAGGTCGTGTGTGCGCGCGAATTCGATCTGTTGCGAAAACAAGACCGCCTTGAGCGATTTCTCCACAGCCTGCTGGGCGTGGAAATAGACAATGGAAAGATGAACATCCGGCTCCTTATTGAGAACTTTAAAAGCCTTGATGTCACGATCTGCCAGGCGCAGGGACCGCCAGGCCTCTTCAAGATGCGGCTTCATAGAGGGCCTTTCCTTCCTTGCGCGCCCAGTACAGCACGGTGCCCGGCACCTGGCTGCGTCGTCGGTATTCCGCCTCGGAATAGACCAATACATCCATCCCCGGTCCAATATTGCCCACCGCTTCCTGCAGGCGGATCATTTCGCTGTACGGGTCGGACACTTCCGGTTTGATCACCATGAGGTCCAGATCAGAACCGGCGTCGGCGTCGCCGCGGCCGTAGGAACCGAACAAGAGCACGCGGCTGGGCTGCGCCGCTGCCACGATACGCCGCACAATCTCCTGCAGGGTTTGCTCGTCAATCATATTTCCACCGCCATCACCTTAAGGCTCTCGATCCTGCGATCATCCACGATCCTGACCGCGATGCGCCCACACTACTTGTGTGCGCTGCCACACTAAACGCCATCGCAAACCGATGTCGCCCGGCCTGTTTGCGCCAGCGCATCCGGCATTCAGTTTAGCCAAACTTGACCGGCTGGCAAGAGCAGCGCCACCGGCATCGGTTATCATCGCGCCGATGCAAGCAGAACGATTGATGCGCCTGCGCGTGGTCATTCGTGGCGCAGTGCAGGGGGTCGGCTTCAGGCCCTTCATCTACCGGCTGGCCACAGAGATGGGACTGACCGGCTGGGTCATCAACAACGCGCAGGGCGTGTTCATCGAAGTGGACGGCAGCCAGGCGCAACTGGACGCCTTCCTGCTGCGCATCGAGCCGGAGAAGCCCCCGCACGCCGTCATCCAGAGCCTGGAGGCGTCGCACCTGGACGCAGCCGGCTTCACCGCCTTCGAAATCCGGCACAGCGAGGGCGCCGGCGACAAGACGGCCCTGGTGCTGCCCGATCTGGCCACCTGCCCGGACTGCCGGCGCGACATCTTCGATCCCGCGAACCGGCGCTATCGCTATCCCTTCACCAATTGCACGAACTGCGGCCCGCGCTTCACTATCATCGAAGCCCTGCCCTACGATCGGCCCAACACATCGATGCGCATCTTCCCCATGTGCGCGGCGTGCCAGGCCGAATACGACAACCCGCTCGATCGCCGCTTCCACGCCCAGCCCAATGCCTGTCCCGTGTGCGGCCCGCATCTGGCGTTGTGGGACGCTGACGGCAAAACACTCAGCAGCCGCGAGCAGGCCCTGTTGAGCGCCGCCGAAGCCATCCGGCAGGGGCGCATTGTCGCCGTCAAGGGCCTGGGCGGATTTCACCTCATGGCCGACGCGCGCAACGACGACGCCGTGCGGCTGTTGCGCCGGCGCAAGCGCCGCGAAGAAAAGCCCTTTGCGCTGATGGTTCCCTGGGCGCATGGCCCGGAAACCCTTGCCCTGCGACACGTCGAGGCGCTGTGCCATGTGAGCGAGATAGAAGCCCGGCTGTTGCGCTCTGCCGAGTCGCCAATCGTCCTGCTGCGCCGACGCGCAGACAGCGCCGGCGCGCTCTCCGAGGCTGTCGCCCCGCCACCCAATCCGTACCTCGGCGTGATGTTGCCCTATACCCCGCTGCACCACCTGCTGATGGCCGAGCTGGGCTTCCCGATCGTGGCCACCAGCGGCAATGTGTCCGACGAGCCGATCTGCATCGACGAGCGCGACGCGCTGGAGCGGCTGGCCGGCATCGCCGATCTGTTTCTGGTTCACAACCGGCCCATCGTGCGCCACGTGGATGATTCGATTGTGCGCGTGATGGGCGGGCGCGAGGCGGTGCTGCGCCGGGCGCGCGGCTATGCGCCGTTGCCGATCGGGAGTAGTCAGAGATCAGTAGTCAGTAGTCAGATGTCAGTAGTCAGTAGCCAGATGTCAGTAGTCAGTAGTCAGAGCGCAGATGACCGATTGGCAGTGACGGACAGCAAGGAAGCAATCGTCAATCGCCAATCCCCAATCCAAAATCCAAAATCCAAAATCCAAAATCGAAGATCGGTTCTGGCCGTGGGCGCGCACCTGAAGAACGCAGTCGCCATCTCCATCGGCGACAACGTGTTCATCAGCCAGCACATCGGCGATCTGGAGACAACGCAGGCCTATGAGGCGTTTTGCCGCGTGATCGACAGCCTGAGCGCGCTGTATGAATGGCGCCCGGATGCGGTGGCCTGCGATCTGCACCCCGACTACCTGTCCACGCGCTTTGCGGAGACCTATGCAGCGCAGCGCGGGCTGCCGCTGATCCGCGTTCAGCATCACATGGCGCACGTGGCGGCGTGCATGGCGGAAAACGACCTGGCCGGCCCGGCGCTGGGCGTGTCGTGGGACGGCACGGGCTACGGCCTCGATGGCACGATTTGGGGCGGCGAGTTTCTGCGCGCACGATCGCCGGCGCAGGAGGATGGGGTTGAGCTGTTCACCCGTGTTGCCTGCCTGCGGCCGTTCCGGCTGCCCGGCGGCGATCTGGCAATCAGGGAACCGCGCCGGGTTGCGATGGGGGCGCTGTTCGAGATGTTTGGCGATGCGGTCTGCGAGATGGAGGATCTGGCGCCGGTGGCCGCGTTTGCGCCGGGCGAGCGCGCCCTGGTGCGCCGTATGCTGGCGCAAGGGATCAACGCGCCGGTGACCACCAGCGCCGGCCGGCTGTTCGACGCCGTTGCGTCGCTGGCCGGCCTGCGCCAGCGCCTCAACTACGAAGGTCAGGCCGCCATGCAACTCGAATTTGCCATCGGCGACCTGCGCACCGACGAATCCTATCCCTTTTCGATTTTGGATTCTGGGATTGCGGATTTTGAATTGCCCACTGACAAGTCAGTCATCAGTCGTCAGAATTCAGAACGCGCAACACACGATACACAACACGAGTCATGCGACACGCAATACGCAATACGAACCACGCCATCCAAAATCCAAAATCCAAAATCCAGCTTGACTGGGCGCCGTTGATTCGGGCCGTCATCGACGATGCGCGCGCACTTAAGCGTCAATCGCCCGGCAACCCGCGTCACTTGAGCGCGCTGGCTGCGCGCTTTCACAACACCCTGGTCGAGATGATCGTGGCCGTGGCGCGCCGGGTCAAAGAATCGCGCGTCGTCCTGACAGGCGGCTGCTTCCAGAATCGCTACCTGCTCGAGCGCGCCATCCAGCGCCTGCGCGACGAGGGATTCCGCCCCTATTGGCATCAGCGCGTGCCGCCCAACGATGGCGGCATCGCGCTGGGACAAGTGACTGCCGCGCGTTGGCAGATGGCAGACAGCATGTGACAGATGAGATTTGTTGCCCGCCGGCGCTCTGGGCGTCGGGTAAACTTACAGCC